>JANNWL010000492.1:0-8191 GCA_031414735.1 Burkholderiales bacterium | reverse complement strand
GTGCTGCGCCGGCACGGCGCCCAGGTCGACTTCATTGCGGCCTACCGGCGCACGCCGCCGCGGCTGGACGCCGCCGGCCGCGCGCTGTTGGCCGACGCCTGCAGCCAGCCGGCGCAGCACCTGTGGCTGTTCAGCAGCAGCGAGGCCGTGGGCTGCCTGCGTGCGCTGGCCCCGGCGGCCGACTGGTCGCGCAGCCGCGCCTTGGCGTCGCACCCGCGCATCGTGCAGGCCGTGCGCGACTTGGGCTTTGGCCAGGTGCAGATCACGGCCCCCACGGTCCTGGCCGTGGCCCGGGCGGCGGGCGATTGGGACACTGACGCGCCGGGTGCGCAGGGACCGGGCCAACAAGGGCCGTCGATAGAATGAGCGACCTGTGACCGACACCCCCGCACCCTCTCAGACCACGCCGCCGGCTGCACCGGCTGCACCGGCTACAACCGCTGCGGCGCCAGCGACTCCTCACGCCAGCAGCCTGCCGGGGCGCTGGGTGGCCACCGGCGCGGCCGTGCTGGCGGCAGTCGCCGCTGCGGCGCTGATGCTGGCCTGGAACACCCAGCAGCGGGTCAAGGCGCTGGAGAGCGAACTCGTCAAGCGCCAGCAGGACAGCGGCAGCCAGGCCACCGAAGCGCGCACCCTGGCCCGCCAGGCCGAGGCCGTGGCACGCGAGGCCGGCGCCAAGATGGCCCTGCTGGAAGCGCGTGTCGCCGAGACCAGCCTGCAGCGTTCGCAGATCGAAGACCTGATCCAGTCGATGGCCCGATCGCGCGACGAAAACGTGCTGGCCGACATCGACACCGCCATCCGCGTGGCGCTGCAGCAGGCGGCTATCACCGGCAGCGCCGAACCCCTGGTGGTGACGCTCAAGCAGGCCGACGAACGCCTGGCGCGCTACAACCAACCGCGCTTGGAGCGCGTGCGGCGCGCCGTGGCGCAGGACCTGGAGCGCACGCGTTCGGCCGGCGTCATCGACATTTCGGTGCTGACCCTCCGCCTGGACGATGTGATACGCCAGGTCGATGATCTGCCGCTGCTGTCGGCGCCTGAGAGAAGCGCACCACCGAAGTTGGGTGCTGCAGCTGCGGCCTCGGCGGCATCAAACGTCGCCGGTGCCAACCAGGCTGCGGCAGCGCAAAGCGGCCCGTCGTGGGCGCTGTCGCTGGGCACCTGGTGGCAGGACTACGGCGTGTCGCTGTGGCGCGAAGTCAAGAGCCTCGTGCGCGTGACCCGCATCGACCATCCTGATGCGATGCTGATCGCACCCGAGCAAGCCTACTTCCTGCGCGAGAGCCTGAAGCTCAGATTGCTCAACGCGCGCCTGGCCCTGTTGTCGCGCCAGTTCGACACCGCGCAAGCGGACTTGCGCGACTCTCAAGCCGCGTTGGACCGCTACTTCGACCGCAGCTCGCGCCGCGTCGGGTCGGCCGCCGACATGGTGCGCCAGGTGGCCACGCAAGCCCGCCTGGTCGTCGTGCCGCGGCCGGACGCGACCTTGGCAGCCATCGCCACAGCCGCCGCAGGTCGCTAGGCCACCGGATGCGCAGCGTCATCTGGCTGGTTCTCCTGTTTGTCGTGGCCGTGGTGGCGGCCACCACGCTGGGCACCAACGACGGGCTGGTCACCCTGTACTGGGGTGGCTGGCGTACCGACCTGTCGCTGAACCTGTTTGTCATCCTCGTGCTGGGCAGCTGTTTTGTCGTCATGTTTGCCGCGCAGGCGCTGAGCTCATTGGTCAGCCTGCCGCGCCGGGCTGAGGAATGGCGGACTCTGCGCAAAGAGCGGGCCGCCAATGCGGCCCTGCGCGAGGCCCTGGCCGAGTCGTATGCATCACGCTACGGGCGCGCCCGCAAGGCGGCGCAAAAGGCCCTGGCCATTCAGGCCGAGACGCCCGGGCTGTGCAGCGACACCGAGTTCCGTCTGCTGGGGCAACTGCTGGTCGCCAGCAGTCTGCACAAGTTGCAAGACCGTGTGCGGCGAGACGAGGTGCTGCAGCAGGCCATGAAGGCCGCACGACTGGGCGGCAGCCCACGCCCGGCCGACGAGGCCGTCCGCATGCTGGCCGCCGAGTGGGCGCTGGATGACCGCGACGCGCCCCGTGCGCTGGAACTGCTGGCAGAACTGCCGCCGGGTGCGGCCCGAAGAACGCACGCACTGCGGCTCAAGCTGCAGGCCTGCCGGCTGGCCCAGCAGCCGGTGGAGGCGCTGCACACGGCGCGCCTGCTGGCCAATCACCAGGCCTTTTCCCCTTTGGTCGCGCAAACGCTGCTGCGAACGCTGGCCTGCGACACGCTCGAAAGCACGCACGACCTGCAACAGCTGCGGCGCCTCTGGGGCCAGTTCGACGCGGCCGATCGGCGCGACGCGCAAGTGGCAGCGCGCGCCGCGTTGCGCGCCGCCCACCTGGGTGCGCATGAAGACGCGCGGGCCTGGCTGCGTCCGTTCTGGGACCGTCTTTCGCAGTTGAGCCCCGACGACCGCGAACATGTCGCCCTGGCCTTTATCGCCGCCTGTCCGGGCATCGGCGGTGACTGGCTGCCACGCCTGGAAAGCGCCTTGAACGCCTACGGGCAGGAGCCCGCCGTCGTGGTTGCCGTGGGCAGTGCCTACGCCCACCGGCAGTTGTGGGGCAAGGCACGCCGACTGCTTGAACAAGCCGCTGCAGCGCCGGCCTTGCCCGCCCGCACCCGCCGCGCCGTCTGGCGCCAGCTGGCCACGCTGGCAAGGCAGGAGTCCGACGAAGCGCGCGCTGCAGCCTGCGAACGCGCGGCAGCAGGGATCGACTAGACACCACCCAATCCCAATCAACGCGAGTGGCAGTGGTATAATCGCAGGCTGCGCGGCTGTAGCTCAGCTGGATAGAGTACTTGGCTACGAACCAAGGGGTCGTGGGTTCGATTCCTGCCAGCCGCACCAGTAATGACGAGGGTCAGTAGGTTAGCGCCTGCTGACCCTTTAGTCTTTCTGGACATCCAGGGGTCCACTGAGGGGTCCACTGCGGATGGCTTCTCTTGGGCCCAATGGGGACATTCCGGGATGTCAAGGTTCATGTGGGCTACAGATGCCATCCGCGGATCCGGTCTCGCCAATTCCGGGGTTCAGCAGCGTCACTGACGTCTTGTCGTCGAGCCGTACCGCCGCGCTGAGGGTCAAGCGCTTGTGCGCGTCACAGAACGTATGCATTCACCAGCACCAGCACCGGCGACGGCGACGGCTGAACTCTGCACATGTCGCTGGCGTCCCATCAAGCGGTGTAAGTCTTTCGCCACGCCGAAAGGGGTAGTTCTCGGTCGGCGTCAACATCCATGACGTGCATATGCCGATTAAGCGCACACCTACAACCGGGGCTCGGATCAGCGTCAGGGCGACCGACCGCTTCACCTCGAGCCGGCCCTTGGTCTCCAGCGCTCATACAACTGACCGCCCGAGCCTTTGGGTCTCACCGTCGTTCGGCACGAGCCTGGTTTGTTCCGACCCTGCGAACTTACCTGGCAGTTGCGCGCTGTTGAATGCGGGGGGGGGGGGGGCTGGCCCCACCGCCCCGGCGTAAAGGTCCAGGTGAGCGCTGCGGCTCGGCAAAGCCGGGTGCTGCTGGTCGCGTGCCGCGTCATCAGGGCGCCGCTGCCAGGGCTATAACGAGCTCAGATCGAGATCTGATCGACAGCCAAGCCAGCGCTAGAGCGACGGAAAGCGAATCACACCTTGCGCGGGCAACTTGTACATGCACGCAACGAACAGCGGGCTGACAAGCCAGCCGTCCAGCCAGGCCCGCACCGATGGCAGGTTCTGCGTTGCAAACCACTCCGGGTCTAACGAAGCGAACTGGCGGACGAAGGGCATCACTGCTAGGTCGGTGGCGCAGGGCGTGGCGCCGCCCAGGCAGGGCGCGCTGCGCAGCCGGGCCTCCAGCGGTTGCAGCAACACGCCCAGCGCCCGGTCGCGGTGTTCGTCTGGCGTGAGGGAACCGCTCTCGTACCGCTGGCGGTACTTCCAGCGGTCCAGGTGACGCTTGAAGTCGCCATCGTTGCGCTTTACCAAATCTAGATTGCCAGGCGACTGTGCCCGCGCCCACCAGCCCTGCGCATCGGGTGCGCCCAATGCCCAGCGCAGGATCTCCCAACTCTACTCGATCACGCTGCCATCGGGCAACTGCAGCACGGGCACCGTAGCCTTGGGCGACAAGGCCAGCAAGCTTGCTGGCCTTGTCGCGCAAGCTGACCTCCACCGCCTCGAAGATCCGTCCCGCCTGCAGCAGTGCCAACCGTGCGCGCATGGCGTACGGGCAGCGGCGAAAGGTGTAGAGCCGCGGCAACTGTGGACCTGGCTCGGCGGGTGGTGTGTGCGGAGTCAGGGTCGATGCGCGCATGGATATGGTCGGTGCAGCTACACACTTCAACCCGCACCGAGTCGCAGATTGAACCATTGGTCGCACCTCGCCGCCTGTCGCAGCAAAGGTGCGATCTACACGGGGGGCGCCCGGCGCGAGCGCTTGCCGATGCTTCAATGATCTGTCAAACAATACATGGGTGGGGTCACTGCCGGTGGCGGGCGTAGACCTGATGCTGGCCGAACAACGGCTCCAGCAGGCCGTGACCAGCAGCATCCGACCCATCGGCGACACACGCTGCCCAGAACTCGTCGCCATAAAGTGGCCACTCGTGTCCATACCGCGGCGCCCCGTAGGTGGAAACTCAACCGCAGCAGCGCTCGCTGGGTGCTTGCGCAAGGCCACCAGCCGCCGTTGCATGCTCTCGATCTCGGCGCTCTGTCCTGCGATGATCTGCTCGGTCAGCTGGCGCGTGGACCGGTCTCGACCGTGTTAAAACACCAGCTCGTTCGGTGCCGGGTTCACGGTCTTACAAGCCCGGCCCGCGCCCGACCTTCGCTCAAACCGACCTGAACCACATTGCCGGCAGCGCGACGACGGGGCCGCTGCATGTTGCCGCCGTGACTACATCACCAACGCGCGCCACGACTCCTGAAAACACAGCGGGCCAGGGCTCAGGCAGCAAGGCTGGCAGGCTATCGTCGAGCGTGCACAGCACTGTGGCAATCACAAGGCCTCGATCATGATCGATCGTCAGACCACGGCTCTCATCCGCCCCGTCCTCGACGGCATTGCACGCCAGTTGGCGCGCCGCGGCATTAGCGCCGATGCGCTGACCTTCTGCGGTTTGGCCGTCGGCTGGGGCGCCGCAGGCGCGATTGCTGTGCAGGCTTTCTGGACAGGCGCCGCGCTGATCCTGGTCTCGCGGCTGCTGGACGGCCTGGACGGTGCGGTGGCCCGCGCTACTTCACCCACCGACCGCGGCGGCTTTCTCGACATCAGCCTCGACTTTCTGTTTTACCCGGCCGTCCCGCTCGCCTTCGCGCTGGCCGACCCGCCCGCCAACGCCTTGGCGGCAGCCGCGCTGCTGGCCGCCTTCGTCAGCACCGGCACCTCGTTCCTGGCATTTGCGACCATCGCCGCCAAGCGCGGGCTGACCAGCGTCGACTACCCGGACAAGTCGTTCTATTTTCTTGGCGGCCTGACCGAGGCCACCGAGACGCTGGCCTTCTTCATCGCCATGTGCGTATGGCCTCAGCACTTCGCGCCTCTGGCATTACTGTTTTCCGCGATGTGCGCGGTGACCATCGCGACGCGCATCTTCTGGGGCTGGCAGGCGTTCCGCCCACGCAGCGGCCGCGGCAACGAGGCTTGAGTCCATAGGCGACAAGATCCGGTGCCGGTCGGCGGTCGATCTTCTGGGCTGGCAATCGACCCGAACCAGCCGGGGGGCGGAGCGAACTCACCGCCGGGGACCGGTTACTTGAAGGTGATGGGCTTGTACGGTTGCAGGTGTACAACGGCCGCACACAGATTGGCCAACCGTGCTGCGGTGCGGGCAGAGGCCTATGTGAAGCGGCGGTCAGCCGGTTTTTCGTTTGACGGCAGGCTGCTTTGCGGCAACCTTTTTTACGGCTACCTGCCGGCCTTCGCCGTCATCGCGGCGGTGTGCGGCACCATGTACTTGCGCTTCAGGACGTCGGGCTGGTTGTGAGCGCACACAAGCAGTGTTGCCGCCGCCCCCCGAGGGCGATGAGCAGAGTAACCAAGTGACAACTGCTCGTAAGCTGAGTCCATTCGCAGCGCCGAGAATGCGTTTACCTTGGCCGCTTCCCCTGTCCCCAGCCTTGCTCCCCGCCCCGCCTTCTGCCCGCGCCTGACCCTGCAGACGCTGTCACGAGGCGAAGGTCTGCTCGGTGCCCGTGCCGTTCCGGGTTTCGGCGCGCGTGGCCCGCAGTTGACGGTGGCGCGCGTGGACTGGACCTACACCGCCGCCACCGGCGGCGCGCCCTGGTGCATGCCCGCGCCCGAAACCCTGCTCAACAGCGCCCCCTGGCCGGTGCCGCCGCAGCGCGACCTGGACGCCGAAGCCGTGGCCCGCGACGCCCTGTGGGCCACGCCGCTGCGGCCCTACCCAGCGCGCGCCCTGCAATGGCGCAGCCCGGAGGCCGCCGCCGGCCATGACGACCTGTGGTGCCTGGCCGAAGAAGGCCAGTGGGACGACTTCTGGGCTGAGCGGGTGCCGCTCCTGCAGGACCAGGGCTGGCAGGTGCTGGTGCTGCCGGGCTTTGCCCACTTCAGCGTGCCGGTGCAGCGCTGGAAGCTGCAGATCGACGCCGCCGGCGGCGCCGAACCGGCGCAGCGCGTCGACCGTTTCGCCGTGGGTGCCACGCCACTGGGCGCGCTGCACGGGGCGGCCGGCGACGCTTCGTGGCGCGTCAGCCTGGGCATCGAGGTCGAAGGCGAGGCGCTGGACTTGGCGCCGCTGTTGGCCGACCTCATCAAGCGCGACGCCCGCTGGCTGAAGGCGGGCGAACTGGCGCTGATCGAAGACGAGGCCGTGGTCACGCTGCGTGCGCCCGGGGGTCGCCGCATCGAGGCCCGCGCCGGCCCGCTGAAGGCCGTGGTCGGCGCGATGATCGACCTGCTGACCGACCCGCGGCGGGCGCTGGGGCCCTTCGTGCTGTCGGCGTGGGAGGCGCAGAACGCCGAAGCGCTGCGCCAGTCGCTGATGGACACGCAGGCCACCCGCGCCGGTGCCCACGGCCAGTGGCAACTGCAGGGTGACGCCGGGCTGGCGGCGCTGGCCGCGCGGCTGCACGCCGCCGGGGCACCGCCGCCAGTGGCGGCCCCGGCCGGGCTGGGCCTGCAGCTTCGCCCCTACCAGATGCACGGCCTGGCGTGGCTGCAGTACCTGCGCGCGCAGCACCTGGCCGGCATCCTGGCCGACGACATGGGGCTGGGCAAGACGGCGCAGGTGCTGGCCCATGTGCTGCTGGAGAAGCAGGCGGGCCGCCTGGACGTGCCGGCGCTGGTGGTGCTGCCGACCTCGCTGCTGGCCAACTGGCGCAGCGAGGCCGCGCGCCACGCGCCGGCGCTTCGCGTGCTGTCGCTGCAGGGCGACGAGCGGGCGCGCGACTTCGAGCACATCGCCGCCCACGACCTCGTACTCACCACCTACCCGCTGGTGTGGCGCGACATCGAGGTGTTGAAGGCCGAGCCCTGGCACCTGCTGGTGCTGGACGAGGCGCAACTGGCCAAGAACGCTGGCAGCCGCGCGGCCCGGGCCCTGCGTGAACTGCCGGCGCGCCACCGCCTGTGCGTCACCGGCACGCCGCTGGAAAACCACCTCGGCGAACTGTGGGCGCACTTCGACCTGCTGATGCCGGGTTTCCTGGGCGACGCGCGCACTTTCCAGCGCCTGTGGCGCAAGCCGATCGAGATCAACGGCGAAACGCAGCGTGCCGAACTGCTGGCGCGCCGCGTGCGGCCCTTCATCCTGCGCCGTCGCAAGGAAGACGTGGCGCCGGAACTGCCGCCGCTGACCGAGGTGGTGCGCCGCGTGCCGCTGCTCGGGCGGCAGCGCGCGCTCTACGAAAGCGTGCGCGTGGCGGTGGACGAGCAGGTGCGCAAGGCGCTGGACCGCCAGGGTTTCGAGCGTTCGCAGATCGCGGTGCTGGACGCGCTGCTCAAGCTGCGCCAGGTGTGCTGCGACCCCCGCCTGGTCAAGGGCACGCGCACGCTGGCGAGGGAAGCCGGCCTTGCCCCCGGGCCCGCCCCGGTCCAGGAAAGCGCCAAGCTGGCGCTGCTGATGGACATGCTGCCCGAACTGCTGGCCGAGGGCCGTCACGTCCTGGTGTTTTCGCAGTT
>JANNWL010000491.1:0-1500 GCA_031414735.1 Burkholderiales bacterium | reverse complement strand
GGACGGACGGCCCGCGATACCGCCCACATGGTGCCGGCCGCACGCCACCAAGGCTAGAGGCAGCAGCAAACTTCGCAAGAAACCTCATTTGTATTTCGCCCAACGTTCGAGCTAAGCGGGCGACGACGGCAGGACGCCAGGCCCGGGCTGGTGAAAATGTACCGCGTACCACCAGACCGGACCTGGTGGCCTGCCGTTGGCGCTCCGCTTGAGCGAGGGGTTAGGCGCCACTCGAACGCTGCCGAAGTTGTTGGCCGTTAAAGAACAGATTCAACGACGGGCTCGCTTCAAGCAAGACGTGGAGCCACTGTTCCAGTGCCTTCTCATCCAGCGGTTTGTGGCAGACGGTTGCGTTGACTTTGCCTGAGACCTTGTTCCCGGTAGTTTCGTTCGTTATCTCAGTCATTTCGTGGCTCACCAAGCGCCCGTCTTGAAAGCGGATGGACAAAGAGGCGTTCTTCTTGCAGACCGAGACGGCCAGCTCAGTGCATAGTCGATTCAGGAGGGACATGGCAAGGCCTTGTAGCTGTATAGGCTTTGGCCTTCGATCTTCATAGGGGTAGTCGAGATGGCAGTAGATGAAGTTCAGGTAGGGCGAGCCCTCGATTGACCTTCCGATCGCATGACCTCTCCCATCGTCTTCGACGCTGAATGAGTTTCCAGCGGTGGTTACGCGGATGCTCTTGGCGTGGCCGTTCTGATGCTCGGCGAGCGAGTACAGAACAAGAGTCTGCACGATGCTGGATATGGGGTCCGAGGGCGAATGGAGCAAGGCTTACTCGTGGCGGGACGAAAGTGGTGGCTTGTGGCGCCTAACGTTCGAGCTAAGCGGGCGACAACGGCAGGACGCCAGGCCCGGGCTGGCGAAAATGTACCGCGTACCGCCAGACCGGGCCTGGTGGCCTGCCGTTGGCGCTCCGCTTGAGCGAGGGGTTAGGCCCGCCTGCGCGCTGGCTCGGTGACATGAAGGAACTTTGTGTACAGGTCTCGCGGCGGTGCGATTGAGATGGACTTGAGGACCTGCCCGACGTTTCCGCGATGGTATGAGCCATGTGTGATGACGTGCAGAAGCATCTCCTCGCGAGTCATCGTTCCGGCATCGCCATCGGTGAACCGGAAGGCGAGGCTCTCGCTCAACACTTCGGCCGAACTCCTGGACACGTACGACTCGTACCAGGCATCGGTTTCAGTTACTGAGAACTGAAGGTCATCCAGTTCAGGTTTGGCTTCAGTATTCGTTGCCGTGTATCCGTGCTGCTCGCCCAGTAGGTGAGCCTGAAAGATTCGGTCGACAACGTAGATGTGATTGAGCGTCCGGATTGCAGTGTGAACTGCCGCCGCGTGTTGTGCATCATTGACCGCGGCCAGCGCGTTGAACAACTCGTTGTTCGCCCAGGTTTTCTGCGCGAAGAGTGATTGGATGGTCTTCATGGTTGAGCAACGATGTAGGGTGGATTGGCGGGCCTAACGTTCGAGCTAAGCTGGCGACAGCGGCATGGC
>JANNWL010000490.1:0-2465 GCA_031414735.1 Burkholderiales bacterium | reverse complement strand
CATGTCGCCGCTGACCTTGAACTTGCCCATCATGAAGCCGGTTGCGGGTTCCAGGTCGCCCGTCAGCAGCGCGGCCAGGTTCTCCAGCGTGATGCCCACGGTGCAGTCGGTCTCGCTGTTTTCATTGCTCACGGTGTTGGGCACCGCGCGGCCGTCGATGACGACCACGCCGTCTGCGCCGCAGTCGAACTTGAGCGTGGCGTTCAGGCCACTGGAATCGCCCACCTTGGCGCGCAGGGCATCGGTGCAGGCTTGCAAGTCCATGGAAAGTCCTTGAGGTCAGAGGTTGGAAGATTGGCGGCGATGCTAGCCAGCACCGCAGGCGCGCGGACGCTCGTAATCACCTATATGTCATCAAGCTGACGTTAACGTTAGCATGCGAGTCATGACCGATGCCACAAGCCCTGGCCACTACGCCAGCGTATTCCGTCGCGACCTGTTCGCGGGCCAGGTGCATTGGGTCACCGGTGGCGGCAGCGGCATCGGGCGCTGCGTGGCGCATGAGCTGGCAGCACTCGGTGCGCACGTGGTGATCAGCGGCCGCACCCAGGCCAAGCTGGATGCTGTGGCCGCCGAGGTCGGCGCCGATGGCGGGCGCTGCGACACGGTGGCGTTTGACATCCGCGACGAAGCTGCCGTGACCGCGGGTGTAGGCCAGGTGCTGCAGCGCCTGGGCCCCGTGAGCGGCCTGGTCAACAACGCCGGCGGGCAGTTCCCCGCGCCGCTGATGATGATCAGCAAGAAGGGCTTCGACGCGGTGGTGGCCAACAACCTCACCGGCGGCTTCCTGATGATGCGCGAGCTCTTCACACAGTGCATGCAGGCCCACGGCGGTGCGGTGGTCAACATGACGGCAGACTTCCGCAACGGCATGCCCGGCATGGGCCACAGCGGGGCGGCGCGTGCAGGCATGAGCAACCTCACGGCCACGGCCGCCTTCGAATGGGCCCATGCCGGCGTGCGTGTGAACGCGGTGGCGCCGGGCTGGATCGCCAGCAGCGGCATGGACAGCTATGGCGGCGCGATGAAGGCCTTCATCCCGCGCCTGAAGAACCACGTGCCGATGCGGCGCCTGGGGTTGGAAGCCGAAGTCAGCGCGGCCATCGTGTTCCTGCTGTCGCCGGCAGCCAGCTTCATCAGCGGCGTCACCCTGCAGATTGACGGTGCGGCCTCGCTGGGTAGCGCGATCTTCCCGCTGGGCACCGAGGCCAAGTCCGTGCCCTTCAGCGGCTTTCACCGCGCCGTGACGCCCGAGGCACTGAAGTAATGCCGGCACTGGCCACCAAGCTCGACCCGCGTTCGCAAGCATTCGCGGCCAACGCCGCGCGCATGCAGCAGCGGCTGGACGAGATCCGCACGCTCGAGGCCAAGGTGGTGACTGAGTCGAACAGCAAGCGCGCCAAGTTTGAGACGCGCGGCCAGTTGCTGCCTCGCGAACGCGTGGCGCGGTTGCTGGACCGCGGCACGGCTTTCCTCGAACTCAGCCCGCTCGCTGGCCTCGGCATGCACGACGACGACGGCAAGAAAAGCGTGCTCGGCGGCGGCAGCATCGTGGGCATCGGCACCGTGGCTGGCAAGCGCGTGCTGGTCTCGGCCAGCGACAGCGCGGTCAAGGGCGGCACGGTGGCACCGATGGGCCTGAGAAAGGCGCTGCGCGCGCAGAAACTGGCGCGCGAGAACAAGCTGCCGTTGATCGCGCTCGTCGAGTCGGGCGGCGCCAACCTGATGTACCAGGCCGAGATCTTCGTCGACGGCGGCCGCGCCTTCGCCAACCAGGCGCGGCTGTCGGCGGCGGGCATCCCGCAGATCGCCGTCGTGCACGGCTCTTCCACCGCCGGCGGCGCGTATTTGCCGGGCCTGAGCGACTACGTGGTGCTGGTGCGCGGCCGCTCCAGCATCTACCTGGCTGGGCCGCCACTGGTGAAGGCCGCCATTGGCGAGGACTGCACCGACGAAGAACTGGGCGGCGCGCAGATGCACGCTGAAACGACAGGCCTGGGTGAGTACCTGACCGAGAACGACGCGCACGCCATCGCGCTGACGCGCGAGCTTGTGGACAAGCTGCGGTGGGACGCGGTGCCCGCCACGGCGCCGGCCACCGCCCCGCTGTTTGCCAGCGAAGAGTTGCTGGGCGTGGTGCCCGCCGACGAGCGCGAGCCCTACGATGTGCGCGAGGTCATCGCGCGGCTGGTCGATGGCTCGGACTTCCTCGAATTCAAGGCCGGCCTGGCCCCCGACACCGTCTGCGGCCACGCCCGCCTGCACGGCCACGCGGTGGGCCTTATCGGCAACAACGGCCCGATCCAACCCAACGGCAGCACCAAGGCGGCGCAGTTCATTCAAGCGTGCGACCAGTCGGGCACGCCGCTGGTCTTCTTGCAGAACACCACCGGCTACATGGTGGGCAAGGCGGCTGAGCAGGCCGGCGCCATCAAGCACGGCAGCAAGATGATCCAGGCGGTGGC
>JANNWL010000489.1:0-1904 GCA_031414735.1 Burkholderiales bacterium | reverse complement strand
CACCTGCATCGGGTGCGGCTACTGCAGCTACGCCTGCCCCTTCGGCGCGCCGCTGTTCCCCCGCAACGGCACCTTCGGCCTGCGCGGCAAGATGGACATGTGCACCTTCTGCGCCGGCGGGCCCGAAGAAAACGGCTCGGCCGCCGAGAACGAGAAGTACGGCCGCAACCGCCTGGCCGAAGGCAAGTTGCCGATCTGCGCCGAGATGTGCAGCACCAAGGCGCTGCTGGGCGGTGATGGCGACGTCGTCGCCGACATCTTCCGCACCCGCGTTCTGACACGCGGCAAGGGCAGCGAGGTCTGGGGCTGGGGCACGGCCTACGGCAAGCCCAGCGGCGGTGGCAGCAAGCCGGTCGTGACGAAGTCATGAAGCGGCTGACCGCCATCGGTGCGGCGGCTGCCCTGGGCCTGGGGCTGGTGGGCTGCGGCGAAAAGCTGCAGACCTCCGGCACGCGCAAGGCCGACGCGCACCCCTACACCGCCGCCACGGGCACGCACACCGCGCCGGGCTGGAAGGCGGGCGACGCCGCCAGTTGGGAAAGCCAGACGGCGACCCGGACCCGCAACGGGCAGAACGAATACACCCGCACCGGACCCCATTGAGGCGCCGCCATGCACGACACCTTGAGTCGCTTCACACGCAACCTGTTGGCGGGCCTGGCGCTGGCGGGGGTCCTGCTGGCGGCTGCCACGGCCCAGACCGCGGCGCCCACCGTGTCTGCGGCTCCGGTCGCCGACGCCGCCGCCGCGGTGAACCCGAACGGCCCGCCGGCCGGATTCACCGCCCCGGCCGAACCCAAGCCCGGCGACACCAACGCCGAGCGTTCCAAGTCTCAGCCGGGCAACAACGCGCCGGCCTGGCGGGCCGTGCGCGATTCCGGGCTGCAGCCTGGCGTCACCAACCTGCCCGGTGTCGAGATGGGCGTGCTGGTGCAACCCTTTGTGCAGTACCCCGGCTCGCGATGGACGTCGGCCGGCGAAGCCTGGCGGCAGGTGCGCAACCAGTGGATCATTCCTTACGGCGGTGCGCTGTTGTTCATCGCCCTCCTCGCGCTGGCCTTGTTCTATTGGCGCGTCGGGACCATGGGCGGCCACGAAGCCGACACCGGCCGGACCATCGAGCGCTTCACCTACTTCGAGCGTGCTGCGCACTGGAGCGTGGCCGGCGCCTTCGTCGCCCTGGCTGTCTCGGGCATCGTGCTGGCGTTTGGCAAGGTCCTCCTGCTGCCGGTGCTGGGCGCCACCTTGTTCGGCTGGCTGGCTTTCGCGCTGAAGAATCTGCACAACTTCGCCGGCCCGGTATTTGCCGTGGCCCTGGTGGTCTTTGCGTTCACCTACCTGCGCGACAACCTCCCAAAGGCCCATGACCTGGGCTGGCTGGCCAAGGGCGGCGGCATGTTCAGCGGTGAGCACGTGCCCTCGGGCAGGTTCAATGCCGGCGAGAAGTTCGTCTTCTGGGTCGGCGTGATCTTTTTCGGGCTGATCGTCACAGCCTCGGGCCTGGTGCTCAACCTGTTGGTGCCCGGACTGGGCCAGACCCGCGGCCAGATGCAGGTCGCTCACATGGTGCACGCGGTGGCCTCGCTGCTGATGATGGCCCTGTTCATGGGTCACATCTACATGGGCATGTGGGGCGTGAAGGACGCCATGAAAGGCATGCGCACTGGCCAGGTGGACGAAGCCTGGGCCAAGGAACACCATGAGATGTGGCACGACGACGTCAAGGCGGGCAGGATCCCCGCCCAGCGTTCGGGCGCTGGCACGGCGACGGGCTTGGCCCCGCTGACGCCGCAGGGCTGATAGCCCGCATTGCAAAGGACCTACCGATGAACAAGCCTCTCCTGTCTGTCGGCGCGCTGGTCGCCTTGCTCGCCGCGCTGCCCGCCATCGCCAAGCTGCCGCCG
>JANNWL010000488.1:0-1611 GCA_031414735.1 Burkholderiales bacterium | reverse complement strand
TGATCGCGAACGTGCAAAACCGTCTGGCAACCATCGCAGAGGGCTTGGGCGACCTGGATGCAGCCGAGCGCTGGTACCAGGAAGGATTGGTCATCCGCCGGGCGACCGATGATCGACGGATGGAAGCCATCACGCTCCGTTTTCTGACCCAAGTGCATCTCGACCAAGGAGATGCACAGAAAGCAATGGACTGCTGTGACCAGTCATTGAGCTTGCACCAGGCGTTGAAAGAGCAACTCGAAGCCTGTGTCGTCGGGGCTCTCGCGGCACTGTGCCAAGTGCGCCTCAGCCGGCCCGCAGAGGCACTTGCCACGGTGAACGCCACACTCAGCCGCTTGCAGCAGGAATTGGCCGGATGCCCCGCAGACGAGACCACGTACCCGCGCTGGATCTGCTACCAGGTGCTGGACGGCTTGGGCCCTGAGCACGCCCAGCGCGCTGGGCCGCTGCTCGATGAACTGTTCGCCGACGTACAGGCGCGAGCCACTGCAGTCACCGACGCCGACGACCGCGACCGGCTGATCCAGGCCATTCCGGACTTCCGCAGCATCGTCGCTGCGTATGGGCGGCGAGGTGCCGCGCCCTGATGCTTACTCAGTTCGGAGATCGATAGCCGAAGTTAGAATAGATACGTTTTCGTATCTACTTTTCGCATCGGAGTGCCCATGGTTGCTATCGCCAAAGTTTTCAGCACGGGTAACAGCCAGGCGGTACGCCTGCCCAAGGCGTTCCGGGTCGATTCGCGCGAGATGTGGATCAGCCGCAACGAGCACACCGGCGAGATCACGCTCAAGCCCAAGCCCGACGTCGATGCGCTGCAGGCCTTTATGCACGAGTTGCAGAGCCTGCCGGCCACTGACGAATTCATACCGTCCCGCAACGATGCGCCGCAGCCCGACCCGCTGGCGGGCTGGCCGCGATGAGCTTGCTGTACCTGCTGGACACCAATATCGCCAGCTACTACCTGCGGCGCAGTTCTGCCGGGCTGGAAGAGCGTGTGAACCGTGGTCTGCTGCAGCAGACTGTGGCCCTCTCGGTACTCACCCGCGCCGAATTGCGCTTCGGCCAGGCAAGCATGGCCGCTGACGACCGGCGTCGTAGCCTGATCGACCACTTTCTGCTGCAGTTGCCCAACCTGCCGTGGACTCCGCAGGCGGCCGACCGCTACGGCTTGCTGAAGGACGCGCACAGGCGCAGCGGCACGCCCATCGGCGAGATAGACACCCAGATCGCTGCCCACGCGCTGGCCGAGGGGCTGACGCTGGTGACGCACAACACCCGCCACTTCGACCAGGTGCCTGGCCTGCAGATCGAGGACTGGATGGCCGAACCGCCGGCCCCCACCAAGACAAGGCGCAAGCGTTCATGAACCCCGAGCAAGCCCAGATCGAGAGCGCCATCGCCGCGCTGGTAAGCCAACGCGACACGCTCGGCGACACGGTGCTGGAGCTGGCCACCGCCCCGCTGCGCGCCCGCCTGGCCGCCTTGCTGCGTCCGGCCGGCCTGAAGCACCGCCTGGTGACGGTGCTGTTTGCCGACGTGGTCGGCTCCACCGCCCTGGCCAACGGCATGGACGCCGAGGACACGCTGGGCCTGCTGAGTGCAGCATTG
>JANNWL010000487.1:0-3533 GCA_031414735.1 Burkholderiales bacterium | reverse complement strand
TCGACGTTGAGCAGCGAAGGCGTACGGAACGCGCCGCGCTGCGCGCTGTTGCCGCTCTGGCGTTCACGCCCGAAGTCGTCGCGCATGCCGTTGCCCATGCCGGGGCCGACCTGCGGAAAACCCAGCGCGTGGAACTTCTCGTCGGTGAAGAAGTCGCCCTTGTGGCACTGCACGCAGGCCGCACCGCCCTGCGCCACGCCCTTGTAGAACACGAGTGCGCCGCGCTTGGCGGTCTCGCTGATGGCGCTCAAGTCGCCCTGGATGTAGCGGCGCCACGGCGTGTCGACGAAGGTGGCCGAACGCTGGAACTCGGCGATGGCACGCATGATGTTGTCGAAGGTGATGAGTTGCTCGGCCGTGCCCGCGGCTTGTCCGAAGCCGGTGCGAAAGCGCGCCAGCCAGTCGCTGGGCGCCAGCGCGCCGGCGCCGCTGCCGAAGTTGCCCAGCCGGGCCGCCACGTGAACGCGTGCTTGCGCCGGGCTCAGGCCCGGAAAGCCGTCGCCGCGCATTTCCTCCACGCCGGTAACCGGGAACCGCGCCTGCGCCGCCAGCAGGTTGGGCCCGGCCAGCGCGTCGGCGCTGCCGAAGGCGCTGGCCGGCGTGCGAATGCCGCTGACACTGCCGCCGGCGCCCGCCTCCTTGCCCAGGCTCTCGATGCGGCCGTCCCAGAACAGCACCTGGTCGAACAATCCGGCGTTGAAGAAGCTGTTGGCGTTGCGGCCGACGAGGATCTGCCCGTCGGCCCGGCGCCGACCAGGGCCGATCACGTCGGGCAGTGCGGCGCCCGTGCCCACCGACAGCGACAGACCGTCGGCACCACCCAATGCCGGGTGGTGGCACGAAGCGCAGGCGGTGTCGCGGTTGGCCGACAGCGCCTTGCTGAAGAACAGCAGCCGGCCCAACTGAGGCAGCGGCGCGTCGATGGACGGCAGCCCACGCCCGGTGCGCGGGTCGCCGGTGAGGTTGTTGGCGTTGATGAGGCCGCGCAGTTCGGTGTCGAGCGCGCTGGCAATGGGCGCCGGTGCAGGTGCGGGTGCCGGTGCCGGTGCCGGTGCCGGTGCCGGTGCAGGGGCTGGCGCCGCTGGTGCGCCAGTGCCACCGCCCCCACCGCAGGCGGTCGTAGCCAGGACGGACATAAGAAGGCCGATGCGGGCCAGCAGCGGCAATAGGGAGGCGTTGAGGGCCATGGGGGTCTCCGAGAAGGCCGTGGATAACGGCACCGAAGCCTCCCAGAGCGCTCGCCGCGAGTCATGACCGAGCGCTGATCAAACCCTGATCTTGCGTGGTGCTGGCCCGCGGTCGGGCCGCTTGGTTGCCGGGGCTCAGGGTTTGCCAGAGGGCGCCGGCAGGGCCGCGGCCAGCTCGGCGTCGCCGCTGGCGGCGCGCCGCAGGGCTTGCCCGCGCTGTGCCGCGGCATCGGCCGCGGCAGCATCGAGGAGCGAGCGGAAACCGGCATGCTCGCGCACCGCGCCCCAACGCGGGTCGCTGCGCACCCAGCGGTGGTCGTTCCAGCCGGCGGCGCGGGCGGCCTGCAGCCGGGCCAGCGCCTCGTCGCCACGTCCGGACAAGGCCAGGGCCAGTGCGTGCAGGGCCATCGCCTCCGGGTTGTGATTGCCCAGCCCGCCCGACTCGCCTTGGTCGATCACGCGCTGCAGGGCCTCGCGGTTGGCGGCGGCGGTGGCGGGGTCGTGGTCGCCGCGACGCGCCCAGGCCTGGGCGAGCGCGAGATCGGCGAGTTCCCGGCTGCTGTAGATGTTGACGCCGGGCGCCATGGCCTGCAGCGCCGCAACGCCCTCGCTCACCCGCCCCTGCAGGAAGAGCTCCCGGGCGCGATGCGCCGGCCACCAGGCCGGCATTCGGGCGGTGCGGGCAAGCAGGGCCTGCGCCACGGCGTCGGCGTCGCCGTGCCGCCCCAGCCGCAGCAGCGCGTCCGACAAGGGGCGGAAGACGGCGGGCGGCAGCTTGTCGTACGGCAAGGCGGCGAGCCGGCGCTCGGCGTCCTGGTCCAGGCCCAGCCGCACCAGGACGGGCAGCATGGGCACCTCGGCCAGCGGGCCCCACCGGGCCGCGCCATCGCGGGCGATCGCCGCCGTCCAGCGCAGCGCCTCGACCAGCCGGCCCCGATCGAGCGCCAGTTGCGCCAGCCCGTAGTACGCGCCGACGGGCCGTGCCGGCAACTGCAGCATGCGTTCGAAGGTGCGCTGGGCCTCGTCGAGCTGGCCTTCACGCGCGAACGCCCCGGCCCGGTTCTCCAGCAGCACCGGGTTCAGGGGATCGACGCGCAGGCCGGCATCCAGCTCGGCGTCGGCCTGTGCGGTGCGGCCCAGGGACCCCAGTGCGATCGCGCGCCAGTTGTGGGCCGTCGTGAACAGTGGATCGAGCGCCAGCGCCCGCTGGTAGGCGGCGTCGGCACCCACGGCATCGCCGGCCTGCATCAGCAGCAGCCCCTGGGCCGCTTGCGCCTGGCCCCGGCGGGGATCGATCTGCAGCGCGCGCTGCACGGCGGCCTGGGCCGCGCCAGGCGGCCGGGCGGCTTCGATGCGCCCTTCAGACATCGCGAGCACGATGCCCAGTAGTGCCTGCGCGCGGGCGAAGTCGGGCTCGCGCGCGACGGCGCGCTCCACTGCGACCAGCGCCTTTTCCCGCCAGTCCTGCGTGCGGCGGTGGAACAGCTCACGCGCGAGCATGAAGTCCTGCCAGGCATCGACACTTGCGCTGCGGTGCGCGTCGGGCAGGCGGGTGTCCGGATCGATCTTCTGCATGACCTGCGCCGCCACACTGCGCGCGATCTCGTCCTGCAGCTGGAACAGGTCGGCCAGCGCGCGCTCGTAGCGGCCCGTCCAGGCCCGGTAGCCGCTGCGGGCATCCACCAGCTGAACGTTGACGAGCAGGCGCGAGGCGTCGCGGCGCACGCTGCCTTCGAGCACCCAGACCACGCCCAGGGTCTGCGCGATGCGCTTGATGTCCTGCTTCTCGCCGCGGAAGGCGAAGGACGAGGTGCGCGCCACCACCTGCAGCCGCGGCAGTTGCGCAAGGCGCTCCAGCAGGTCCTCGGCCAGCCCGTCGGCAAAGGCCTGTGCGTCGCCGCCGATGCCCAGGTTGTCGAAGGGCAGCACGGCGATGCTGGCGGTCGGCAATGGCGGGCTGCGGCCGAAGAACGCCAGCAGCAGTGCAGCGACGAGCGCCAGGACCGCGAGCGCCCACGGCCATGCGCGCCGCTGGGTGATGCCTGTTCGCAGGCCTGTTCGCAGGGATGCGCCAGCGGCTGCTGACAGCGTCGATTCGAGGGCCGCAGTTATGCAGGCATCAGCGGCGAGCTCCGTCGTGGCGGCGGCTTGCGCGGGTGCGGCCGCCGCGGCTTGGGCCTGCGGCTGGACCAGCATGCGGTAACCGCGCCGCGCCACGGTCTCGATGTAGCGCGGCGCGCCGGCGTCATCGTCCAGGGCCTTGCGCAGATCCTTGATGCAGCGCGTGAGCGAATGCTCGGTGACCACGACGCCGGGCCACACGGCGGCCAGCAACTCATCCTTCTC
>JANNWL010000486.1:0-12188 GCA_031414735.1 Burkholderiales bacterium | reverse complement strand
ATGCGCCAGGCCCAGCTGGTCATCTCGGCCTCGCCAAGCACCGCCGTCAGCGCGAACACCAGGCCCGAGCCGGCCATGAAGGCGAGAAAGCCGAAGGTGTCGATCCAGCTGGTGAAGTAGCCGCGCCGGTGGCTGGGCGCGTGTTCGGCCAGGAAGGTGGTGGCGCCGGCGCTCTCGCCGCCCGCCGCAAAGCCCTGGAGCAGCCGCGTCAGGGTCAGCAGGATGGGCGCCAGGATGCCGATCTGGTGGTAAGTCGGCAGCAGGCCCATCACGAAGGTGGCGCCTGAGGTCAGCAGGATCACCTGGGCCAGCACCTTCTTGCGGCCGATGCGGTCGCCCAGCGAGCCGAAGAACATGCCGCCCAGGGGCCGCATCACGAAGCCGGCGCCGAACACCGCAAACGAGGCCAGCAGCGCCGCCTGCGGGTCCTGCGAGGTGAAGATATTGATGCCGATGATGGCGGCCAGGGTGACGTAGAGGCCGAAGTCGAACCATTCGACGAAGTGGCCGACGCCCGTGGCCAGCAGCACCTTGCGCTGTCGGGCGTCCAGCGGGGCCTTCAGCGTTGCGTTAGGGCTGTGCGACGGGTCGGTGGTGGCTGTCATGGGGCGGGTGTCATGAGGCGATTGATGCGTCAGCGCCGGGTGGCGCCAGCGCCGCCGTCGATGGGGTGGATGGCACCGGTGATCCAGGAGGCGCGGTCCGACACCAGAAAGTGGGCCAGCTCGGCCACCTCTGCGGGCGTGCCGAATCGCGCCAGCGGGTGGCGGTGAACGTTGTCGGCCAGCTTGCGCGCGGCGTCGGGCTGGTCGGCGTAGGAAGCGCGCAGCATCGGCGTGTCGATCGAGGCCGGTGCGATGGCGTTGACGCGGATGCCGTCCATTGCCAGCTCGACCGCCGCGCTTTGCGTCAGGCTGTCCAGCGCCGCCTTGCTGCTGGCGTACGCCGTGTGAGTGGGGGTGGCAAAGCGGGCGTTGATGGACGAAACCAGCAGCACCGCACCCTGCTGCTGCGCCCGCATGCCGGGCACGGCGCGTTGCAGCAGGCGCAGTGCGCCCAGCACGTTCACATCGTGCACAGCGGCCCAGTCGGCCGGACTGTGTTCGAGCAAACCACCGCGCGGGCACAGGGCCGCCGCGTGCACCAGGATCAGCGCCGGCCCGGCTAACGCGGCGATGGACGCGAAGGCGGCGTCGAGCTCGGCATCGCTGCGCACGTCGGCCTGCAGGCTGGCGTCCAGCCCCACGCAGGGCTGCAGGTCCAGCCCCGCCACCCAGGCGCCAGCCGAGCGCAGGCGCAGTGCGATGGCCGCGCCAATGCCGCTGGCCGCGCCGCTGACCAGCGCCACCCGACCGTGCAGCTCGCCTTCGATCACAGCTTGAACTGCAGGCTGAGCTTGTAGATGCGGCCGAAGACGTTGTTCGTGCGCAGCCCTTCGGTGGCCAGGTCGTAAGTGCGCTGCTGGCTGTTCAGCAGGTTGTTGGCTTCGACGTTCAAGGACAGTCTCGGGTTGAATTCATAGCGCAGCGTGGCAGAAAAGTCCTTGTAGGTGTCGTTGTAGATGCCCGTGGCCGCGGCGGACAGGCTGACCAGGTAGGCGTCGCGCCAGTTGTAGGCCAGGCGCACACCCAGCGGCCCGCGCTCGTAGTAGCCGACGAGGTTGACGTTGTTCTTCGACAGGCCCGGCAAGGGGAGCTGGCGGCCGGAAGCGTCGCGCACGGGCGTCTTCGAGTCGATGAAGCTGTAGGTCGACATCAGGCCGAAGCCGTCGAAGGCGGCGGGCAGAAAGTAGAACGGCAGCTGCAACAGCAGTTCGACGCCCTTCACCGTCGCGCCCGCGCCGTTGACCTTGCGGTTGATCAGGTAGTTGATGCCGCCGTAGGTCTCGGCGCTTTGCCGCTGCACGATGAAGCTGGAGACGTCCTTGTTGAACAGGCCGACCGAGGCCAGGGCCTGCTTGCCGAAATAGTGCTCGATGCTGAGGTCGACCTGCGTGGCGCGGAACGGGTCGAGATTGGGCGCGCCGCCGCTGCCGGTGCCGGGTTGGGTCTGCACGCCGTTCACGAACAAGGCGTTGTTCGACAGGGACACGCCGTTGTTCAGGTCGGCGGTGTTCGGGAAGGCCACCACCTTGGCCGCACCGGCGCGAGCCACCCAGGCCGATGACAGGTCGAAACGGACCACGGCCGAGGGCAGGGTCTCGCTGTCGTCGCGGTTCACGGTGGTGGGCGTGGCGCTGCCGTTGGCGGCGATCAGGTTGCCGGTCGAAGCCAGGCTGCGGCGCACCAGCCGCACGCCCACGTTGCCACTGACGGGCACGCCAGCGAACTCGCCGTCGAGGTTGAACTTGCCGTAGCCTTCGTTGATGGATTCGTCGATGCGGAAGGTGGACGAGAGCGCGTTCACCGTGCCGGCCGGGTTCAGGCACTGCGGGTCGCTGGCGGTGGCCGGCAGCGTGGTGCAGTTGGCCAGCGCGCGCGTCGCGACAAGATAGCTGCCGGGCAGGCCCGTGACAGGCTCGAAACTCGGGTTGCGGTAACTGCCCACCACGCTGGACAAGCCCGTGGCGACGATGCCACCCGCCGGGCGGATGTCGGCACGCAGCGGGTTCTGGCGCGAGTCCAGGTCCTGTTTGCGCAAGCCGGCCTCGACGCTGCTCAGCCAGCCCTTGTCGAACTTGTGCCGCACGTCGACGCGCAGCGCGTCGCTGTCGGTGCTGGCGCGGTAGACGTTGTCGAACAGGATGGTGAAACGCAACGCGGCCGGGTCGCTGAGGTTCAGGCCGCTGACGCTGTAGCTGCCGAAGTCACCCTTCGTGAAGTCGAAGCCCAGGCTCGCGTTCACGCCGGCCACCGGCTGCAGGCGGAAGTACCGCTGCGCATAGGTGGAAGTGGCCTTGCCCGTGGCGTATTCGGCGCGCAGCTGGGTCGCGCTGCTCAGGTCCCAGCGGGCACGCAACGCGCTGGAAGCCACGTCGGACTCGACATCAACCAACTCGGTGTTCGACAGCACCGCGCCGGTCGCCGTGCCTGACAGCAGGATGTTGTTGGACGAGTAAATGGCATTGCTCAGGCCCGCAGTCGGGTTGAAGGACAGCCAGTAGCGGTTGCGTTGCCCTTCCAGCGTCGACTTGAAGGTGTCGGCCACGATCTCCAGTGCCTTGCTCGGGCGCCACTGCAGCACCGCGTTGTAGCCCCGCTTGTCGCGGCTCTCCTGCAGGTCCTGGACGCGCACGTCCTGGTTGCCAAAGCGCGTCACGCCGCCGTCGACATAGCTGCGGTAGCCCGAGAACGTGTCCAGGCCTTGTTGGCCGAGTTCACGGTCTGCGGCCGAGAGCGACACCAGCACACCCACCGTGTTGTTGGCGAACTTGGCGGCGCCCAGCACGAACAGCTCCTTGCCGGTGCTGCCCGGCAAATCGTCGCGGGTAGCGCCCAGCTTGGCGGCCAGCAGGGTGGTCTGCGCCGCGGGCCCGTCCAGCGGCAGGCGGCTGCGGATGTCGACGATGCCGCCGATGCCGCCGCTCAACTGGTCGGCGCCGGCCAGCTTGGTAACTTCCAGTGCGCTGATCAGCTCCGACGGCACGAGCCCCAGCAGGCCATAGGTCGACGAGCCCAGCTGGTCCAGGCCGACACCGCCGCGGCCGGTGCTGTCGAAGATCTCGCGGCCGTTGAACAGCGTCACGTTCTGGCGCAGGCCGCGCACCGAGATGCCCGTGCCCTCGCCGATGCCGCGGTCCACCTGCACGCCCGACACGCGCGCCAGCGACTCGGCCACGTTGCGGTCGGGCAGCTTGCCGATGTCCTCGGCCACGATGGCGTCGACGATCTGCGTGGCGTTGCGCTTGGCGTTGAGCGCCGACTCCAGGCTCTGGCGGATGCCGGTGACCACAACGGTGTCGCCCTGCCCGGCCGCGGGCGGCGCCTGCGCGTAGGCCGCCTGCAGCGCCATGACAAGGGTGCTGACGCCGAGCAGGGCGTGTGGGATGTGTCGCTTCTGGGGCATGGTTGTCTCCGTCGGGGGTAGGTTGTCGCTGCGCAGCTCAGGCGTCCTGGCACTGCCAGAAATGTGTCTTTATTAGCGACACCGTAAGATGCTAGCGGCAACTTAAACCCCTATTTACTGGGGTTTTTACGAGTAAATGACTCGAACTTCGAGCGTTCAAAGTGTTGCTATAGTCCCAACACAATCAACCATGTGCGGCCCGTCACGGGCGGCCCCGAGGTGCCCTGATGACCGTGCTGACCGGTGTTCTGCCCATCCTTCCGACGATCTTTGCAGCCGATGGCGCGCTGGACGAAACCGGCACGCAACGCGTGCTCGAAGACGTGATTGCAAGCGGCGCGCAAGGCGTGGTGTTCCCCGGCCTGGCCAGCGAGTACGACCACCTGAGCAGCGCCGAGCGGCTGCACATGACGGCCCGGCTGGGCGAGTGGATCGGTGGCCGCGTGCCCTTCGTCATCGGCGCCAGCAGCGCAAGCGTCGATGACGCGGTTCGTTATGCCGAGGCGGCCGCACTCGCTGGTGCTGCCGCGGTGATGGTGCTGACCCCGCACGCCCTGGCCCAGGACCTGGACGCCATGGCAGCGTTCTATGCGCGCATTGCCGACCAAAGCGGCCTGCCCGTGATGCTGCAGAACGCACCGCCGCCGATGGGTGTGGGCCTGGCGTTGGAGCGTGTCGCCGAGCTGGCGCGTGCCGTGCCGGGCATCCGCAGCGTGAAGGAAGAGGCACCGCCCTCAGGCCAGCGCATCACGCGGCTGACCGAGCTGGCCGGTGACGCGCTGGACGCCGTCTTCGGTGGCGCCGGTGCGCGCCACCTGATGGACGAGTTGGCGCGCGGCGCCCAGGGCACCATGCCGGCCTGCGAGATCAGCGGGCTGCATGTGGCGATGGTCAACGCGTGGCACGGCGGCCGCCAGGACGATGCGCGGCTGCTCTACGAACGCACCCTGCCGCTGCTGACCATGCAGGCGGTGTTTCGCTGGCGGCTGACGAAGGCCGTGCTGCTGCGCCGCGGCCTCATCGGCAGCGACTTCACGCGCGCGCCGGGTCCGGCGCTGGACGCGCTGGACCAGCGCGAGCTGAGCGCGATGCTGGCGCGCCTGAGAGACCTGCTGCCCTGGGCATGAGCGCCAAGGCCCACGCACCACACTGCCTGGCCACGCCTTGACACACGTCACGCAGATCGACACCTACATCGTCACGCTTGCGCGCGACGTGCCCTACCTGGGCCCGCTGGCCGATGGCGAGCACGTGAACGCGCGCGGTTACATCGTGCGCAAGGGCAACGGCACGGTTTACCCGAACGTGGATCGCTCGGTGGTGGTGCGCCTGCGCACGGCCGACGGCGCCGAGGGCTGGGGCGAGACCTACGGGCTGTGCGCGCCGCGGGCCACCTGCGAGCTCATCAACGAGCTGCTCGGCCCGGTGCTGATGGGCCAGGACCCCGCGCAGGTCGAGTCGATTTGGGACCAGCTCTACGGCTTGATGCGCGTGCGCGGCTGCGTCGGCGGCTTCCATGGCGACGCCCTGGCCGCGCTGGACATCGCGCTGTGGGACCTGCATGCCCGCGCGCAGGGCTGCTCCATCGCGCGACTGCTGTGCGAGCAGCCGGCCTCGCGCCTGCCGTGCTACCTGTCGGGCCTGCCGGCAGCCACGCTGGCCGAGCGCGTGGCGCTGGCGCGGCACTGGCAGGGCCAGGGCATTACCGCGTTCAAGTTCGCCGCCGCCGTCAGCCACGAAGGCGTCGCCCAGGAAATGACGGCGCTGCGCGAAGCGCTGGGCCCCAGCGCCGAGATCATGGTCGACCTGCACTGGAAGTACAGCGCCGACGAGGCCCTGGCCCTGGCCCACCGCCTGGCGCCCTGGCGTCCGGTGTTCATCGAAGCACCGGTGCAGCCCGAAGACCACGCCGGCTTTCGACGCGTCTGCGCCGCGAGCCCGGTGCCCGTCGCTGCCGGCGAGGAGTGGTATTCGGCCTATGAGTTCGCCAACCGCCGCTGCCCGGGCCTGGCCTTCCTGCAGCCAGAGATGGCGCACACCGGCATCACCGCCTTCCGGCGCATCGCCGCGATGGCCCAGGGACAGGCCCCGGGACTGGCCATTGCACCGCACGCCACCATCGGCATCGGCCTCTTCCTGGCCGCCAGCCTGCAGGTCAGCAGCACCTTGACACAACTGTGGCGGCACGAGTGGCAGCACTCGGTCTTCGAGCGCCACCTCGGCTTGCTCGACACCGACATGGGCCGCGACGGCATGCACTACCGGCCGCCCGGCGGCCCCGGCCTGGGCGCGGTGCCGAATGCGCGCTTCTGGCAGCACGCCGAGCATGTGGGCTGACGCATGATGCAGCCATGACCTCGACCCCTTCCCGACTGCGTTCTTCCGCCCTCGGCGCGCAGCCAAACCAGAGTCTGATCGACGGCATGGCCACCCTGCAGGCGCTGGCTACGTCGGCCGAGCCCATCGGTTGCCGCGAACTGGCGCGCCGCGTCGGCCTGGACCCGACCAAGGTCAACCGCCTGCTGAAGACCCTCAGCTACCTGGGCATTGCGCGCCAGCTCAGCAACCGCAAGTACACGGCCGGTTCCGGCATGCACGTGCTGGCGGCGCAGTCGCTGTTCGCCAGCGGGCTGATCCGCCGCGCGCTGCCGGTGCTGGAGGGCCTGCGCACCTTCGGCCACACGGTGGCCATGGGCGTGCTCTGGAACGACAGCGTCAGCTACCTGTTCCACGCCCCGCCGGGCCTGGAAGCCTCACGCGGGCTGGGCCGTATTGGCCTGCTTCCGGCGACCACCTCGGGCATCGGCACGGTGCTTCTGTCGGAGCTGCCCGACGTCGAAGTTCGGCACATCTACGCCGGCCACGACAACATCCCCAGCTACCCCGACGGCATCGACGCCCTGCTGGCCAAGCTGACCGAGGTGCGTACGTTGGGTTATGCCCGGGTGAGGGTGCCTGACGACCGCAAGCACCACGTGGTGGCGGTGACCACGGGTGACCCGGCACATGCCGGGCTGGCACTGTCGGGCTGGATCCCCGAGGCGGCCACCGAGGAACTGGTGGCCGCGCTGCGCGTGGCCGCTGTCGAGGTGGGCTGAGGACGCTGCGTTCTGGCAGATCTGCCAGATGGTCCAGGTGCTGAGCCGTTAGCCCAAATTCTGATGTGAAGCTCAAGACCACAGCGGTCATTCACTGTTTCGAGCGCACTCCACTAGCACCGCCCCGACCGCCGACTGCGCGGCAACTGCTTGTCGAGCTCGGCCAGCTGCTGCTTCAGCAGCAGCAGCAGCGAACGCGCCTGATCGACGGGCAGTTGCAGACGGCTGCCACCACTGTCGTCGTCGCGCGCCGGGCGCAGGGCCACCTGGGCGTCGATGCCGATCACGACCAGGCCGTGCTCGTGGCGCAGCGACTTCAGGCGCTGCACGTCGATGTCATAGGTTTTCATGCGTGGCTCCCGGTGCGTTGATCAGACCACGGGACAGCACATCCACCGCGCGCTGCACACCGCCCTGCCCCACCGGCACGCCGTGGGCACGCAGCGTGGCCTCGACACCGGCCAGCGCGCCCAGGATGCCCGGTGCGTTCTGGTCGCCCAGGTGACCGATGCGGAAGGCGCGCCCGAACAGCACGCCCAGGCCGCCGGCCATGGCCACCTGGAAAGTCTCGCGCGCGCTGCTGCGCAGGGCGTCGACATCGATGCCCTCCGCCACGGTGATGGCCGTGACGGCGGCCGAGCGCCGCGCCGCGTCGACGCAGAAGAAGTCCAGCGCGCCGCCCTCGCGCCAGCCTTGCACGGCGGCCTGCACGGCGCTGGCAAGCAGTGCGTGGCGTGCCCACACCTGCGGCAGGCCTTCGTTGAAGATGAGCGCCAGCGCCGCCTCCAGCCCGGCCAGCAAGCTCAGCGGCGGCGTGCCGCAAAACTTGTTGTATGACATGGGGCCACGGCGCATCTCCCAGTCCCAGTAATAGCGCGGTGCAGGATTGCGCTGCGACACGGCCAGCGCAGTGGCATCCACCGCCACCAGACCCAGCCCGGGCGGGCACATCAGACCCTTCTGCGACGCGCCCAGCACGACGTTGGCGCGCAGCTTGTCCATGTGCAGCGGCTCCACGCCGAGCGAGGCCACGGCGTCGACGACCAGCAACGCCGGGTGACCGGTCGCGTCCATGGCCTGGCGCAGCGCCGCCAGGTCGTTGGTGACGCCGCTGGCGGTGTCGGTGTGCACCGCAAACACGGCCACGATCTCGTGCGCCGTGTCGTCCCGCATCGCCGCGCTGACGGCATCGAGATCAATGACATGGCCTTCGCGCCAGGGCGTGCGCCGCACCTGCCGGCCCAGCGCCTCGGCCTGCAGGGCCCATTGCTCCGAAAAGTGTCCGGTGCCCGGCACCAGCGCCGTGCCGCCGGGGGGCAGCAGGTTCTCGATCACCGCTTCCCACACACCGTGGCCGTTGCAGATGTACATGAAGACCTCCGCCGACTCGGTGCCCAGCAGGCGCTTCAGGCCGCGTTCACAGGCCTCGATGGTGGCCATCACGCGCGGGTCGGCCAGGTCCATGGGCTGGCGGCTCATGGCGTGCAGCACCTCGTCGGGCACGGGTGAGGGGCCGGGTGAATGCAAGAGGCGGCGGCCGGGAATGCGTGGGGACTCGGTCATGAGAAGCGTCGGATGCAGGTGTCGCCCGATGCTACGGCCAAGCGCTGCCCTGCGACGGCAGCGGTGCCCCGCCCCGGCCGCGGCCCCGGGCAGGCCCGCATGTTCATTGCGCGCAGGCGCGGCCACCATCGCCGCAGGAGGACGACCCGATGACGACCGATTCGCACGCCGCCGAACGCATGAGCTCCCTGCGCGGCGCCGCCGGCAAGGTGGTGAGCGCCGGCGACGCGGTGCAGCTCATCCGCGACGGCGACACCCTGGCCACGGGCGGCTTCATTGGCATCGGCTTCGCCGAGAACCTGGCCGTGGCGCTGGAGAAGCGCTTCCTGGCCAGCGGCACGCCGCGCGGCCTGCGCCTGGTGTACGCCGCCGGCCAGGGCGACGGCCAGGACCGGGGCCTGAATCACCTGGGCCATGAAGGGCTGGTGGCCAGTGTGATCGGCGGCCACTGGGGCCTGTGCCCCAAGCTGCAGAAGCTGGCGGTGGACAACCGCATCGAGGCCTGGAACCTGCCGCAGGGCGTCATCACGCACCTGTTCCGCGACATCGCCGCCGGCAAGCCCGGGCACCTGTCGCGCGTGGGGCTGGGCACCTTCGTCGACCCACGTTTCGGCGGCGGCCGGCTGAATGCCCGCACCACGGCAGAACTGGTGCGGCTGATGCCCATCGACGGCGAGGACTACCTCTTCTACAAGGCCTTTCCCATCGACGTGGCCTTCATCCGCGCGACCACGGCCGACACCGACGGCAACCTCACCATGGAGCGCGAGGCGCTGACCTTGGAAGCCCAAGCCATCGCCATGGCCGCGCACAACAGCGGCGGCATCGTCATCGCGCAGGTCGAGCGCCTGGCCGATGCGCATTCGCTGTCGCCGCGCCAGGTCAAGGTGCCTGGCGTGCTGGTGGACTGCGTGGTCCTGGCCGAGAAGCCCGAGTACCACGAGCAGACCTTCGCCACGCCCTACAGCGCGGCCTTTGCGGGCGAGTTCCGCGTGCCCACGGCCAGTGTCGAGCCGATGAAGATGAGCGCACGCAAGGTCATCGCACGCCGCGCCGCGCTGGAACTGCAGCCGAACGCCGTGGTCAACCTGGGCATAGGGATGCCCGAGGGCGTGGCCGTTGTGGCGGCCGAGGAACGCATCATCGACCTCATCACCCTCACCGCCGAGCCGGGCGTGATCGGCGGCATACCGGCCGGCGGGCTGAACTTCGGCGCCGCGGTGAACACGCAGGCGATCATCGACCAGCCCAGCCAGTTCGACTTCTACGACGGCGGCGGCCTCGACCTGGCCGTGCTGGGCCTGGCCCAGGCAGACGCGCAGGGCAACCTCAACGTCAGCAAGTTCGGGCCGCGGCTGGCCGGGGCGGGCGGCTTCATCAACATCAGCCAGAACGCGCAGCGCGTGGTCTTTGCAGGCACCTTCCTGGCCGGCGCCACGCGCAAGCTGGTGGCCGAGGTGGAGCACCGCACCTTCTCGGGCCGCGAGGCCTGGCGCCGTGGACAGCCGGTGCTGTACGTCACCGAGCGCTGCGTGTTCAGGCTGCACGACAGCGGCATCGAGCTGATCGAGATCGCGCCCGGGCTGGAGGTTGAACGCGACATCCTGCGCTGCATGGACTTCAAGCCCGTGCTCGAACACGACCCGGTGCTGATGGACGCCAGCCTCTTTGCCGACGCCCCCATGGGCCTGCGCCAGCGCCTGCTCGGCCGTCCACTGCCTGAGCGCCTTCACTTTGAGGCCGCTTCGCGCACGCTGTTCATCAACTTCGAGCGCCTGCACATCCGCACCCCCGACGACGTGGCCGCCGTGCAGCGCGAGATCGAGGACCGCCTGGCGCCGCTGGGCCACCGCGTGTACGGCGTCGTCAACTACGACCACTTCCGGCTCGACGAAGAAGCCCAGGAAGCCTGGCTGGCGATGGTGCGAACGCTGGTTGAGCGCCACTACATCAACGTCACCCGCTACAGCACCAGCAGCTTCCTGCGCGCCAAGCTGGGCCCCGCGCTGGCCGCGCGCGGCGTGGCGCCGCACGTGTACGAGACCGCGGCCGAAGCGGCGGCGCACTTGCGGCGAGGTTGAGGGCCGCCGGAGCGCGGCCGCTATCTCATGCAGTCCATCGCGGCCAACATCGCGCCGAGGAACCTGGCGCACTGTTCCCACGCCGCGCTGAGCGCGATGCCTTCGTCGGCCGCGCCCCGGCGCTGGCCGAGTTGTCGCGGCGCGTGCAGGCCGGCGCCAGGCACTGGCCGCAACGCAACGGCGCCGTGGCCAGGCTTGTATTGACCGCCGCACCAATGCAGTGTGAATGCAGCGGAGCGGCGCGCCCGCATTGCGAACAAGCACTGCTGCTTGTGCAGGCGGCGGGGGACCCTCGACTGGTGGCCCGGGCGACCCTGCGACGGGCCGACGTTCTGTACCGGCTGGAGCGGGTCGTTAAGTCGCGTGCCCGGTACGTCGAGGGCATCCAGCGGGCCCGTGACGCAGGCGACAAGGCGTCGGTGCGCTGTGCGGCCCGGGTGCCACGCTCAGCGTGTTGGCCAGGCCAAAGCGGCCAGAACCGCGACGCTGGTGGGCGCTGGTTGTGAAGCAAGACCGTCTCCACGCACCCGGGCCAACAACCCGGCGCGCCGCCAGGGGAATGGTGCGTTTGAACGGCCTGTCCCCAGCCTATCCTCGGCCCCTATCGAAACCGTCCACACCTGCCCTCGTCAACAGGGCCGTACACGAACGCCCATGCTGATCGAAACCCTTTTCGCGCAGGCGCAGGCCCACCCGCTCAAGACCGCGTTCATCCACGACGGCGTGCCCTGCAGCTACGCCGCTTTCGCGCGCCGCATCGCCTGCACTCATGCCGACCTGGCCGGGCTCGGCCTGCCCGCGGGCAGCGTCGCCGTCCTCGAAGTCGAACACCTGGCCCAGTCCTGGGTGCTGGGCATCGCGTTGCGGCACCTGGGGTTGGTGACGGTCAACCTGCAACGGGGCACACCGGTCGGTGGGCTCGGTCTGGACGCGATCAGCTGCGTCGTCACGGTCAGCGCGCATGACGAGCCTGTGTCGGCACAGCCCGTGGCCGGCATGCCCTGGCACCGCGTCGTCGTGCCGATGCCGCGCCTGGGCAACGGGCAGGACGGCGCTGTCCCGGCCCTGCCTGCGGCAACCTGCCCGTCAGGCGGCCATGTGCTGCTGACATCGGGCACCACAGGTCAGTACAAGAAGGTCCTGCGGGACGCGCAGGCGGAATACAGCACGGTCGCGTTGCACGCGCAGATCAACCAGATCGGCCCCGACGCGGTCGTCTATGTGCGCGACTTCCCGGCCTGGACGGCGGGCGGCTACCGTTGGCCCCTGGTGGCCTGGAGCGAGGGCGCCACGGTGATTTTTCAGCAGGGCGGCGACTTCGACCGGCCCTACCACCGGCCCGACCTGACGCACGCCTTCGCCACGCCGATGACCTTGCGCTTCCTGCTGAACCCCGCCGCCGAGGCCTTGCCCAGGAACGACAGCCTGCGGCTGTACGTGA
>JANNWL010000485.1:0-9769 GCA_031414735.1 Burkholderiales bacterium | reverse complement strand
CTTCAAGCCGCTGCCGCAGGTCCTGGAACCGAGGGTCTGCCGCATCGCTGTACAGGCGTGGCCCTGGCGGCACGGCTGTCCCCGTGCTGGCGGCTGGATACAGCGCATTCACGGCCTGGTGTCCGAAACCGGCGACGCGGTCGCCAACGAGGTAGGCGCGTGTCATGCCTTCGACAAGTCGCGGCTGCCACGCCTGGTCGATCATGTGGCCGCCGTCTTCGAAGTAAGGCGCCAGCCGCGCCCGCAAGCCCGCGAAGTCGAGTTCCTCTTCAACCGCACCGCGTTGCGCGTGGCGCACGGCAAAGCGCGATCCGGCCAGCGCCTCGACACGCCAGACACCGATGCCGCTGTGCCCGCGGTGCTGCTTCAGCACGCGGGCCCCGGCGGCCAGGCGCGTGGGCAGTTCGGCGGCGAGCTGGTCCAGGCTGCCCACACGGTGCGCGTCGCTGCCGAAGGGCAGGTCGCGGACGGCGATCAACACATCCTTCGTGCCCATGCGCAGGAGGGTGTCGGGATGCGCGCTGACCCGCACGCCGCGGTCGGCCACGCGACGCAGCATGTTGTCGAGCACGCGCCGGGTGCGGCCCCCTTCGATCGGGTTGTGCCAGACCAGCACACCCTGCAGGCGCTGGAGCTGCTGCTCGACCTCGGCGCTGAAGTCGTCGTTGTAGACGGCGGGCTCTGCCGCCACGCCTGCGCCGGCGAGGGTACTGAAGAGCGCGGCGAAGCGGCTCAGCGCGGGGTCTGCGCGGTCACGCCCGGCGCGGTCGCCTGGGTAGAGGATGGCCCATCGGGGTGGATCGCGGTCGGGCATGGTGGACTCCGCTGGCTGTCTCGTGCAGGCACGGGACTGGGCTTGCATGTTCCCGGCCCGTGGCGGGCTTGCCCACTAGCGCTTTCGCGGAGTGTGCTGGCGCGACCGGGCCTCTACAGTCCTGCGGACAACACCGACGGAGACCACGCCATGAGCCTGACACGCCGCACCGCCCTGGCCGCGCCCCTTCTTGCTCTGCCCGCATGGGCCCAGGCCCAGGCCGCCTGGCCCCGGCAGTCGATCCGCTTCGTCGTGCCCTTCGCGCCCGGCGGCACCAGCGAGATCGTGGCGCGCACGGTGGCCGCCGAGCTGACCAAGCAGCTGGGGCAGACGGTGTACGTCGAAAACAAGGGCGGCGGCGCGGGCCTGCCGGCCATGCAGGACGTGGCCAAGGCCGCGCCCGACGGCCACACGCTGATCCTGGGCCACGTCGGCAGCCTGGCGGTCAACCCCTACATCTTTCCGAACCAGCCTTTCGACGTGAACCGCGACTTCATGCCGGTGACGCTGCTGGCCAAGGTGCCCAACCTGTTCGTCATCCACCCCGACGTGCCGGCCAAGACCTACAAGGAATTTGTCGCCCACGTGAAGAAGAACCCGGGCCAGTTGAACTACGGCACCGCCGGCAACGCCAGCGCCGGCCACCTGGCCATGGAGTACCTGAAGCTGGTCGAGGGCATGTTCATGACGCACATCCCCTACCGCGGCACGGGGCCCATGCTGACCGACCTGCTGGCCGGCCGCACCCAGGCCAGCTCGGCCGGGCTGCCGGCGCTCATCCCGCACATCCGGGCCGGCAAGCTGCGCGCCATTGCCGTGGGCACGGCGCAGCGCCTGGCCCAGTTGCCCGACGTGCCCACCGTGGCCGAGATGGGCCACAAGGACTTCGAGACCTCGCAGTGGTACGGCATCCTGGTGCCCGCGGGCACACCGGTCGACATCGTCAAGCGGCTGCAGGAAGAGTCGCTGAAGGCACTGAAGTCCAACGCCGTGACCGAGCGCTTCGCCACCGACAGCGCCGTGGGCGGCGGCGGCCCGCCGGCCGAGTTCGCAGCCTACATCGCCGCGCAGCAGAAGGTGTGGAGCCAGATCGTGAAGCGCGCGGGCATCAAGCCGGATTGATGTGCCACATGGGCGTGCAGCAACACCAATCAGGGCTTGGCGAAGTAGCGCACGCCAGGCAGGCCTTCGAAGTGGCTGTCCTGTGTCCACAGCTCAGCGCCATGATGGCGCGCGGTGGCATAGATCAGGCTGTCGGCCAGGGGCAAGCCATTCACGGCAGCTTCCAGCGCCAGCGGCAGGTCGATGCTGACGACCTTGCCACGCTGCATCAGCGACAAAGCCGCTGCCGCCACGTCGTCGCCGACTTCTCTGGCCAGCTTCTTGGCCACCTCGTAGACGGTCAGCACCGGCACCACCAGGTCTTGTGCGTGCTCGATGGCCTCGGCATACAGGTCGGCGCGGTCGGTGTCGGCAAAGAATTCCAGCCAGCACGAGGAGTCCAGAACCAAGGGTGTGGCCGGCGCTCGCGCCTTCGTGGTGCGCCGGCTCGCCGCCTGCCGCTTCGGGGCGGGGCTCAAAGCGTGCGGTCCGGCTCGCGCTGCACCCGGGTGTCGATGCCGCGCGCAATGCCGCGCAATGCCGAAGCCGGCCTCTCCGGCATCAGTCGCAGGCCGCCGTTAAATTCGACCACCATCAAGCGCGCGCCTGGCTGCAGACGCAGACGCTCGCGCACGGCCAGCGGGATGACGACCTGGAACTTGGGAGACACAGTAACCATACTCATGTCGATCATGATAGCGTATGACGACACCACGATCGATCATGCTCACGTGCGTGCTTACCGAAGATTCCTAAAAACACACGGAGACCATCCATGAACCCACATCCCTTCGCCACCACGCGCCGCCGCTTCATCGTCAGTGCCGGCGCCGCGGCCAGCAGCATCGCGCTGCCTTCGCTGTCGCTGGCGCAAGCCTTCCCGGCGCGGCCCATCCGCTACATCTGCCCCTGGCCGGCCGGCGGCAGCACCGACGCCGTCATCCGCGTCCTGGCCGAGAGCGCGGCCAAGACGCTGGGCCAGCAGATCATCGTGGACAACAAGCCCGGTGCCGGCGGCACCTTCGGCGCCAACGAGCTCGTCAACGCCAAGCCCGACGGTCATGTGCTCAGCCAGTTGCCGCACGGCGTGTTCCGCATTCCGCACATGCAGAAGACGCAGTTCGACACGCTCAAGGACTTCACCTGGATCGCCTGCCTGACCGGCTACACCTTCGGCCTGGTGGTGCCGGCCGATTCGCCCATCAAGAGCATCAAGGACCTGGTGGACTACACGCGCGCCAACCCCGAGAAGTTCACCTACGGCTCCACCGGCATCGGCACCAGCCCGCACCTGGCGGTGGAGGAGTTCGCGCAGCGCGCCGGCATCAAGCTCACGCATGTGCCCTTCAAGGGCAATGCCGACAACATGCAGGCCATTCTGGGTGGCCACGTGATGGGGGCCAGCGACGCGACCGGTTGGGCGCCGCATGTCGAGGCCGGCAAACTGCGCCTCTTGGCCACCTACGGCAGCAAGCGCACCAAGCGCTGGCCGAACGTGCCCACGCTGGACGAGCTGGGCTACAAGACGGTGAGCGACTCGCCCTTCGGCGTCTGCGGCCCCAAGGGCATGGACCCGGCGGTGGTCCGCACGCTGCACGACGCCTTCAAACGCACGCTGGACGACCCGGCGGTGCTGGCCGCCTTCGACAAGTTCGACCAGACCGTGATCTACATGAACACCGAGGACTACACCAAGTTCGCGCGCGAGAGCTTCGCGGCCGAGAAGGCGACGATCGAGCGGCTGGGCATGGCGATGAAGACCTGAAGTGCGGGCACCGGGCCGGGCGCGGCCGATGCGGCGCGTGCCCAGCCCGCGTGAAAATTGCGGTTCCGCGCCTTGAAATCGGGGGTGGGCGCCCCCACTGTCCGGCCTGGCGCCCTGCGCCCCATCCACCGCAACCCACAGAACAACGCCCATGGACAAGCAAACCCTGTCATTCCAGGCCGAGGTCAAGCAGATCCTGCACCTCGTCACGCATTCGCTGTACTCCAACAAGGAAATCTTCCTGCGCGAACTGGTCTCCAACGCGTCCGACGCCTGCGACAAGCTGCGCTTCGAGGCGCTGGACAACGCCGCCCTGTTCGAAGACGCGCCCGACCTGCAGGTGCGGGTGTTCTTTGACGCAGAGAAGAAGACGCTGACCATCCGCGACAACGGCATCGGTATGAGCGCTGACGAAGCCGTGGCCCACCTGGGCACCATCGCCAAGAGCGGCACGCGTGAGTTCATGGCCGCGCTGGAAGGCGACAAGAAGAAGGACGCCAACCTGATCGGCCAGTTCGGTGTGGGTTTCTATTCAGGCTTCATCGTGGCCGACCGCATCACCGTGGAATCGCGCCGCGCCGGCCTGGCCGCCGACCACGGCGTGCGCTGGTCCAGCGAGGGCACGGGCGACTTCGAGGTCGAGACCATCACCCGTGCCGAGCGTGGCACCGACGTCATCCTGCACCTGCGCGAAGGCGAGGAAGAGTTCCTCAGCCCCTGGAAGCTGAAGTCCATCATCAGCAAGTACTCCGACCACATCAGCCTGCCCGTGCTGATGCCCAAGCAGCAGTGGGACGAAGAGAAGAAAGAACAGGTCACCACCGACGAGTGGGAGCCGGTGAACAAGGCCGCCGCGCTGTGGGCGCGCCCCAAGAGCGACATCACCGACGCGCAGTACCAGGAGTTCTACAAGCAGATCAGCTACGACACCGAGCCGCCGCTGGCCTACACGCACAACCGCGTCGAGGGCCGCACGGAATACACGCAGCTGCTGTACGTGCCGGCGAAGGCGCCGTTCGACCTGTGGAACCGCGACAAGCGCGGCGGCGTAAAGCTGTACGTGAAGCGTGTCTTCATCATGGACGACGCCGAGGCGCTGATGCCGGTGTACCTGCGCTTCGTGAAGGGCGTGATCGACAGCGCCGACCTGCCGCTGAACGTGAGCCGCGAACTGCTGCAGGAAAGCCGCGACGTGAAGGCCATCCGCGAAGGCAGCACGAAGAAGGTGCTGGGCATGCTGGAAGACGTGGCGGAGAACCTGAAGGACAAGTACGCCGAGTTCTGGAAACAGTTCGGCGCCGTGCTGAAGGAAGGCATGGGCGAGGACCACCAGAACCAGGAGCGCCTGGCCAAGCTGCTGCGCTTCGCGTCGACCACGGCCGATGAGGGCGTCTCGCTGGCCGACTACCTGGGCCGCATGAAGGAGGGCCAGGAAGAGATCTACTACGTCACCGCCGACAGCCTGGCCACGGCGAAGAACAGTCCGCAGTTGGAGATCTTCCGCAAGAAGGGCATCGAGGTGCTGTTGCTCATCGACCGCGTGGACGAGTGGATGCTCAGCCATCTCTATGAGTTCGAAGGCAAGACGCTGACCAGCGTCGCCAAGGGCGGCGTCGACCTGGGCAAGCTGCAGGACGAAGAAGAGAAGAAGGCCGCCGAGGCCACGGCCGAAGCCCTGAAACCCCTGCTCGACCGCCTCAAGGCCACCTTGAAGGACCGCGCGAAGGACGTGCGCACGACCACACGCCTGGTCGGTTCACCGGCCTGCGTGGTGGTCGACGAGGGCGACATGAGCTCGCACCTGGCGCGCATGCTCAAGCAGGCTGGCCAGGCCGCGCCCAAGAGCCAGCCCATTCTGGAGATCAACCCCGAGCACGGCTTGGTCAAGCGGCTGGACAGCGCCGAGGGCAGCGAGCACTTCGACGACCTGGCGCACATCCTCTTCGACCAGGCCTTGTTGGCCGAAGGCGGGCAGCTGGAAGACCCCGCCGGCTACGTGCAGCGGGTGAACCGGATGCTGATCGGCTGACCCGCGCCCGGCCCGGGCGGCGCCCGGGTCAGTGCAGCCTGACCGCCGTGTCGAAGGTCCAGGTGCGGCGGATCTCGACGACGTCGAAGTCGCGCGCCAGGGCCGGCGAAAAGGCCGGGTAGGGCGCCTGGCCTTGCACGATGCGCCGGATCGCCTCGTCGATTTGCGGCACGCCGCTGGACACGACGAAGGTCACCGACTCGACGCTGCCGTCCTGCCTGAGGGCCACCGTCACCAGCGGGGCGGTGTGGCGCTGCTGCGCGACCTCGCGCACCTGGTCGAAGCCCAGGTTGAGCTGGATCTTGCGCGCCCAGGCTTCGGCATAGGCGACGAGTTCGGCGTTCGGGTCGGCGCGCCCCAGCAGCCGGCCGCGCCTTGCGCTGCTCCACGACAAGGGCAGCGGCGCAGCCTGGCGCAGCGCGGCCGAGCCCGTGGGCTGCACCACGATGGCCGCGGCTGCCGATGCCGCCTCGCGGCGCTGCGCCGCCTCTTCGTCGAGCTGCCTGCCCATGGCGCGGCGTGACGCCTCGCGCCGCGCCGTGTCGGCGTCGGCCTGGGCGGCCAGGGCGCGCGCGGCTTCTTGTCGCGTCGCGGCCTGGCGTGCCGCGTCCTGGCGCTCGGCCTCCTGGCGTGCTGTCTCTGCACGGGCGGCCTCTTGCCGGGCCGCCAGCTGGCGTGCGGCCTGTTCGCGTTCGAGGTCCAGGCGGACGGCCTCGGCCGAGGAGGCCTGCAGTTGTTCGATCTGCCGCTTGGCTTCTTGGGCCGACCGGTCCAGCTGGCTCAGGTCCACCGCCTGCTCGCGTGCCAAGGGGGCGATGCGCGCCAGCAGGTGGGCGTTGCCAGCCCGCGGCGCAGGCAGTGCACGTTCTGCGCTCGACGCGCTGGCTGCTGGCGCGATGGCGGCCGTGGCTTGCGGCAGTTCGGCGGGCAGGGTCCAGGCGGCTTGCGGCCGCGTGTCCAGGGCGATCTTGTCCGCGGCCGGGGGCCTGGCAGGCGCCGCGGCGCCGCCCGTCAGCGTGGCCAGCTGTTCGCCGGCAGCTGCAGCCGGCGGGGACAGCGGCGCCACGGCTGCTTCGGCCGGCGCCTTGGGCTCGGCGTTTGCCAGGGGGGAGGGCGCCGTCGGCATCGGCGGCGCAGCGGCTGGCATCGGTGCGGGGGGCAAGGGCCCTGGTTCGACCGTGGCGGTCTGTGCCGTGATGGACTGCGGCGGCGGCGGCGACAGCGGCGACCCGGCAGGCGGCGGTGTGGCGGTCGGCCTTGCGGGCACCATCACCACACGCACGCCGGGCGACTCCGGCTGCCGGTCGCGCCAGTTCAGGCCCAGACCGGGCGTGCCCAGGCCCGGGCCACTGAAGACCAGGGCCAGCAGTCCCGTGTGGGCCAGCAGCGAGACCAGCACCGCGAAGTGCAGTCGATGGCGTTGTGAGTCCGTGAACCGCATCGAGGCGATTGTCGACACCACCGCTACCCGTGCCCCGCCCAGCGCAGCGAAAGCGATGCCAGGCGCAGCGCGCCGGGCTCGACGAAGCGGACATGGGCGTCGTTGACGCTGCCCAGCTGCGCGCGGCAGCGCAGCTGGTCCACGCGGGCCAGCCACGGCGGTCTGCCCAAGCCGGCCATCCGGAGGGCGGCGCCGCAGGCCGCCAGCAGCGAAGCGAGTACGGCGAACGTCCGCGAGGTCAAGCCTGCATCGCCTCGATCTGCTCGCGCAACTGCGTGGTCTGCTGGTTCCAGTAGGCGGCCGTGCCGAAGAACGGGAAGTTCAGCGGGAAGGTCGGGTCCGTCCAGCGGGCGGCCAGCCACGCGCTGTGGCGCACCATGCGCAGGGTGCGCAGCGGTTCGATCAGCGCCCGCTCGCGGTCGTCGAAGTCGCAGAACTGCTCGTAGCCTTCGAGCAGCTGGTTCAGCTGCTGGGCCATGGTGGTGTGGTCGCCCGAGACCAGCATCCACAGGTCCTGCACGGCCGGGCCCTGCATGGCGTCGTCAAGATCGACCACCTGCACACCGCCCTCGCGCCACAGCACGTTGCCGATGTGGCAGTCGCCGTGCAGGCGCAGTGTGGTCAGCGGTGCCGCAGCCTCGAAAGCCTGCACCACGGCAGCCAGGGCTTGCTCGCAGGCCTGCTTCCAGGCCGGCAGCTCGGGGGCAGGGACGAAGCCGCCGTCGCACAGCAGCGCCAGGGCGCGGGCCCCGTCGGCCGCGGGATTCATGACGTGGCGGTGCTGGAACGGCTGCAGCCGCCCCACGGCGTGCAGGCGGCCGATGAAGCGGCCGATCTGCTGCAGCACGCCCGGGCGGTCCAGCTCGGGTTCGCGGCCCGCGCAGCGCGGCGCCACGGCGTAGCGGTGGGTGCCCAAGGGGGTGTCCAGGCTGGCCAGCGTGGGCGGCATGCCGTGCAAGCGCAGTCCCGCAGCGCTGCCCGCAGCCTGCAGCACCAGCGGCGCCACCACGGGCACTTCGGCGGCGGCAAGCTCGGCGCTGAAGCTGTGCTCCTCGACGATCTGGGCGTCGCTCCAGCGCCCAGGTCGGTAGAACTTCGCCACGACCGCCCGGCCGTCTTCCAGAAACACCTGGAAGACCCGGTTCTCGTAGGAATTGAGCTGCAGGATGCGGCCGTCGCCACGCAGGCCGACCGCGTCGAGCGCATCGAGGACTTGCGCCGGCGTGAGTTCACTGAAGCTCACGCGGGCCCGGCCCAACTGGCGACCAAGCCGTGTTCGTGGGGGCTCACGTCAATGCCGCATGGAGGTGCTGGGCGTGTCGACCAGCACGCCGCCCGCGTCGTCAGGCAAGCCAGGAAGTTCGCGCGCCGTGACCCCCGAGCGGGGGCCGCCGAAGCTGCTGTTGCCGCCGAGGTCGCTGGTGGCATCGGCGCCGAAGAACGAGTCCTGCAGGAAGCCCGAGTCCTGCCACAACGTGGCGCGTTCACGCCGTTTGGGTGTCATGGCCGGGCTCATCACCGCCGCGGCGCGCGGCTGGGCGGGCGCGGGCTGCGGGCCGCGCGTGCCGGCGCTGCTTTGCGGCACCAGCAACTGCAGTTCGGGGATGGACGGCAACTGGTCGACTTGGCAGCGCAGGTAGCGCACGCGGCCGGCGGCCAGCACGGACTGTTTGATCTGCAGGCTGCGTCGGGAGGGCGAGCGCTCGTTGTCCAGATCTATGGCGGCGAGCACCCGGCCATTCGCGCTGCAGATGGCGAAAGTGACGTTGATCGAGCCCAGCAACTCGTACCAGTAGCGCACTTCCTGCGGGTCCACGGGCTGGCAGAAGCGAACCAGAGGCAGCTTGGACAGCAGGACGTGGTGGGGCAGGGCCTCACGCAGCTGGCGGTAGACGCGGCGTTCGTCGGTGCTGAACACGGGCCGCGGTGTCAGCGTCCACTCGGTCGGCAAGGGCCGCAGCTTGGGCTTGCGGCCATGCAAGACCCACAGCACAGCGGCGCCGATCAACAAAGCCACTGACAGCGAGGCCAGGATCCAGGGAAGAAACTGTTGCATGGGAGAGGCCGGGACCGCGGGCGCCGCTGGGCAGCGTAGAAGCTGCGTGACTGAACGTAAAGCACAACAAGATGGTAGCGGGCCGGCCAAGCTTGACCACCCCGCGACTGGAGGGCGCCACGCCCCGCCGGCCAACCTTGGACTGTGCCTGTTTCGAGCGGTATATACTTGCGGGCTTTCCCCGAAAACGGCTGGGGAAGAACCCCCCGGGCAGCGCGCGACGTCCAATGCAGGCGACGCAAGCGGCCCCCTCCGCGCCGACCCCGAGAGGCCGCCCTTCACGAGCGGCGCCGAAGGACAGGTGCCCAGGGCCCGGCGGGCAGTCTGATGCCGATGAACGTGCGGTCCGATCCCCGGCCCGCGCAACTTGAAAGACTCTCATGAAGACCTTCAGCGCCAAACCGGCCGAAGTGACGCACGAGTGGTTTGTGATTGACGCCACCGACAAGGTGCTCGGACGTGTTGCCAGCGAAGTGGCACTCCGTTTGCGCGGCAAGCACAAGGCCATTTACACGCCTCACGTCGACACCGGCGATTTCATCGTCATCGTCAATGCGGGCAAG
>JANNWL010000484.1:0-6394 GCA_031414735.1 Burkholderiales bacterium | reverse complement strand
TGGCGGTGGACTCGGGCTGCAGGTCGGGCAGCTGCGGCACCTGCCAGACCCGGCTGTTGTCGGGCAGCGTTACCTACGCAGACAAGCCCGACCACGACATTCCCGAGGGCCATTGCCTGCTGTGCGTGGGCAGGCCGCAATGCGACTTGGTGTTGGATGTATGAAGCGCATGACATGAGCAACACGCCATGAGCGCCATGCAAGCCCGCCTGCTCAGCCGCGAGGTGCTGCCGTTCTACCTGTCGTTGCTGGCACTGGCGGCGGCGGCGTTGCTGTGCGACGCGGCCTTGCACCTGCTCGACGCGGTGTGGATCGGCCGCTGGCTGGGCATTCCCGGCACGCTGTTGATCCTGGGGTCGCTGGCCTATTCGCTGCGCAAGCGCAAGCTGATCCTGTCCGGCCAGCCCGCCAAGCTACTGCGACTGCATGAATACATGGCGTGGGCGGGCTCGCTGCTGGTGTTGGTGCATGCCGGCATCCATTTCAACTCGATCCTGGCCTGGTTGGCCATCGTGGCGATGCTCATCAACGTCGCCAGCGGCTTGACGGGCAAGTTCCTGCTGGGGCGCGCGCGGCGCCGCCTCGACGAAGCGCGGCTGCGCATGCGGGCGCAGGGCCTGACGACCGAGCAGCAGTCGGAACGCACCTACTGGGACAGCCTGACCTTCGACGCCGTCAAGCAGTGGCGCGCGGTGCACTTCCCCATCACGCTGGCCTTTGCGGTGCTGGCGCTGGCGCACATCGTGGCCGAGTTCCTGTTCTGGAGCTGGACGTGAAGCTGAAGGGCCGTTGGTTCTGGATCGTGATCAGTGCCAACCTGCTGGTACTGGTGGGGCTGGCCTTTGCGTACCCGCACTTGATGGTGGCTCCGGGCGCGCTGGAGCAGGGCCACGCCGAGCTGACCACCGACTGCTTTGCCTGCCACGCACCCTTGCGTGGCGCCAGCGCCGACCGCTGCATCGCCTGCCACGCGCTGCCCGACATCGGCCAGCGCACAACCAAAGGGGTGGCGATCAAGTCCGTGTCGGTTGCCGGTGCAGCCCGCCTGAAGGCGTCGTTCCACCAGGACTTGACCGAGCAGAACTGCATGGCCTGCCACAGCGACCACGCCGGCCCGAAGTTGACGCAGCAAAGCCGAAAGGCGTTCTCGCACGCCTTGCTGCGGCCGCAGACGCGCGACCGCTGCGAAAGCTGCCACCAGGCGCCCATCGATACGCTGCACAAGCAGTTGACGGGCAACTGTGCGCAATGCCACAAGCTCGATGCCTGGAAGCCGGCCACCTTCGACCACGCCAAGTTCTTTCCACTCGACAAGGACCACAACGCGACTTGCGTGACCTGCCACACCGGCAACGTCTACCAAAAGTACACCTGCTACGGCTGCCACGAGCACACTCCCGCCAATGTGCAGGCCAAGCACCGCGAAGAAGGCATCACCGAAGACCTGCAGAACTGCGTGCGATGCCACCGCAGTGCCAGCGGCGAGCCTGAAGGCAAGGGGAGTGGCGAACGCGGCAAGGGCCAGCGAGAGAAGGATTGAGCGCCTGCCCGCGCGATACCCTCGATGAACAAGTTCATCCCACCCACCGCCCCGCCGGAGATCGGCCGAGTCGCGCGCCCCGTGCGAACTTCAATTGCGACTGGCCAGACGGGGTGGCTGCACTGGCTACCGGGCCTGCACGTCCTGCGCAACTACCAGCGTGCGTGGCTGCCGCACGACATGATGGCCGGCCTGGCGTTGACTGCCGTCCTGGTGCCGGTGGGCATCGCCTACGCCGTGGGCTCTGGCGTGCCCGGCATCTGCGGCCTGTACGCCACCATGGCCGGGTTGCTGGCTTACGCGCTGTTCGGCCCCAGCCGCATCCTGTTGCTGGGGCCGGACTCTTCACTGGCCGCACTCATCCTGGCCGTCGTGCTGCCGCTGTCGGCGGGCGACCCGCAACGTGCCATCGCGCTGGCCGGCATGATGGCCCTGGTGTCGGGTGCGTTGTGCGTCGCGGCCGGTGTTGCGCGGCTGGGCTTCGTCACCGAGTTGCTGTCCAAGCCCATCCGCTACGGCTACATGAACGGCATTGCGCTGACGGTGATCGCCAGCCAGTTGCCGGCGCTGTTCGGCTTTGATGTCGATGCCCATGGACTGCTGGACGAGTCGCGGCTGTTCGTGTCGGCCGTGCTGGCCGGCAACACAAACCTGCCGGCCCTGGCCATCGGCGCGGGCACGCTGCTGACGATCCTGCTGCTCAGGCGTTATCCCAGGGTGCCGGGGGTCTTGATCGCTGTCGTCGGCGCAACGCTGCTCGTCACCCTGCAAGGGCTGGCAGTGGCCACCGGCGCCCACGCAGCGGTGCCGGTGCTCGGCACGCTGCCGCAAGGCCTGCCCGCTTTCTCGCTGCCGTTGATAGGCACCAGCGACATCACACCCGTGCTGCTCGGTGGGCTGGCGGTGGCGCTGATCTCGTTTGCCGACACCAGCGTGTTGTCTCGCACCTATGCCGGGCGCACCGCCTCCTTCGTCGACCCCAACCAGGAAATGGTGGGCCTGGGTGCGGCCAACGTGGCCGCCGGGTTGTTCCAAGGCTTTCCGATCAGCGCCAGCGCTTCGCGCACGCCGGTGGCCGAGGCGGCGGGCGCCAGAACGCAACTCACCGGCGTGGTGGGCGCGCTGGCTGTCGGCACCCTGCTGCTGGTGGCACCCGGCCTGTTGCGCAACCTGCCGGTCGCCGCCCTGGCCGCGGTGGTGATCGCTTCGGCCATCGGCCTGATCCAGGTCGCCGACCTGTGCCGCATCTGGCGCATCCAGCGCTGGGAATTCTGGCTGTCGATGGGCTGCCTGCTCGGCGTGGCACTGCTGGGGGCCATCCCCGGCATCGGCCTGGCGATCGTGGTTGCGGTGATCGAATTCCTGTGGGACGGCTGGCGGCCGCATTCGGCAGTGCTGGGCCGTGTCGATGGCATCAAGGGCTATCACGACATCGCGCGCCATCCCGCGGCCCGGGTGGTGCCGGGCCTGGTGCTGTTCCGCTGGGACGCGCCCCTGTTCTTCGCCAACGCCGAGCTGTTCAAGAGCCGCGTGCTTGACGCCGTGGCCGACTCACCGACGCCCGTGCGCTGGATGGTCGTCGGCGCCGAGCCGATCACCAGCGTCGACGTCACGTCCGCCGATGCACTGGAAGAACTCGACCAGACCCTGCGCGAGGCCGGCATCGAGCTGTGTTTTGCGGAGATGAAGGGGCCGGTGAAGGACAAGCTCAAGCGCTTCGGGCTCTTCTCCAGCCTCGGCGAGCAACGCTTCTTTGCGACTCTGGGCGAGGCGGTGAGCCGGTACCTTGAAGCGGAGGCGGTGGCTTGGGTGGACTGGGAGGACCGCATTGCGGGCGGAGCGCCAGACCGTGCGAAGGACGGTTCCGCGGCAGGGCCCCTCGGTACGCCGCGGCAATCCTGATGAGGCCAACCCAAGGGACAGCCGTGGCGAACTCCAAGCAAGTCGGCGGTCTTGTCGGCCCCGCTCTGGTTGCCATACTCGTCTCCGAGTTCCCACTGGTTCAGCCCACGCTCTACGACACCCAGATCCCACCGGTCGTCTATCTCTCGGGCGTCCTACTGTTCGTCGCTGGACTGGCCGTGGTCAGGTCGCACAACGTCTGGGCTCGCAACTGGACCGTCCTCATCACCTTGTCCGGTTGGTTCTTCCTTGCGCTCGGCTTGGTCCGCATGTTCGCGGCAAGCCAGTATCTGCAGGCCATGCAGGGCGCAGGCTCAATGACCTTCATGGCCTTGGAAGGGCTCCTCCTGGTGGTTGCGCTGACCATCACCTTCAAGGCCTACAGCAGCACCACGCCGTGAATCGTGCGTCGAACCAGCGCCGGCGCCGGCGCCATCGGTGGCTTGTCGCCCTGCACGCCAGGACGATCGTCCGCGTGTTGCCCGTGGGTGCCGCCGCATGCGCCCGCTCATTCGCGGTGCCGGCATCCGAGATCGCAAGGGAGTTTTGAACATGAACATTTGCCTATTGCTCGCCACCTCTTCGCTGTCGCTGCTCTCGGCCAGCGTACAGGCCACGTCCCTTTGTCGATGGGTGGACGAGAGTGGCCGTACCCAGATCGCGGAGGTGGTTCCGGAAAAGTACAGAAAGGTCGCCGTCTGCACTGATTCGCAGAAGTACGAGCTTTCCGCTGAGCAACGTCGGGCAGCTGAGCAACGAGTGGCCGACGACAAGGAAAGGGCGCGCAAGGCTGCAGCCAAGGCACCCTCAGATCGCGGTTCAAGCGCACCACGTCCGGCACGGGCGGCGTCCCAGTCTGGCGCGAAGCGACCGACCGAGCTCGTCACAGCCGACACAGACTGCATGACGTGGTGGCGCATCTACGACGAGAGCGTCGAGTGCTTCGGCCCGTACCGGACAACGCGCGGCGCGACCAAGCCTGAAGGCTTCGACAGGTGCAACGTCGTGACCAGTCCCGAGGCCAAGTGCGGACCCAGAAGCAACTGATCCGATATCCGGCCAAACTTCGTCAACGCGAGGGTCGAGTTGGCGCAGACCCAGGCCGTTGTGCCATGTCCGTCAGCGCACAGACCGTTGGATGTCATGTCACGTAGGCTGCGCGGCTATGGCGCTTCCGTTCACGGTCGAAGAGTTCTACGGTGTCTTCCGTGACTACAACACGGCCGTGTGGCCGGCGCAGTGGTTCCTCGTTGCCCTGGCCAGCGCGGCGTTGGCAGCGGTGCTTTGGCCGCGGCCCTGGTCCGGCGTGGCCGTGTCCGCGGTCCTCGGTGTTCTTTGGGCCTGGATCGCCTTGGCCTACCACCTGGCCTTCTTCGCGCGCATCAGTCCTGCGGCGTATGGCTTCGCGGCTCTATCAGCCGGCGGTGCGGCCGTCTTCGTCTGGCAGGGCGTGATTCGGCGAAGGCTCGCCTTCCGGTGGGTGCCAGGCTCGAAGGGAGCGGCCGGCGTCGCGCTCATCGTCTTTGCCTTGGTGGTGTACCCGGTCTGGTCGGCCTACGCCGGTCATCCGTATCCGGCGACGCCAACCTTCGGCCTGCCGTGCCCGACGACCATCTTCACCATCGGCCTGCTGTGCTTCGCAGTGCCGCCCACGCCGCGAAGCCCGTTGTTCGCCCCGTTGCTGTGGTGCCTTGTCGGCGCCCAAGCTGCGTTTCTCCTGGGCGTGCAGCCGGACCTTGGCCTGATTGCCGCGGCCGTTGTGGGCATGGGCCTTCTAGCCACCGCCGGTCAACGGCCTCGGACATCCAAACCATGATCACACGCAGGCAGTTCGCCGCTTCGACGCCGTTGCTGGCGGCCAGCGCTTTGGCGTCGTCCGGTTGTTCCCCGGAGCCTGCGTCCGACGGCTACGAAGCGGTCGCCGAGCGCACCTGGAAGCTGGGCGCGTTGACGGATCTCAGCGGAGCGGTGCTCGGGCGGGAACTGGTCCGCTGTGCCACCTTGGCCCCGTCCAGCCACAACACGCAATGCTGGAAGTTCGCGATCGACGCCAATGGCCGGTCCATCGGCGTTCTGCCCGACCTGGCACGCCGATGCCCTGCGGTGGACCCCGAAGACCATCACGTCTTCGTCTCGCTGGGCTGCGCCACCGAAAACCTGATCCAGGCGGCGCTCGCCTACGGCCTCAAGGGCGATGCGCAATTTGACGCACCCGGCAATGCCGTGCGCGTGATGCTCGAGCCCACCAGAGCGCAGAAGACGCCCTTGTTCACGGCCATCCCACTGCGCCAGTGCACACGCGGTGACTACGACGGCAAAGCCTTGTCCACCGAAGAACTGGCGCTCCTGCAGCACGCCGGCAGTTCGGACACCGTGCGCCTGCTGCTGCTGACGGAGCGCCGGGCGATGGAGCAGACGCTGGAATACGTGATTCAAGGCAACACGGCGCAACTGACCGACGCTGCCTTCGTCAAGGAGCTGAAGGAATGGATCCGCTTCAACGGCACGGACGCCGTTCGCATGCGCGACGGGCTCTACAGCGCGTCTTCCGGCAACCCGAACATCCCGTCGTGGATCGGCGACCTGGCGTTTCGCTGGCTCCTGACCGCGAAGGGCGAGAACGACAAGTACGCGCGCCAGGTGCGCAGTTCCGCCGGGATCGCTGTCTTCGTCGGCCAGACCGCCGATAAGGCGCACTGGGTCGAAGTGGGACGCTGCTACGAACGCTTCGCACTGCAAGCCACGGCGCTGGGCATACGCAACGCGTTCCTGAACCAGCCGGTCGAAGTGGTTTCGGTTCGGCCGCAGTTCGCCGCTGCTCTCGGGCTCGCGGGTCAGCGCCCAGACCTGGTAGTGCGTTTCGGTCGCGGGCCCACCTTGCCACGGTCATTGCGCCGGCCTGTTCACGCTGTGCTGGTCTGACATCGCGCACCCCGAACCATGGAGCTTGAA
>JANNWL010000483.1:0-7740 GCA_031414735.1 Burkholderiales bacterium | reverse complement strand
GTGATGAGGAACTCCATACCGTGCAGGTGGATGGGGTGGTTGGTCATGGTCAGGTTGCCCACACGGATGCGCACCTTGTCCATGTGGCGCACCACCAGCGGGTCGATGCCCGGGAAGATGCGGCTGTTCCAGCTCCACAAGTTGAAGTCGAGCATCGTCATGATCTTCGGCGTGGCGCTGCCGGGGTCGATGTCGTAGGCGTTCAGCAGGAAGCAGAAGTCGCGGTCGACCTCTTCGATCAACGGGTGCTTGCCCTTCGGATGGGTAATCCAGAAACCCATCATCCCCATCGCCATCTGCACCATCTCGTCGGCATGCGGGTGGTACATGAAGGTGCCCGGCCGGCGCGCCACGAACTCGTAGACGTAGGTCTTGCCGGGCGGGATGCCGGGCTGGTTCAGGCCCGTCACACCGTCCATGCCATTCGGCAAGCGCTGGCCATGCCAGTGGATGCTGGTGAGTTCACCCAGCTTGTTGGTGACGAAGATACGCACCCGGTCGCCCTCGACCACCTCGATGGTCGGACCCGGGCTCTGGCCGTTGTAGCCCCACAGGTGGGCCTTGAAGCCGGGTGTCATCTCGCGCACCACGGGTTCGGCCACGAGGTGGAATTCCTTGACGCCCTGGTTCATGCGCCAGGGCAGCGTCCAGCCATTGAGCGTGACCACCGGGTTGTAGGGCCGGCCGGTGTTGGGCACCAGGGGCGGCATGGTGTCGGGCTTGGTCTGCATCACCGGTTCTGGCAAGGCAGCCATGGCCACCTTGCTGACGGAGGCGGCCGCAACGGCCGCGGTGATGGCGCTGGCGCCACCCAACATCTTGCGTCGGGATAGCAGGCTTCTATCGTGCATGGGGGAGTCCTTCATGTTCAATGTCCTGGTTTGGCCGCCTCGGTCGCCATGGCGGGACCGGTGGCCCCCGCAGACGACGCGAGACTGGGCTTGCCGATCAGCGCCATGTCGAGATCGGCCTGTGCGATCCAGAAGTCGCGCAAGGCCTGGATGGCGCCATGCACGCTGGCGATCTGGCTGCGCGCGTCGGCGAGCAGTTCGAACACGCCTATCAACATGCCGTTGTAGCGAAGCAGGTTCTCCTCGGAGATGCGCTGGTTCAGCGGCACGACCTCGTCGCGCTGGTAGCGGGCGATATCGTGGGCCGAGCGGTAGGTGGTGTAGGCCTCGCGCACCTCAGACCGTGCATTCACGGCCGTCTCGGCGGCGCGGTGCAGGCTCTGCATGTACACGGCCTCGGCACGCGCCACGCGGGCACCGCTCCAGTCGAACAAGGGCAGCTCGAAGCCGACTTCCCAGCCGCGCTCGGTCGGGCCCTCGTTGGACCCGATGCGCTTGGCGCCCAACTCCAGCACGTTGATGAAGCGCGTCGTGCGCGTCAGGCCCAGGTTGCGGGCAGTCAGCTCGCTGGCCTGCCGGGCGCCTTGCACGTCCAGCCGCTGCGCCATGGCCACGCGCTCGATGTCGGGCAGGTCGAGCACCGTCTTGGGCAGATCAGGCAGGCGCGCGGGCAGCATGAACTGCGTCTGCATGCCCCAGGCGCCAAGCAGCCTGGTCAGGCGTTCGCGCGTGGCACGCTGTGCTTGCTCGGCGCGGGCCAGGTTGAGCGAGGCATCGGCGAAGAAGACCTGCTCGCGCGCGCGCTGCAGTTTGTTGAAGTTGCCCACCTGCTCCATGCGCCGCGCCAGTTCGTTGCTGGCGTCGGCCGCCTGCTTCACCTGCTGCATGTAGCGCACCGTCTCTTCTGCGGCCAGCGCGGTGTAGTAGGCCTTGCGCGTCTCGGCGGCGAGCGACAGCACGCTGGTGGCGACCATGCCTTGTGTCTGCAAGAAGCGGCGCGATTCCATCTGGCCAATCAACGGCATGGCCAGCAGCCGGCCCAGGTTGAAGTGCAGACCGCGTTCGATCTCGCGTTCGTCGCCCTTGCTGCTGCGGCCGAAGCTGAAGCCTGGGTTGGGCAGGCGCCCGGCCTGCACGACTTCGGCCTCGGTGATGCCGAGTTCCTGGAAGCTGGCCTGCAGACCGCGGTTGTTCAGCAGGGCCACCTGCACGGCGTCGTCCACGCTCAGCGGCTTGGACAACAGCTCGCTGACGCGCTTGGCGATGCTGTCCTGGTCGGCGTCGGAGCGGGCCCACTGCAGGTCCTTGCCGAGCCGGTCCTTGGCCGTCTTCTCCACCGAGGCGAAGCCGCCGTCGGGGCTGAACGAGGCGCAGCCGCCCAAGACAAGGGCGCTGCCCAGCACGGCACAGAGGCGTCGCCGCAGTGAAGCCTTGCTCGGGGTGTTCATGGCGGCGGGCTTCATGGCGACTTGTGCCCGGATGCGCTGGCGGGCAACGGATCGGGCTGCTGCGCCTCACGGGCGTAGACCCGCCAGCCGCCAATGCGGGTCACGGTGTCGTTTGCATCGCGCCAGGAAATCGGCTTGTCGTCACCCGGCCGTGGGGTCGTGGGCAACGACGGTGCATAGCGCAGCGCCGGCACGCTGGCGTTGGAATCCAGGGGATCGGGCCGGGCGGCCTTGCCGGCCGGTTGAGCCTGCGCTGCCAGGGCAGCCAGGGACAGGCCGACCAGGAGTGCCGATGGGCAGGCCTGCAATGCGCGCCTGTGCCAGGCGGGAATAGGGGTGGAATTGGCCATGGTGTCCTCGCGTTGGAAACTGGATCCCGCCCTGCCGCAAGCGCGGCAGAGCAGGGACAGAACCCGGCGCAGGCCCGCGCGCCAAGGCACGCGGCGAACTCGCCGGCTACGCGGGGACGACTCGGGGGGGACGGTCGGGGCCGTCGGCGGCGAAGGTGTCGACGCCAGGCACCACCACGGAGAACACGGCAGGGGCGAACATGGGTGCCGGCACGTGCAGCACCGGACTCAGGAGGGCGCCCCCTGCGCAGCACGAGGCACAGGCGCTGCACTTGTGCGCGCTGGCGTCGCCGATGCTGCCGGTGGCTTCGCTTGCCAGCGCCGAGGAGTCGGCGTCGGCCAGCGGCCCGGCGTGACGCTGCCCGTGGGCGGCAGCCTCACCGTCGCCATGGTGCGCATGATGGGCAGGCGCTGACGCCTGCAAGGCCATGGCGCTACCGCCGCCATGGTGATCGGGACCACAGAACGCCCGGGTTGCAGCCGCAGCGCCTTGGGTACAAAGCCCGAGCACCAACAACCAGACCAGCAGCGACCGCATCAATACCCCCATGCCTGGATGTTAGTTCAGCCTGCGTCTTGGCGCACGGTCTGGACACACACGCCGGCGGCGCTAGACCGTCATGCCGCCCGAAACCTCGATCACCGCGCCGTTGATGTAGCTGGCCTCGTCACTGGCCAGAAAGGCGTAGACGTTGGCGATTTCCTCGGGCTTGCCCAGCCGGTGCAGCGGCACCTGTTCGCGCATCTGCTGCAGCACCTTGTCCGGAATCGTGGCCAGGATGGGGGTCTCGACGAAGCCCGGCGCGACGGCATTCACGCGGATGCCCTTGGGCCCGAGTTCGCGGCTCCAGGTCTTGGTGAAGCCAATGACGCCGAACTTGGACGCCGCGTAATTCGTCTGGCCAAAGTTGCCGTAGATGCCGACCACGCTGCTGGCGTTCAGGATCACGCCCGCGCCTTGAGCAATCATCGTGTGGAGCACCGCTTGCGTCGCGTGGAACACGCCGCGCAGGTTGACGTCGATGACGGCGTCGAACTGTTCCAGCGTCATCTTCTGCAGCCGCGCGTCCTTGGTGATGCCGGCGTTGTTGATAAGCACGTCGATGCTGTCGAAGCGCTCCTTCACGGCCGCAGCCATGTGGTCCAGGGCGTCGCGGTCGGTGACGTCCAGCGCAAAGCCCAGGACCTGGGCGCCACGGGCGCGCACCAGCGCCACGGCCTGCTCGACGCCATCGGGCTTGAGGTCACAGATGACGACGCGGGCGCCTTCATCGGCAAACTTCAACGCAGTCGCCAGGCCGATGCCCTGGGCCGCGCCGGTGATGATGCAAACCTTGTGTTTCAGTCTCATGGGCGTGTCTGCTCCGATTGCAGCTGTACGTAGGAGCCCGGCGCTGCTTGCAGCGGCCTGAGCTTGCCCTGGGCCGGGTCGCGGGCGGGTACCTGCGCGGCGTCCAGGCCGGTCACCCAGGCCTGCCAATCGGTCCACCAGCTGCCTTCGTGCTGCACGGCGCCGGCCATCCAGTCGTCTGCGCTGGCAGGCAAAGTCTTCGCTGGGTGCGTCCAGTAGCCGTACTTCTGCGCCGAGGGGGGGTTGATGATGCCGGCGATGTGGCCCGAGCCACCCAGCACGAAGCGCACCGGGCCGCCCAGGACGGTGGCGCCCAGGTAGGTGCCGCGCCAGGGTGCGATGTGGTCTTCCGCGGTCGACACGAAGTAGCTCGGCGTCTTCACTTTCGACAGGTCGATGGGCACGCCCGCCAGGGTGATGCCGCCCGGCTCACGCAGCAGGTTGCCCAGGTACATGTTGCGCAGGTAGAAGCTGTGCATCTTGTAAGGCATGCGGGTCGAATCGGCATTCCAGTACAGCAGGTCGAACGGGAACGGCTGCTTGCCCAACAGGTAGTTGTTGACCACAAACGACCAGACCAAGTCGTTGGCGCGCAGCAGGTTGAAGGTGCCGGCCATCTCCGAGCCTTCGAGGTAGCCGCGTTCGGACATCTTCTTCTCCAGCGACGCCACCTGCCCCTCGTCGATGAAGACACCCAGTTCGCCGGGAATCGAAAAATCCAGCAACGACACAAAGTACGTGGCCGAGGCCACACGGGTGTCGTTCTTTGCCGCCAGGTAAGCCAGGGTGGCGCCCAGCAGCGTGCCGCCCAGGCAGTAGCCGATGAGGTTCATCTGCTTCACGCCGCACTGCTTTTCGACCGCGTCCAGGGCCACGAGCAAGCCCTCGGTCATGTAGTCGTCGAAGAGCTTGCCGGCCAGGGCCTTGTCGGGGTTGACCCACGAAATGCAGAACACGGTGTGGCCTTGGTCGGTGGCCCACTTGATGAAGGAGTTGCCGGGCTTGAGGTCAAGGATGTAGTACTTGTTGATCCAGGGCGGCACGATGAGCAGCGGCCGCTTGTACTGGCGCGCCGTCGTCGGGCTGAATTGCAGCAACTGCATCAGCGGGGTCTGCAGCACGACATGGCCCGGGGTGACGGCCACGTTCTTGCCGAGCTCGAAGGCCGTCGGGTCGGTCATCTTCACGCGCAACTGGCCACCGCCGTCCTCGATGTCGCGCAGCAGGTTGGCCAGGCCCCTGAGCAGGTTCTGGCCACCGCTCTTGGCGGTTTCGCGCAGCACTTCGGGATTGCCCAGCGCAAAGTTCGTGGGCGCCAGGGCATCGATGAACTGGCGCGTGAAGAAGTTGACCTTCTTGCTCGACGTGGGCGACAGGCCCTGCACTTCGGCCACGCAGTCCTGAACGTGGCGCGCGGTGATCAGGTAACTCTGTTTGACGAAGTCGAACAGGAAGTTCTTCTCCCACTCCGGGTCCCTGAAACGGTTGTCGCCCTTTTTCGGCTGGGCCACGGGCACTGACTTCAGGCCCATGAGGCCCAGCATCGATTGCTGCCACAGGGCCATGTAGTCGTGCATCAGATCCATCTGCGCCTGTACGAGCTGCTGCGGGTGGGCCATGACCTGGGACATCAACTCCATGTAGGCGCGCGCGATGCCCAGTTCGTCCGACGGCGGCTTCAAGCCTTGGGCCATCTGCCGCTGGATATGGCTGCCCAGCAGACGCGCCGAACGCTGGGCGATATCGGCGCAGACCTTGGTGATCTCCTTTGCATCGGGCGCAGGCGCGGGCCTGGTTGCGCGCGTGGGGGCTTGCTCTGGCATGGCGTGTCTCCTTGTTCTTCGGCGCACGGCCAACGACCGGCCCACTGCTGTCTCGGCAACCTGAGTCTAGGCAGGGCCGACCTGCGTGGCCTTGAGGCAGGACAAACCTGATCACGATCTGCATCCCCGGGGCCTGATCGCGGTCAAGCGCGCAGGCCGCATCATCGGCTGATGACTCCCAGCCCCAGGAACCCCCTCAGCCCAAAAAAGCTGCTCCATACCAAGTGGACGGCCGTAGCCCCGCTGCGCAAGGAGAAACACTTCCTTGTGACTCGCGTGGTGCTGCCCGAGCCGCCGACCACGCGCATCGACGCCGTGGAGCTGCAGGCCGTGCACACCCTGCGCAGCGTCGTGCTGCCCTGGCGGGAGCTCACCGACGCCACCAAGTGGCGCCAGGGCTGGGTCTGAGGGCAGCCCAGGGCCGCGCGGCGGCGCGGTGTAGAGTGCTGGGTTCCGCTCTCGATGAACCCCGCCCAGCATGGAGCGAACCTTGGCGCCACCCCCAGGCGCGGGCCTGAAGGGCTCTGAACTGGTGGGATTGCTGTCCCAGTGGGCCCTCGTCGCCCGCGACGCGACGCCCCCTTCGTTCGTCGAAGGCATGGGTCGGTGGCTGGGCTGGCAGGGCACCATACCGCTGTCCGCCGTGCTGCAAGCCCCGCTGGCCGCGGCCGTCCGCCGTCCACCCGAACGGAGCCCTGTCCACCCGCTCGAGGCCGCATTCACCCAGGTCCACGACGCCCTGGCGCGCGCCGTGGCCGACGAGTCGTCGACGGTCACGGAAGACGGCAGCGATTTCGTGCCCTTTCGCCGCCGCTACATCGATCTTCAGCAGGCGATGGATGCCGCCATCACGCCCTTGCGTGCGCAGCTGCGCGACGCGGTGGCGCGCCAGTCGCCCGAGCTGGCCCAGCTGGCCGCGCTGGACGCGGTGATGGCCCGCGTGCTGGCACCCCAGGAACAGGCGCAGCTGGCGCAAATGCCGGCCCTGCTGGACAAACACTTCTCGCGGCTGCGCCGGGCCGACGGCGAAGCCACGCCGCAGACCAGCTGGCTGGACACCTTTCGCCGCGACATGCAACGCCTGCTGCGGGCCGAGCTCGCGCTGCGGTTGCAACCCGCCCAGGGCCTGCGGGACACCCTGCGCGGCCCGCCCCAAGGACTTCATGACTAAGCATCTGTACCGGGCCGCTGCGCTCGCCGGCCTGCTGGCCATCGGCTGGGTGGCCGCGGGCTACCTGCGCCCGCACGCACTGGCCAACGCGCCGGCCCTGGGCATGACGCTGCTGATGGCGGCGTTCTACGTCATGGGCGCGCTCGAACTGCAGCGCTTTCAGCACGACACGGCGCACCTGAGCCAAGCGCTGCGCAGCCTGGACGCGCCGCCCACGCGTCTGGGTGATTGGCTGGAGCAGGTGCCCGCGGCGCTGCGCCACACCGTGCGGTTGCGCGTCGATGGCGAACGGGCTGGCCTGCCCGGGCCCGCACTGACGCCCTACCTGGTGGGCCTGCTGGTGTTGCTGGGCATGCTGGGCACCTTTCTGGGCATGGTCGTCACGCTCAACGGCACCGGCCTGGCGCTGGAACGCGCCACCGACATGCAGACCATGCGCGATTCGCTGTCCGCCCCGGTGCGTGGCCTGGGCCTGGCCTTCGGCACCTCGGTGGCCGGCGTGGCGGCGTCGGCCATGCTGGGTCTGATGTCGGCGCTGTGCCGGCGTGAACGCATGCACGCCGGCCAGCTGCTGGACACCCATGCGGCCACCACGCTGCACGGCTTCTCGCGCGATTTCCGGCAACAGCAGCAGCGCGATCAAGCCCTGCTGCAGCGGCAGCAGCAGGCGCAGCATCTGCCGGCCCTGGTGGCGCAGTTGCAGGCGCTGGCCACGCAGCTGGACCTTCAAGCCCGGCAGTCGCAAG
>JANNWL010000482.1:0-21895 GCA_031414735.1 Burkholderiales bacterium | reverse complement strand
GCGGTCGTTAGACTGGGTCGGTACACAGCCCAGCCCACCGATGCCCAACGCCCAAGAAGCCGCCCTGCACTACCCCTGGGGCGACGCCCTGCCCACCACCGGCACCACGCTGGAGTTGCGCCCGGGCGTGCGCTGGCTGCGCATGCCGCTGCCCTTTGCGCTGAACCACATCAACCTGTGGCTGCTGCGCGACCGGCAGGCCGGCGTGGAAGGCTGGACCATCGTCGACTGCGGCATCAACGACGACACCACCCGCGCAGCCTGGGAACAGATCTTCATCAGCCCCGAGCTGCAGGGCCTGCCCGTGCTGCGCGTGGTCTGCACCCACATGCACCCGGATCACATCGGCCTGGCGCATTGGCTGTGCGAACGCTTCAGCTGCCGCCTGTGGATCAGCAGCACCGACTGGAACGTGGCCCGCATGGCCAGCCAGTCGACCACCGGCTTTGGCGGCGAGGCCTCGGCCAACTTCTTCGCGCTGCACGGCTTGACCGACCCCGACGCGCTGGCCCAGGTGCGTGCCCGCAGCGACTACTACAGCCGCATGGTGCCGCAGGTGCCCGGCCGCTTTCGCCGGTTGATGGACGGGATGGCGCTGGAAATCGGCGGCCACCCCTGGCACTGCATTGCCGGCTACGGCCACGCACCCGAGCACATAGCCCTGCACTGCCCTGGCCTGGACGTGTTGATCGCGGGCGACATGGTGCTGCCGCGCATTTCCACCAACGTCAGCGTGATCGAGGTCGAACCCGAAGCTGACCCGCTGCGGCTGTACCTGGAATCGATCGAGCGCTTTCGCGACCTGCCTGCCAGCACGCTGGTGCTGCCGTCGCACGGCAAGCCCTTCACCGGCCTGCAGGTCCGCATGGACCAGCTCCACCAGCACCACGACGAGCGCCTGGCCGAGACCCTGGCCGCCTGCGCCGAGCGCCCGCACAGCGCGGCCGACCTGCTGCCGGTGCTCTTCAAGCGGGTGTTGGACTTGCACCAAACCACCTTCGCGATGGGCGAATCGCTGGCCCACCTGCACACCCTGCTCTACCAAGACCGCCTGCGCCATGCGCCGGGGTCGGACGGCGTGCAGCGCTTCAGCACCGTCTAGCGCTCAACAGGCCGGAGAAGTGAAAAAGCGGCAGGTGGGGGTTGCCCCCCACCTGCCGCCCGTTCAACGGGCCTCCCAGCCCGAATCGAAGCTAACTTGTTGTTACGACAGCGATCTGCGTTCAGTGTGCAGGCTGCCGTTGTTTACCGCATCCACCCAAAGGAGGACACGAGCCGGCCGCACGACACCCCCATTGGGGGGATGCTCAGTCGAAAGCCGGCAGCAGTTCGGTGCGCAAGGCGCCTCGGGCCTGCTCGAATTCGGGCAGCGCAGTGCGAACGACGTCCCAGAAGGCCGGGCTGTGGTTCATCTCCTTCAGATGCGCCAGTTCGTGTGTGACCACGTAGTCGATCACCGGCAGCGCAAAGTGCACCAGCCGCCAGTTCAGGCGGATCGCCCCGCTGGCGCTGGCACTGCCCCAGCGGGTGGAGGCCGAGCTCAGGCTCAAGCGCGTCATGCGCACGCCCAGGCGCTGCGTGAAGACGGCGCAGCGCTCCTCGAAGATACGCCGTGCCTGGCGCTGCAGCCAGCTCTGCACGGCATCGCGCATCTGCGCTGGCGCGGCGGCCTGCGGCAGGCCCAGGTGCAGCGTCAACCGCGGCACGCCGGGCAGCGCATCGGCATCCGTGTTCAGCACCGCGCCGGTGGTGCGCGGGTCCAGCACCACGATCACGGTTTCGCCCAGGAAAGGGATGGACGTGCCGTCGCGCCAATCAACCCGCGCCGCCGCCAATCGCTGGCCGCGTTCGCGCTGCTCGTGCAGCTTGCGCAGGATCCAGGCCGCCTTCTCACGCAGCGCCGACTCGACCTCGCCCACGCCCACCCAGCGCGGCGCGCTCACGCTCAGGCCCTCGGCGCCGACGACGAAACCGATGCTGCGCCGCCGCGCGCGACGCAGCTCGTAGGCGACGTGGTGCTCACCGAGCTTGATTTCGCGCTGCGAACGGGGGTGGCGGAAGTCGTCCGGCGGCGCCGGCTGTGGTGCGGCAGGGGCCGGCGCGGGTGCGGCGGCCAGCGGCGGCGACGGGGCTTCGTCGAACAGCGACAGCTGCTGGCAGGTCAGATCGGCGGCAGCAGTCGGCATGGGCTGCAATTCTAGGTGGCACGGCACGCCGCTTGCTCGCTCGCCCCGATGGACCGCCGGCCCGTCGCCGGGGATGATGCGGGTCGGCCGCGCCCGGCCTGTACCCATCGAACCACCGCTCTCCATGAATGCCACCCAAGCGACATCCGCCGGCACCGCCCTCGCTGCCGACCCGCTGCAAATCAACGGCGACCGCCTCTGGCAGCGCCTGATGACGCTGGCCGCCATCGGCGCCACCGACAAGGGCGGCGTCTGCCGCCTGGCCCTGACCGAGCTTGACCGCCAGGGTCGGGCACTCTTCACGGCCTGGGCGCAAGAGATGGGTTGCATCGTGCGCACCGACGCCATCGGCAACCTTTTTGCGCACCGCGCCGGTGCCGACGACCGCCTGCCCGCCGTGGCCACTGGCAGCCACATCGACACCCAGCCCACCGGCGGCAAGTTCGACGGCAACTACGGCGTGTTGGCGGGCCTGGAGGTGCTGCACACGCTGAACGAGGCCGGCGTCACCACCCGCGCGCCGCTGGAGGTGTGCGTGTGGACCAACGAAGAAGGCTCGCGCTTCGTGCCGGTGATGATGGGCTCGGGCGTGTACGCTGGCGCCTTCACGCTGGCCCACGCCCTGGCCGCCACCGACGCCCAGGGCACCAGCGTGCAGCAGGCCCTCCACGCCATCGGCCAGGCCGGCAGCGCACCGGCCGCCGTGGCCGACGGCGCGCCGCGCTTCGCGGCCTACTTCGAAGCCCACATCGAGCAAGGCCCGGTGCTGGAGGACGCCGGCGTCACCATCGGCGCCGTCACCGGCGCGCTGGGCCAGCGCTGGTACGACGTGCAGGTCACCGGCATGGAAGCCCACGCCGGCCCCACCCCCATGGCCCTGCGACGCGACGCGCTGCTGCCCGCCGCCGCGCTGGTGCAGCGCGTGAATGAACTGGCGCTGGCCGAGCAACCGCACGGCCGCGGCACGGTGGGCCAGCTGAGCGTGTTCCCGGGCTCACGCAACACCATCCCGGGGCGCGTGCGCTTCACGGTGGACTTTCGCCACGCCAGCGATGAAGGTCTGGCGCGTATGGATGCCGCGCTGCGCGCTGCCGCAGCCGCGCTGGCGCGGCCGGGGCTGGAGGTCACCATCGAGCAGGTCGTGTACTTCCCGCCGCAGCCATTCGACCCGGCGTTGGTCGACGCCGTGCGCCAGGGCGCGCAGCGCGCCGGGCTGTCGGTGATGGACGTCGTCAGCGGCGCCGGCCACGACGCCGTCTATGTGGCGCGCATGGCGCCGGCCGCGATGATCTTCGTGCCCTGCAAGGACGGCATCTCGCACAACGAGATCGAAGACGCCCAGCCCGCCCACCTGAGCGCCGGCGCCAACGTACTGCTGCACGCCATGCTGGCGCGCGCGGGGCGGGCATGAAGACGCTGCAAGCCCAGCCCATCACGGCGGACAACTTCGCGCCCTACGGCTGGCTGGCCTGCGCCAGGGGCCGCGCGGGCCGGCCCATCAACGACGGCAGCAGCCTGCGCGTGGACGGTGTCGGCGCGCTGGACCTCACCGCGGCGGGCGGCGCGCCCTGTCTCGCGGTCTTTCGCGCCCAGGCTCGCGATCCGCGCGGCCCCTGGCAGGTGCTGGAACGCCACCGCCTGGGCACGCAGACCTTCGTGCCACTGGGCGGCGTGGCCTGCGTGATGTTGGTGGCCACGGGCGGGGATGCGCCTGATGCGTCCACCCTGGCCGCCTTCTTGGTGACTGGCCGACAGGCCGTGACATTGCGCGCCGGCACCTGGCACCACGGGTTGATTGCGCTGCAGGACGGCGACTTCGTCATCGTCGAACGCCAGGCCGTCGAAGCCGACTGCGAACTGGCCACGCTGGGCGAGCCGGTGACGCTGCTGCTCGCGCCCAGCCAGGGCGACGGTTTCGGCGGGCAGGCGCTGCCACCGACTTGAGGCAGGCCGCGCCCCACGGGTCGAGGCAGTCAGTCAGAGGTCACCGAAGAACCGGTAGCCGTTGCGGCCCGCGCTCTTCGCCGCATAGAGCGCGGTGTCGGCCAGGGCGATGAGTTGATCACGGTCGTGGCTGTCCTGCGGGAACATCGCGATGCCCAGCGAAGCCCCCACCTCCAGTGCGTGGCCATCGACGATCCGGCGCTGGCCGACGGCAGCAATGATGCGCCGGACGACCTTCTCGACCTCGGCGTGCCCGGCCGGGTTGTCCACCAGGATCACGAATTCGTCACCCCCCAACCGTGCCACGGTGTCCGGATGGCGCACCAGCGCCAGCAGGTCCGCGGCCACGGCCTTCAGCAAGCGGTCGCCGATGGCATGACCCAGCGTGTCGTTGACGGCCTTGAAGCGGTCGAGGTCGAGAAAGATCACCGCCGCGATGCGGTCTTCGCGTTCGGTCTGGGCGATCAACTGCCCCAGCCGCTCCAGCAGCAGCATGCGGTTGGGCAGGTCGGTGAGCGGGTCGTGGAGGGCCAGGTGGCGCAGCCGCTCGCTGTGCCGAAAGCGCTCGGTGACGTCGCTGAACACCGAGACCTGTCGCTGCGGCATGCCCGGTGCGGCGCTGATCGCCGTCACGGCCTGCCACACCAGGACGACGTTGCCGTCGCGCTGGCGTGCCCAGACCTCACCTTTCCAGCGGCCGCGGGTGGCCAGTTCGCGGCGTATCTCGGCATGGAAGGCGTCGTCATGGCGCCCGGCGTCGAGCAAGCTCGCGGGCCGGCCGACGGCCTCGGCCGCCGGGTAGCCGGTGACCTCCGTGAAGGCCGGGTTGACCGACAGGATGACATCCGACCCGTCGGTGACCATGATTGCCTCGACGGTGTCTTCCACGATGCTGGCGGCCAGCCTGAGCTGGCCCTCGGCCGCCTTCAGCGACGAGATGTCGATGGTGAGCACGAAGAAGCCGAGCACGGCGCCGTCGGCGCCGAGGTCGGGGATGTAGTTCACCAGCGCGCAGGTCTCGCGGCCGTCGGCCGTGGGCTGGCTGCGCTCGAAGCGCTGCGGCCGCCCCTGCAGCACGGCGTCGATGTAGGGCTGGCTGAGGTGCAGCGTCGGCGCGTCCATCAGGTCTTTCAGTTCGGCGCCGATCACCTCGTCGTGGCGCCGGCCGAACCAGTCCAGGTAGCCGATGTTGGCGAAACGGCAACGCAACTCGCGGTCCCAGTAACCGACCTGGCCCGGCACGGCGTTGGTGACTGTCCGCAGGAAGTCTTCACGCTCGGCCACCGTCGCCGCAGCGTCGGCAGCGCGGGCGCGCGCCGCCAGCAACTCGGCCTCAAAGCGGCTGCGTTCGTGGGCCACGAAGAAGACCCAGACCCAGACGCCGACTCCGAACTCGGCATCGCCGTCGCGGCGGCGTTCGCAGTTCACCAACACCGGCAGGCGCTGCCGCTGCGCGTCGAACAACTGCAGCTGGATCTCACGCGCGCTCCCGTGCATCAGCAGCATGGGCCAGACATGGGTCTGCAGGAAGATGCGGCTGGGCAGCGGCAGCAGGGTCTCCAGCGGCTGCCCCAGCCAGGCCTCGGCGCTGCCGCCGGTGACCTGCAACGCGTTGCGGTTGAGCGCCAGGATGACGCCCCGGCCATCGGTGACCAGCACCGGACAAGGCACCTCGTCGATCACAAACATGGGGTGCCTACCGGCGGCCCGGGCACGGCGCTACCCGGCTGCGAAGCAGGAACGCATGGCATCGACCACCAGTTGCGGATGGGTCATGTGGCCGCAGTGGCCGGCGACCGGCAGCACCCGCAGCGTGCTGCCGCGCAGGTGGGCATGCAGGTACTCGCCCACGGCCAGCGGTGCCAGCGCATCGTCGCGATGCTGCAGGATCAGGCAGGGCCGCGTCACGCGCGGCAGGTCGGCGCGGTTGTCGGCAAAAAAAGTCGCGCGCGCAAACACCCGTGCCACAGAAGGTTCGGTCGAGCAAAAGCTGTCGGACAGTTCGCCGGCGGTCTGCCCGGCGCCGTCGGCGCCCGCCACCACCGGGGCCAGGTAGTGCGCCCAGCCGATGTAGTTCTGGTCCATCAGCGACAGCAGGCCCTCGAGATCCTCGCGCTCGAAGCCGCCCGTGTAATGCGGTGGATCATTCAAAAAGCACGGCGACGGACCGATCAGCACCAGCCGCTCGAACAGTTCGGGCCGGGCGATCGAAGCCAGCAGCCCGACGCTGCAGCTCACCGAGTGCCCGACGAAGGTGACGCCTGAGGCCAGCCCGTAGGCGTCGCAGACCTCGAGCACGTCCTGCGCAAAGCCGTTCAGCGTGGCATACCGCTGGGGGTCGAACGCGGCCAGGTCCGACTGGCCGCTGCCCACGTAGTCGAACAGGATCTGGCGGTGGCTGTCGGCAAAGGCCGGCGTGACGGCGCCCCACATCCGCTGGCTGCAGCCGAAGCCGTGCGCGTACAGCAGCACCGGGCCCTGGCTGCCGAGCATGCGGGTGTGGTTGCGTCTGGCGATGGTCATGTTCGTCTCCGCACGGTTCGCGGGCCCGCCCGACGATGAGCTCCGCCCGCTTTGAACCGCCTTCCCATTCTGGCCTGCAGCGGCGGGCGCCGATCGCTGAATATGGGCCACAGAGTCCGCCGTGACCTCGGCTTGAAACCCGCGCCGTTCGACATGCTCGCGGCCGGCCCCGCAGGTCGGCGACAGCTGCCAGCAGAATCGGTCGCCATGAGCACCCTCCCCGCACTGTCCGCCGCCGCCACCGGCGCGGCTCTGGGCCTGGGCCTGATCGTGGCCATCGGCGCGCAGAACGCCTTCGTGCTGCGCCAGGGCCTGCGGCGCGAACACGTCGGCCCCGTCGTGGCCTTGTGCGCGCTGTGCGATGCCGTGCTGATGACGGCCGGCGTGGCCGGCCTGGCGAGACTGCTGGGGACGCGACCGGGCCTGGCCTGGTGGTTGACGGCCGGTGGCGTGGTCTTCCTTTCGGCCTACAGCCTGCGCGCCTTGTGGCGTGCCGCGCGCCCCGGCAGCCTGCAGGCCGCGGCCGACCAACCTGGCCTCAGCCTGGGCCAGGCACTGGCCCAGGCCGGCGCCTTCACCTTGCTGAATCCGCACGTGTACCTGGACACCGTGGTGCTGGTCGGCAGCGTGGGCGCGCAGCAAGGCGACAACCGCTGGTGGTTTGCCGCCGGCGCGTCGGCCAGCAGCGTGCTGTGGTTCAGCGCGCTGGGCTATGGCGCGCGCTGGCTGGCCCCGCTGTTTGCGCGGCCGCGGGCGTGGCAGGTGCTGGACGCCCTGATTGGGTTGACCATGGCGGTGCTGGCGGGTCTGCTGGCGGTGCGGCTGGTGTCGGGTTGAGCCTGGGCAATCAGGGGTTTCCCAGGAGCCGCCTGGCGCCGCCTGGCGCCCTAGGGTTGACGCTCCCCCTTGATCGCGGGGGGAGTCCCCAGGTTTTGGTTGCAGACCCCGCCCCCGTCAAATACCCTCAAATTACAGGGACTTTCCCCGGGCGTTCACGGCAGTGACCACCACTCGTCGGAATGGGTTGAGGAGCGCAAGCTCTTTGGCCGTTGTGCCCGGGCACAAGGTCTGTCCTTCGGCGCCGCGACTGCCTGCCACGGCGTGTACCCGTTCAACCAGGAGATTCCTCATGTCGAGATTCCTTTCCCCGGTCGCCGCGCGGCGGGCCTTGCTGGCCATTTCTGCGTTGAGCGCAGTGGCTTCAGCCGCCGCCCAAGGTGTCTTTGTGCGCGGCTTCGAGGGCACGTCGCAGCTCGACAACTGCGCCGCGGCCATCGGGGCCTGTTTCCGTCCGCCCGACACCATGGGCGCGATTGGCACGACGCAGTTCCTCGAGTCGAACAACGGCAGCATCGCGGTGTACGACAAGGCCACAGGCAACCTGACATCGCGCGTGAGCATGACCAGTTTCTGGGCCACGGCCGGACTGCCGGGCGGTGCCAATGGTGACCAGCGCGTGCTGTTCGACCACTACACGAACCGCTGGATCATGCTCGGATTCGGCGCCACCACGAATCTGATCAACATCGGGGTGTCGGACACGGCCAATGCACTGGGCACCTGGAAGGCCGTGGCACTCACGGCGTTGCCCAGCGGCACGGCCGACTACCCAACCCTGGGCATGGACGACAAGGGTGTTTACATCGGCACCAACAACTTCACCCCCGGCTTCACCGGCACGAGCCTGTTCTCGATCCCGAAGGCCAGCCTGTTCAGTGGTGCGCCCAGCACCGCCGGCATGACCACCTTCAGCACGACCACGGCAGGGCCGGACAACGGATTCGCAATTCAACCGGCCGTGAACTGGCAGGGCAATCCGACCAACACAGCGTCTGTAATCGCTGACAGCCGGATTGCCGACAACCAGATTTTCTACAAGCTGAACGGCGTGAATGCGGCCGGCGCCACGCAGACCGTGGCAATCAACATCGCGGGCACCGGCTACAACGTGGCGCCCCTCGGGCGGCAGCCCGACGGCACGCGCACGGTGGACACGCTGAGCCCGCGCATCACCGCCAATGCGGTGCAGGTCAACGGCAAGATCTACTCCGCGGCCACGGTGGCCGACGACAGCAACACGGCTGCGGCGGTGCGTTGGACGGTGGTCGATGCCAGCACCGGTGTGCTGCTGTCCAGCGGCAAGATCCAGGACCCCAACTTCGATTACTACGAGGGTGCGATTGCCGTGAATGAGCTGGGCGAAGCGGTGATTGCGTACAACCGCTCTGGTTTTCAGGTCACCGACCTGAATCTGGACGGCAAGGAAGACGGCAGGATCAGCTTCATGGCCCGCGCCTTCGACGTGGCGGGCAACACCTTGGTTCAGGACGGTCCTGAACTGTTGTTGCGCGTCAGCGATGTCAACGACTACCACTGCACGACGGTCACCACGGCCTGCCGCGAGCGCTGGGGTGACTACGCTGCGGTGACGATCGACCCCAGCGACCACTCCAAGTTTTACGCCATTGGCGAATACGCCGCGCCCTGGGCCTTCCTGCCGCCACCGAACCAGACGCTGTTCCGCGCTGTCTGGCACACCTATGTGGCCGAAATCACCCAGGCCGTGCCCGAGCCCAGCCAGTACGCCCTGCTCCTGGTCGGACTCGGTGTGGTCGGTTTTGCCAGCCGCAAGCGCAAAGCCGTTCTGAGCTGAGCCTGGTGAGCAAACAAAAAGCCCCGCTTGCGGGGCTTTTTTATGTCGGCCCGCCATGTGCAGGCTGGGGCCATTGGCGTAAGCCGGGGCTTGCCCGGGCTGCGTCAGCCGCGGCGCTTGGCGATGACCGCCGAAAGTGTCAGGAGGCCGACCAGCAGCAACGACGCAGAGCCGGCCTCGGGCACCGCGCTGACGTACAACGCGGCATAGGACAGGCTGAGGGGGTTGCCCTGGGGGGTGGTGGCGACGCCCTCGGTGTTGTCGAAGGTCAGCGACGAAATCGGCGCTGCGGCCTGGAACCGGTACCAACTGAACTGGCCGGCAGCCACCAGGCCGACGACAAAGGTGCCGCTGGCTGGCGTGTCCAGGCCCAGGGTGCCACTGAAGGCGACTTGCGGGTGGGTGTTGAAGGGGCCGTTGCCGACGGCATCGCTGCGTCCGGCGAAGGCCCAGCTGCCGCCCCACTGCGCGCTCAGTGCTGCGGTCTCTGCAACGCTGCCGATCAAGTCACCTGAGAACGACCCCATGCACGCACTCGCGGCGAGGGTCGAGAAGTTGGTGTCAGCGCAGCTCTCGGCACGGGCCGGCAGCGCCAGCGCTGCAAGCGCCAAAAGTGCAAACTGTCGGTACGGTCGCATAAGGGCTCCAGAAGGCAGGCCGGATGACCTGGTCGCAGTGCCTTGAGCATAGCGGGACCGGACTGCCTCTGGGCACGCGCAAAGGCCAGAACCACCCCTCAAGTGAAGGGGCCTCAGCCCAAGATGCGCTCGGCCAGGCGAACCAGGCTGCGGTCGCTGCCCGGGGGGCCCAGGAGGCTGATGCCCAGCGGCGCGCCCAGGCGCGTCGCCAGCGGCAGGCTCAACTGCGGGAAGCCCGCCAGGCCCGAAATGCACAGCATGCGGATGGCGCTGTTGCGGTAGTGCTCCAGGCCGGCTTCGTCGTCGCTGATGCGCGGTGCGATGTCGGGCATGGTGGGCATCAGCAGCACGCCGCCCGCGCCCAGCAGCGAGGCCAGGCGGGCGCGGAACTGCGTTCGGAAGGCGGTGGCTGCGACCACCTTGTCGTCCGTCACCCCGCGCGCCCAGTCGAAGCGCTGCGCCACGCCCGGGCCCAGCGGCGGTTGGTAGCGCTGGATCAGCGGGCCGTCGACCTGCCAGGCTTCGCGGCCCTGCAGGTGGCGGAAGTGCCAGTACATGGCCTCGAAGCTGTCCAGCACCACGCCGGCCGGCGCCGCGGCGCCGAACAGCGCCTCGATGCGGTTGCGTGCGGGTGCCAGGGCTTCGGTGACCTCGGGTGCCAGCAGGTCCCACACTTCGGTGGGCGCGATCAGGCGCGGCGCAGCGGGCAGTGGCGCGGGGTCGTCGCCCAGCAACACGTCGGCCACGCGGGCAAAGGTGGACATGTCGCGCGTGAACCAGCCGCAGGTGTCGAAGCTGGGCGACAGGTCCAGCGCACCCTGCAGGCTGATGCGCCCGTGCGTGGGCCGCAAGCCGAACAAGCCGCAGTGGCTGGCCGGGGCGCGCACGCTGCCGCCGGTGTCGGTGCCCAGCGCGAAGTCGCACAGACGGTTCGACACCGCAGCGGCCGAGCCGGATGAAGAGCCGCCCGCGATGCGGTCTGGCGCGGCGCCGTTGACGGGCGAGCCGAAGTGCGCGTTCTGGCCGTTCATCGAGAACGCCAGTTCGTCGGTGATGGTCTTGCCGACGAATCGCGCGCCAGCGTCCAGCAGTGCCTGCACCGTGGGCGCCGTGCGCTGCTTGATGCCTGACATCGCCAACAGGAAAGGCTGGCCGCCGCTGGTGGGGTAGCCAGCCAGGTCAAACAGGTCCTTGACCGCGAAAGTCAGCCCGGACAACGGGCCGGTGCCGGCCTGCGGCACGGGCACATCCGGGTAAGGCATGAAGGCGCGGGCGGTGTCGTGGACGAGGGGCATGGCGGGCTCTTCAGGGGGTGACCGGCGTGACAGCCGTGGCGTCGGTGCGCAGGCAGCGCGCGCCGTGGTCGGGGCTCAGCAGCAACAGCTCGGGCCGGGTCTGGCGGCAGACATCGGCCACGAAGGTGCAGCGATCGGCAAAAGCGCAGCCCGGTGGCAGCGCGCTGAGGTCGGGCGGCGCGCCGGCGATCGTCTCCAGCCGCGCGCCCTTGGCCAACGCGCCGTGGGCGCGGCTCTTCAGCAAGGCCAGGGTGTAGGGGTGGCGCGGCGCGCGGATGAGCGTGCGCGCGCTGCCGACTTCGACAATGCGGCCGGCATACATCACCGCGATGCGGTCGGCCACTTCCAGCGCCGCGCCGATGTCGTGGGTGACGAAGATGACCGACAGCCCCATCTCGCGCTGCAGTTCGCGCAGCAGCAGCAGGATCTGGATCTGCACCGTGGCGTCCAGCGCCGTGGTGGGCTCATCCGCCAGCAGCAGCTGCGGCTTGCAGGCCAGGGCCAGCGCGATCATCGCGCGCTGGCGCATGCCGCCGCTCATCTCGTGCGGGTAGGCGTCCAGCCGGCGCTCGGGGCTGGGGATGCGCACGCGCTCGAAGAGTTGCAGCGCGCGCTGGCGGGCGTCCGCCGCGCTGACGGGTTCGTGGCGGCGGATGCTCTCGATGATCTGCGCGCCCAGCGTGTAGACCGGGTCCAGCGCCAGCAGCGGCTCCTGGAAGATCATGGCCGCCGTCTTGCCGCGGTACTGCGCCAGGGCGCTGGGCGACAGGGCCAGCACGTCCTGCCCGCCGACGAACATCTGCCCGCCGATCTGCGTGCGACGCGGCGCGTGCAGACGCAGCAGCGAACGCAGCGTGACGCTCTTGCCCGAGCCCGATTCACCGATCAGCGCCACGACCTCGCCGCGCTGCACCTGCAGGTCCACCCCACCGACGGCCTGCACCGGCTTGCGCCCGCCGGTGAAGGTGACGGTGAGGTTGCGGATGTCGACGTAGGGCGCTGTCGTCATGCGGCTTCCCTCGTGGCCGGCGGCGCAGCCGTGTGGCCGCTGCCCGGCTCGTGCATCAGGCAAGCCACCGGGTGCGCTCCGGTGCCGGCCACCAGCGCCGGCACGCGCTGGCTGCACACGGCCTGCGCCATGGCGCATCGCGGATGGAAGCGGCAGCCCGCAGGCGGGTTGATGGGATTGGGGGGGTCGCCAGCCAGGGGCGGTGCTTCGGTGCGGCGGTCGGGGTCCATGCTGGGGATGCTGGACAGAAGCGCCTTGGTGTACGGGTGGCGCGGATGCTCGAACAGGTCTTCGCTGGCGCCGATTTCCACCACCTGGCCCAGGTACATCACCATCACACGGTCGCTGATGAAGCGCACGACATTGAGGTCGTGGCTGATGAAGAGATAGGTCAGACCGAACTCGTCCTTCAGGTCCAGCAGCAGGTTCAGCACCTGCGCTTCCACCGACTTGTCCAGCGCCGAGACGGCCTCGTCCAGGATGATGAGCCGGGGCTGCAGAGCCAGCGCCCGCGCGATGTTGACGCGCTGGCGCTGGCCGCCAGAAAGCTCATGCGGATAGCGCTCGGCGAAGCGCCGCGGCTCCAGACCCACGCGCTGCAGCAGGTCGCGCGCGCGGACCACGGCCTCGGCCCGGCCCAGGCCGTGCACCTGGGGCGCGAAGGCGATGCTGTCCTCGATGGTCAGGCGCGGGTTGAGGCTGGCATAGCTGTCCTGGAACACCATCTGCGTCTGGCGGCGGAAGTCCTTCAGGCTCAGGTCGCGCGTGCCCACGGCCATGCCGTCGAAGACGATCTCGCCCGCGTTGGGGTTGATCAGCTGCATCAGCAGCCGCGCCGTGGTGCTCTTGCCGCAGCCGCTTTCGCCGACGATGCCCAGCGTCTCGCCGGGCATGACGCTGAAGTTCACGCCGTCCACCGCGCGCACCACGCCGCCGCCTTTGCCGAACACGTCCTTCTTGAGCGGGAAGTGCTTGACCAGGCCGTTGACGGCCAGCAGCGGCGTTGCCGAACTGCTCACTGCTTGATCTCCATCGCCGAACGCAGCCCGTCGGACAGCAGGTTGAATGCAATCGAGGTGAAGAAGATCATCACGCCAGGCAGCGCCGCGATCCAAGGTTGGACATAAATGGCTGTGCGCAGCGTGTTCAGCATCAAGCCCCACTCGGGCTCGGGCGGCTTCACGCCCAGGCCCAGGAAGCTCAAGCCCGACGCCAGGATCATGCTCACCGCGATCAGGCTGGTGCTGTAGACGAAGATCGGCCCCAGCACATTGCCCAGCACGTGCACGCGCACGATGGTGAAGGCATTCGCGCCGCTGGCCCGCGCGGCTTCGACGAAGTCGCGGCTGCGGATTTGCGTGGTCACGCTCTCGGCCACGCGGGCGATGGGCGGGATGAACACCACCGTCAGCGAGATCAGCGAATTGGTGATGCCCGCCCCCAGCGCGCCGCTGAGCGCAATGGCCAGCAGCACCGAGGGAAAGGCGTAGAAGACGTCGATGGTGCGCATGACGGCGGTGTTGACCATGCCGCCCGCGTAGCCGGCCAGGATGCCGATGGACGCCCCGACGATGAACGCAAAGACCACCGGCGTGATGCCCATGAACAGGCTCAGTCGCGCGCCGACGATCAGGCGCGACAGCATGTCGCGGCCCAGTTCGTCGGTGCCCAGCGGGAAGCCCGGCGTGCCGATGGGCTTGAGCCGGCTGAGCATGGACGCCGAATACGGGTCGGCCGGCGCCAGCCACGGCCCGGCCACCACCAGCACCAGCAACACGAAGATCATGGCTGCAGCCACCAGGGCCGCCGGGTCGCGTACGAAGCGGCGGCCCACGGTCTGCCAGTAACCCGGGCTGCGCTCGGGGCGCAGGGCGGGCACCTTGCTGGCATCGACCGTGATGTTGAGCGGGTTGGCGGTCATATCACTGCACGGTCATCGCGCTATCCGGGGGTCCAGAGTGCTCTGCACCACGTCCACCAGCAGGTTGAGCACGACGAAGAACATCGCCAGCACGAGGATGGTGCCCTGCAGCAGCGGCAGGTCGCGCTGGAAGATGGCGCTGTTGAGCAAGAAGCCGGCGCCGGGCCAGGAGAACACGGTCTCGATGAGGATCGACCCGCCCAGCAGGTAACCCAGTTGCAGCCCCATCACCGCCAGCGCGGTGGGCGCGGCGTTCTTCACCACATGCCAGAAGATGCCGACATCGGTGAGGCCCTTGGCGCGCAGGCCGACGATGAATTCCTGCGCCAGGATGTCGGCCACCAGCGCGCGCACGGTGCGCGAGATGATGCCCATGGGGATGACGCTCATGGTCACGGCCGGCAGCACCAGGTGCTGCATGTGGACCCAGTCCCAAGCCCAGTCGGCCGAACCGCCCGGCCCCGCGCCGCCGGGCGGCAGCCAGCCCAGCACCACGGCAAAGACGATGACCATCACCATGCCCAACCAGTAGTGCGGCACGCTCACGCCAAGCACGGCGGTGATGGAGGCCAGCCGGTCGACCCAGGAGTTCTGGAAGTAGCCGGCCACGAAGCCAAACAGGCAGCCGAAGACAAACCCGGTGAGCGTGGCAAACACCGCCAGCCGCAGCGTGTTGCCCACGGCCTTGAGGACTTCGTCGGCGACGGCCCGCCCGCTGGCGATGCTGGTGCCCAGGTCGCCCTGCAGCGCGCGCCAGACCCAGCTGGCGAACTGCTCGGGGTAGCTGCGGTCGAAGCCGTAGAGCGTGCGCAACTGCGCCTGCAATTCACCCGATGCATCGGGCGGCAGGATGGACACCAACGGGTCGCCCGGCGCCAGGTGCACCAGCGCGAAGCACACCAGCGCCACGCCCAGCATGATGGGCAGGGTGTAGAGCAGGCGCCGGAAGAGGAAGCTGATCACGGGGAGGAATTCACCAAGCGGACGCCGCGGAACCGGCTCTGCCGGGCCGCTGGCGTCGCCCCCTTGAGGGGGAGCGGCGCAGCCGCTCCGGGGGTGGTCAATCGATGCTCATGGTGGCGATGTCGATGAACCAGCTGCGCGGCTGCACCACGCCCTTCACCTTGGCGCTCATGGCGCGCGGGCCGACGTCGTGGGCGATCCACACGAAGGGCGCTTCTTCGACGATGCGCGCATGCAACTTGGCCAGCGCCGCGTCACGGCCCTTGTCGTCGAAGGTGGTGCGCGCGTCGGCCACCAGCTTGTCGATCTCGTCATTGCCGAAGTAGCCCCAGTTGTTGCTGACAGGCGGAAAGGTCTTCGTGCTGACGAAGCGCACCATGGCAAAGAAGGGGTCCATGGCCGAGAAGCTGACGTTGATGGCGTTGGCGCCGTTGGCCGACGGGTCCTTTGCGCCCTTGCGCCAGTTGGTGAACAGCGTGTTCCATTCGATGACGTCGAACTGCACGTTGAAGCCGCACTGCTTCAGGCTCTGCTGCACGAACTCGTTCATCGGCAGCGGCTGCATCTGGCCCGAGCCGCTGGCCGATATCTGCACCTTCACGGTCAACGGCTTGGCGGGGCTGTGGCCGGCCTCGGCCATCAGCTTCTTGCCGGCGTCCACGTCATAGCGGATATCGAACTTGGGGTTGCCCCACCACGGGTGGCCCGGTGGCACGGTGCCCTTGGGCACGCCCATCATGCCACCCAGCAGCTTGAGCAGGCCGGTGCGGTCCACGCACAGGTTGGCGGCCTGGCGCACGCGCTTGTCGAGCCAGGGCGAGCCCTCGGCAAAGCTCAGCTGCCAGGGCCACACGTGCGGCTGCTGGTTGAAGTAGACCTTGTGGCCACGCTGGGTGATGGCGGCCATGGCGTCCGGTGAAGGCGCCTCAATCCAGTCGACCTGGCCCGACAGCAGCGCCGCCGTGCGGGCGTTGGCCTCGGGCATGGGCAGCATCACCACACGGTCGATCTTGGGCACGCGCTTGGCGTCCCAGTAGGTCTTGTGGGCCGTGACTTCGAGCCGCTCGCGCGGCACGAAACGCGCCATCTTGAACGGGCCTGTGCCCGACGCGTCGGCGGCAAAGGCGATCCAGGCCGCCCGGGCCTTGTCGGCCGGCGTGGCGGCGGTGGCCGCGTCGAACTTCTTCTGCCAATGCGCCGGGCTGGCCATGAACAGGTTGGTCAGGTTGATCGGCAGGAAGGCGTCGGGCTCGCTGCTGGTGAGCTCCACCGTCAAGTCGTCGATCTTGCGGGCCGTGCGCAGCGTGGGCATGCGGCTGGCGGTCACGCCGACCTGGCTGGCGTCGAAGTGCACGGCGTCCTTGTCCAGCACCTTGCGCACGTTCCAGACCACGGCATCGGCGTTGAAGGCGCTGCCGTCATGGAACTTCACACCCGGGCGCAGCTTGAAGACCCACTTGGTCTTGTCCTTGGCGTCGACCACCCAGCTCAGCGCCACGCCGGGGATCAGCACGCTGGGCGCGTCGGCCTTGGACAGGTCCCACTGCGTGAGTGCGTCGTACATGGGGATGCCGGTGAAACGGTTGCCTTCGAAACCCTGGTCGGGCTGACCCAATGTGCGCGGGATGTCGGCGGCCGTCATGGCGATGCGCAAGACCTTTTCTTGCGCCTGCGCAGTACCGGCGGTGGCCAGCAGCAGTGCCCCCGTGGTGCTGGCCAGCAGCGTGCGAATGAGCGGGTTGCGACGGCGGGTAAAGGGGCGGTTCATCGAAGCTCCTGAGTTTTGAATAGGATGTACGCAATGCTCGTGCCATGCAACGCGACGGCGCGCAACTTGCGGGTCTACAGTGCGCAAGCGGCAATGTGGCTGCCCGCGTGCCTTGTCGGCATGCAGATTGCACCAAAACGGGCCGACCCCGAACCATGAAGTTGCTTCTCGTAAACCCCAACACCTCGGCGGCGATGACGGCTGGCATGGCCGAGTCCGCACGCAGGGTGGCCGCACCGGGCACGGTGGTGGTGGCGCGCCAGCCCAGCTTCGGGCCGGTATCGATCGAAGGCCAGTTCGACGACGTGTTCGGCGCCGCGGGCGTGGCTGAACAGGTGAAGCTGGCGCAGGGCGAAGGCTTCGACGCCGTGGTCATCGCCTGCTTTGGCGACCCCGGCCTGGACGCCGCGCGTGAACTCACCACCGCCCCGGTGCTGGGCATTGCCGAGGCCGCGTTCCACGCCGCATCCTTCGTGGCCACCGGGTTTTCGGTGGTCACCACCATGACGCGCACCTGCGTCATCGCCGAACGGCTGGTGCTGCGCTACGGTTTCGAGCGCAGCTGCCGCGGCATCCACGGCACCGACATCCCGGTGCTGGCGCTCGACGCCTGTGGCGAGGACACGCTGGCGCAGCTCGAAGCGGCCGCCCGCGCGGCGCTGGCGCGCGACCGCAGCGGCGCCATCGTGCTCGGCTGCGGCGGCATGGCCGCGCTCTGCCACACGCTGCAGCAGCGCCTGGGCGTGCCGGTGATCGACGGCGTCGCGGCAGCGGTGAAGTTCGCCGAGGCGCTCGTCGCGCTGGGCCTGCAGACCTCGAAGTCGGGCGATTACGCCCCGCCGCTGCCCAAGCGCTGGTCGGGTTGGACGGCGGGTTTGGGCAGCGGCGACTCGCCCGCGTAAGCCTCGGGGTCGATGCGCCGCATCTCGGCCTCGATCCAGCGTTCGACTTCGCGCATCAGCTCTTCGGGCTCACGCCCTGTGGATGCGATGGGGTGGCCGATGCTGACATCGATGACCCCCGGCCGCAGCAGGAAGCTCTTGCGCGGCCAGCACTTGGCCGACGACGCGGCGATGGGCACGATGGGCACCCCGGCCGAGATGGCCAGCCGCGACGCGCCTGATTTGTAGACACCCTGGCTGCCGCGCGCAATGCGTGTGCCTTCGGGGAACATGATCACCCACACGCCCTGGTCGAACAAGCGCTTGCCCTGCGCGGCCACCTTGTTCCAGGCCTCGGTGCGCTTTGAACGGTCGATGTGGATCATGTCCAGCCGGCCCATGGCCCAGCCGAAGAAGGGGATGTAGAGCAGTTCGCGCTTGAACACGTAGGCCAGCGGGTGCGGCATCAACGCGGGCAGGGCAAAGGTTTCCCAGGTCGACTGGTGCTTGGCGGCCAACAGCACGGCGGCATGTTGGTTGGCCGCCGTGGGCAGGCGGTCCAGCCCGTGCACGCGGTAGCGTACGCCGCAGATGACGCGCGCGCCCCACACGGCCACACGCAGCCAGCCCATGGTGGGCCAGTACAGTCGCTGGCCGCGGATGAAGATGGAGAGCAGCAGCGCAAAGAGCGCCCAGGGCACCACAGTGGCCGCCATCCACAGCACGAACAGCGCCGAGCGCAGGGCCCAAAGAATCTTCATCAGGCCAAGGCGCCGGTGCTGGAATCGACCACGTGGGCCTGGCGCAGCAGGTGGTCGGCGAAGGCGCCCAGGTCGGCATGCACATGCGTGCCGGGCACCTGTGAGGTGATGGCGAGCAAGGCATCGGCAGACAGGCCGGCGGCACGGCCACTGAGCACCAGGTGCGGCTCGCAACCGGCGGCCTGCGCGGCCTGCAGGTCGCGCAAGGTGTCGCCCACCACAGGCACCTGCGACAGGTCGGCGCCGTAGCGGCGGCCTATCTCGCGCAGCAGGCCGGGCTTGGGCTTGCGGCAGTCGCAGCCGTCCTCCGGGGTGTGCGGGCAGAAGAACACGGCGTCGATGCGGGCACCCTGGGCCAGCAGCATCTGGTTCATGCGCGAGTGCACGCTGTTGACGGCGGCCATGTCGATCATGCCGCGGCCGATGCCGGCCTGGTTGGTGGCCACCACCGTGTGCCAGCCGGCATGGTTGATGCGGGCCACGGCTTCCAGCGCGCCGGGCACGGGCACCCATTCTTCGGGTGCGGCGACATGCGCTTCGCGAAACTGGTTGAGTACCCCGTCGCGGCCGAGGACGACGATCTTGACGGTGTGGGTGGGCATGTCAGTCCGGCTCGAAGGAGATCAATGGCTCAAGCGTGACAGGTCTGCGACGCGGTTCATTGCCGACTGCAACTGCGCCAGCAAGGCCAGCCGGTTGGCGCGCAGCGCGGGGTCGTCGGCGTTCACCATCACTGTCTCGAAGAAGGCATCGACCGGCGCTTTCAGCGCAGCCAGGGCCTGCAGGGACGCCGTGTAGTCGCCGGCCTCGAAAGCCGCATCGGCCCGCGGTGCGGCCTGGGCCAGCGCGGTGGCGAGTGCGGCTTCGGCCGGCTCGATCAGCAGGGCCGGTTTCACGCCAGCCGAGGCCGGCGGTTCGCTCTTCTTCAAGATGTTGCCCACGCGCTTGTTGGCGGCCGTCAGCGCCGGCGCCTCGGGCAGGCTGGCAAAGGCACGCACTGCCGCCAGGCGCTGCGGCAGTTCGCCCCAACGCGCAGGGCGCAGGGCGACCACGGCATCGACCTCATGCGCACTGGCGCCTTGCTCGCGCAGGTAGCCGACCAGGCGCTCGTACAGGAAGTGCGCCACTTCAGCCTGGGCTTGGCCGTGGCTGTCGGGGAAAGCCTTGAAGGCCGCGGCCACGAGCTGCGGCACGGCCAGCGGCAGGTCGCGCTCGACGAGCATGCGCACGACGCCCAGCGCGTGCCGGCGCAGGGCGAACGGGTCCTTGTCGCCAGTCGGCAACTGGCCGACGCCGAACAGACCGGCCAGCGTTTCCAGCTTGTCGGCCAGGGCCACCACCACGCCGAGTTCACCGCGCGGCAAGGTGTCGCCCGAGAAGCGCGGCTTGTAGTGGTCTTCGATGGCCGCGGCCACGTCGCCGCGCAGGCCGTCGTGGCGGGCGTAGTAGCCGCCCATCACGCCTTGCAGTTCGGGGAACTCGCCCACCATGTCGGTCAGCAGATCGGCTTTGGCCAGGGTGGCGGCCTCGTCGGCCAGGTCGGCCAGCGCCAGGCCAGCCAGCTGCTGGCCGAGTTGCTCGCAGACAGCGCGCGCGATGTGGCGCACGCGGTCGCTGCGTTCACCCTGCGTGCCCAGCTTGCCGTGGTAGACCACCCGGGCCAGGCCCGGCACGCGCGAGGCCAGCGTGCGCTTGCGGTCCTGGTCGTAGAAGAACTTGGCGTCGGCCAGGCGCGGACGCACCACACGTTCATTGCCTTCAATGACGCGGCTGGGGTCGGCCGGGCGGATGTTGCTGACGATGAGGAAGCGGTGCGTCAGCTTGCCGGCGGCGTCCAGCAGCGGGAAGTACTTCTGGTTGGCCTTCATCGTGAGGATCAGGCATTCCTGCGGCACAGCCAGGAACTCGGGCTCGAACTGCGCCAGCAACACGTTGGGCCGCTCGACCAGGGCCGTGACTTCGTCGAGCAGCGCCTCGTCCTCCACCGGCACCAGGCCCACCGCGGCAGCAGCCGACTGCAACTGGCGCACGATGTCTGCACGCCGCGCTGCGAAGCGGGCGATGACGGCGCCGTCGCGTTCCAGCCGCGCCTCGTACTCGTCGGCATGGGCCAGATCGATGACCGGCTGCGCGGCTTCGAAACGGTGGCCGCGCGTCTGCCGGCCGGCCTGCAGGCCCAGGGCCGTGACGGGCACCACGTCGGCCCCGTGCAGCGCCACCAGACCGTGCGCCGGGCGCACGAAGCTGACGCTGGACCAGCCGTCGGCCAGCTGGTACTGCATGAGCTTGGGGATGGGCAGCGTGGCCAGGGCGGTGCTCACGGCGCGTTGCAGACCGGTGGCCAATGCCGCGCCGGGCGCGACGGCGTCCAGGAACAGCGCCTCGGCCTTGCCATCGAGCTGACGACGCAGTCGCGGCACGGCGCTGGCGTCTTCACCCAGGGCCGACAGCTTCTTCAGCAGCGCCGGCGTGGCGGCGCCGTCGGCACCCAGGCCCACGGCCACGGGCATCAGCTTGTGCGAGACGGACTTGTCGGGCGCGGCACCTAGCACGGCCGAGACTTGCGCGGCCAGGCGGCGCGGCGAGGCAAAGACCGTCAGCGCCGAACCGTCGCCGGCCAGGCCCTGTGCGCGCAAGTCGTTCAACAGCGCGCCGCCAAAGGCCTCGCCCAGCTTCTTCAACGCCTTGGGCGGCAGCTCTTCGACAAACAGCTCGACGAGCAGGTTCTGCGAGCCAGCCATCGTCATGCCGCTTTCTTGGCGATCTGCGCCATGACCTCGTCAGCCCAGGCCTTCGGTGCCATCGGGAAGCCCAGCCGCGCCCGGCTGTCCAGGTAGCTGGCCGCCACGCTGCGCGCCAGGTTGCGGATGCGTCCGATGTAGGCCGCACGCTCGGTGACGCTGATGGCGCCGCGCGCGTCCAGCAGATTGAAGCTGTGGCCAGCCTTCAGCAGCTGTTCATAGGCCGGCAGCGCCAATTGCTGCTCCATCAGGTACTTGCTTTGCTTTTCGTGCGCGGCAAACGCAGTGAGCAGGAAGTCGACATCGCTGTGCTCGAAGTTGTAAGTGCTCTGCTCGACTTCGTTCTGGTGATACACGTCGCGGTAGCTCAAACCTTCGGTCCATGTCAGGTCATAGACGTTGTCCACGCCTTGCAGGTACATCGCCAGGCGCTCCAGGCCGTAGGTGATTTCGCCGGTGATGGGCTTGCAGTCGATGCCGCCAACCTGCTGGAAGTAGGTGAACTGCGTCACCTCCATGCCGTTCAGCCAGACCTCCCAGCCCAGGCCCCAGCAGCCCAGGGTGGGGTTCTCCCAGTCGTCCTCGACGAAACGCACGTCGTTGGCCTTGAGG
>JANNWL010000481.1:0-5543 GCA_031414735.1 Burkholderiales bacterium | reverse complement strand
GTTCAGCACCCACCTGGGCCCCGTGTTTGCGAACCTGCTGCTGGCCGACGAGATCAACCGCGCACCGGCCAAGGTGCAGAGCGCGCTGCTGGAAGTGATGCAGGAACGCCAGGTGACGATTGCCGGCGAGACCCACCGCGTGCCCGACCCCTTCGTGGTGATGGCCACGCAGAACCCGATCGAGACCGAGGGCACCTACCCGCTGCCCGAGGCGCAGGTCGACCGTTTCATGATGAAGGTGCTGGTCGACTACCCCACCGAGGAAGAAGAGTTCGTCATCGTCGAACGCGTAACCGGCCCGGCCGTCGAGGTCAACGCCGTGGCTGACACCTTTGCCCTGGCCGCGCTGCAGCGTGAGTGCCGCGAGGTCTTCGTCGACCCGGCGCTGATGCAGTACGCCGTGAAGCTGGTGGGCGCCACGCGCCGGCCCGAGAAGTACGACCTGGCCGACATCCAGCCCTTGCTCACCTACGGCGCCAGCCCCCGCGCCACCATCGGCATGGTCGAAGGCGCCCGCGCCCTGGCGTTGATGCGCGGCCGCCGCTACGTGCTGCCCGAAGACTTGATCGACCTCGTGCCCGACGTGATGCGCCACCGCCTGGTGCTCAGCTACGAAGCGCTGGCCGCCAACATCACGCCTGACGACATCGTGCAGCGCGTGTTGAAAAAAATCCCAGCCCCCGACAGGCCGCTGCAACATGCCTGAGCTGGCAGACACCACACCCGACCAGCTGCTGTGCCAGCTGGAATGGACGGTGATACGCCGTCTGGACGGCCTGCTGCAGGGCGACTACCGCACGCTGTTCCGCGGCGGCGGCATCGACCTGGCCGACCTGCGCGAGTACCAGCATCACGACGACGTGCGCCACATGGACTGGAACGTCACCGCAAGGCTGCAGACGCCGTACGTGCGCCAGTACACCGAGGACCGCGAGCTCACGGCCTGGTTCGTGTTGGACCTGTCGGGCAGCGTTGATTTCGGCTCTGGCGACACCACCAAGCTGGCGGTGTCGACGGCGTTTGTCGCCACATTGGCCCGCGTCATCACCCGCCACGGCAACCGTGTGGGCGCGATGCTGTATGGCAGCCAGGTCGAAGGCGTGCTGCCGCCGGGCGCGTCGCGCCGCCATGTGCTGAACCTGCTGCAACGCATGCGTGCGCCGCGCGGCCGCAAGCCGGGCCAGGCGGGCGCGGGCACCAAGCTGGGCGACCTGCTCGCGGCGGCCGCGGGCGTGATCAAGCGGCGCGGGCTGGTCTTCGTGGTGTCGGACTTCATCAGCGCGCCCGGTTGGGACGCGGCGCTGGCCCGCCTGGCCCAGCGCCACGAGGTCGTGGCCGTGCGCCTGCTGGACCCGCTGGAGATGGCCTTGCCCGCAGGCAGCGAGCTGGGCCTGATGACGGTGGAAGACGCCGAGACCGGCGAGCAGTTGTTCATCGACGCCGCCGACCCGGGCTTTCGCGAACGTTACGCCGCGCTGGCCTCAGCGCAGGACGCGGCGGTCATCGACAGCCTGTCGCGCTCTGGCGCCGACATCGTCGAACTGTCCACCGACGACGACCTGCTAGACGCGCTGCTGCGCTATGCCGACCTGCGCCGGCGCCGGACGCGCAGCAAGGCGCCGCTGCGCTTCCCCGCCCACCTGCGCCGAGCCCAGGCCGTGGGCGGCCTGGGCAGCACAAGCGGCGTTGGGGCGAACGCCCCGGGACATTCGTGATGAAGTTCATCTGGCCCAACTTGCTGTGGTTGCTGCTGCTCTTGCCGCTGCTGGTGTGGCTGTACCGCTGGCTGCTGGCACGCAAGCGCCGCAGCACGGTGCGGCTGGCCAGCATCGCGGTGGCCAAGGCTGCGCTCGGTGCCGGCCCGGGCTGGCGCCGCCACGTGCCGCCTGCCCTGCTGCTCCTGGCCCTGGCCACGCTGCTGCTGGCAATGGCCAGGCCGGCGGCGACGATCTCACTGCCCTTGTCCGAACGCACCATCATCCTGGCAATGGACGTGTCGGGGAGCATGCGCGCCGAAGACGTCAAGCCCAACCGGTTGGTGGCTTCCCAGGTGGCTGCCAGGGCCTTCGTCGAGAACCTGCCGCGCGAGGTGAAGATCGGCGTGGTGTCCTTTGCCGGCACCGCGGCCGTGGTGCAGGCGCCCACCACCAGCCGCGACGACGTGCTGGCCGCCATAGACCGCTTCCAGCTGCAGCGCGGCACGGCCACGGGCAGCGGCATCGTGCTGTCGCTGGCCACGCTGTTCCCCGACGCCGGCATCGAGATCCAGCACATCACCGGCCAGCGCAACTTCCCCGGTGGCGACATCCGCCAGAAAAAAGAAGAGAAGCCCTTCACGCCCGTCGAGCCCGGCTCGTACACCTCGGCCGCAGTCATCATGCTCACCGACGGCCAACGCACCACCGGCCCGGACCCGCTGGACGCCGCCAAGATGGCCGCCGACCGCGGCGTGCGCGTCTACACCGTGGGTATTGGCACCACCAGTGGCGAGATCATTGGCTTCGAGGGCTGGAGCATGCGCGTGCGGCTGGACGAAGAAACGCTGAAGAACGTCTCGCTGCTCACCCACGGCCAGTACTTTTACGCCGGCACGGCCGAAGACCTGAAGAAGGTCTACGAAAGCTTGAGCTCGCGCATGGTCGTCGAGCGCAAGGAAACCGAGGTCACCGCGCTCTTTGCCGGCCTGGGCGCCCTGCTGGCGCTGGCCGCAGCGGGGTTGTCGCTGTGGTGGTTCGGGCGCGTGGCCTGAGCGGAGCTCACAGGCCCTCCGCCGCCTCCACCACCATCTGCACGCGCTGGCGGCCGTTCCATTCGTCGATGCTGAGCCGGTAGGCCAGCACGGTGCGTTCGGGCAGCGGCTGGTCGTGAGAAAACCAGATGGCGTCGCGCTCGGTGCCCAGGTGGCGCAGGCGAAGCTTCATGTGCTTTTCGCCCACCAGGCGCTGCTGCAGCACCTCGACCTCGTCGCAGAACATCGGCGCTTCGAAGCCCTGGCCCCAGACCTGGGCGTCCAGCATCTGCACGGTCGTGGGGTTGAACCACTCCACCTGCAGCGGGCCGTCGGTGCGCAAGCGGCGGGTCAGCGTGGCGGCGTCCAGCCACTCGTCGGCCACCTGGCGCAGTGCCTGGTCGAACACGTCGAAACCATCGCCACCAGCTTCTTCGGCCAGCGTGCAACCCGCCGCCATGGCGTGGCCACCGAAGCGCAGCAACAAACCAGGGTGGCGCTTGCTCATCAGGTCCAACGCGTCGCGCAGATGGAAGCCGGCAATCGAGCGGCCTGAGCCCTTCAGGCGGCCGTCGGCGCCACGCGCGAACACGAAGCTCGGGCGGTGGAAACGGTCCTTGACCCGGCCGGCCACGATGCCCACCACGCCTTCGTGAAACGCCTCGTCGAACAAGGCCAGGGCGCTGGGCGGCGGCGCGTCGCTCTCGGGCATCAGGCGCGCCAGCGTAAGTTCGGCCAACTCGCGCATGCCGGCCTCGACATCGCGCCGTTCGCGGTTGATGGCGTCCAGCTGCGCGGCCAACTCGGTGGCGCGGCCGGCGTCGTCGGTGACGAGGCATTCGATGCCCAAGGTCATGTCGGCCAGCCGCCCCGCGGCGTTGATGCGCGGCCCCAGCGCGAAGCCGAAGTCGAAGCCCGCCGCGCGCGCCGGGTCGCGGCCCGCCGCGGCGAACAGGGCCGCCACGCCGGCCTGCATGCGGCCGCTGCGGATGCGTTTCAAACCCTGGGCCACGAGGCGGCGGTTGTTGGCGTCGAGCCTGACCACATCGGCCACGGTGCCCAGGGCCACGAGGTCGAGCAGGCTGTCCAGCCGGGGCTGTTCGGCTTGGCTGTACAAGTGCCGGGCCCGCTGCTCGGCACGGGTGGCCAGCAGCACGTAGAACATCACGCCGACGCCGGCCAGGGCCTTGCTTTCGAACGGGCAGTCAGGCTGGTTGGGGTTGACGATGACGGTGGCGTCCGGCAACGAGACCCGTCCGTCCACCAGCGCCGGCAGGTGGTGGTCGGTGACCAGCACCTGCATGCCCAGCGCGCGCGCATGCGCCACACCGGCGTGGCTGGCGATGCCGTTGTCCACGGTCACCAGCAGGTCCGGCCGGCGCCCCGCCTGGCAGGCCAGGTCGACGATGGCTGGCGCCAGGCCGTAGCCGTGCACGGCACGGTCGGGCACCACGTAAGCCAGCGTGCCCTTGGCCGCACCCAGCAAGGCCAGGCCGCGCAAGGCCACGGCGCAGGCGGTGGCGCCGTCGCAGTCGTAGTCGGCGACGATGCAGATGCGCTGACCCGCAGCGATGGCGTCGGCCAGCAAGCGGCCGGCCGCTTCGGCGCCGAGCAGGGCTTGCGGTGGCAGCAAGCGCGCCAGGCTGTCGTCCAGCTCGTCGGGCGAACGCACGCCACGCCCGGCCAGCAGGCGTGCCAGCAGCGGGTGCACGCCGGCTTGTTCGAGTGCGAAGGCCACGCGGGGCGGCACGTCGCGAGGCGACAGGATCACAGCGGGTCCAGCACGGGTTGAAGCGCTGGCGTGGCCGACAGCCGGCTGCCCAGGCTGCGCCAGAAGCCGCGCGGCGCCGATGCATAGGTGACCGACCCGCGCTCGCCGCACAGCGTCAGCTGCACGGGTTCGCCGGCCGCGACACGCGCTGCGACCTGCGCCACCGGGCCGTCGTCCAGCGTGTCCCAGGCCTTGACCCAAGCCGCCCAGTCGTCAGCCAGGGCGGGCACGCGCAGCCGCAGGTCCACCGTGGGCTCAGGCCCGGCGACGGCCTGGGCCACGCCGCAGCCGCTGAGCCAGAACGAATTGACGGGCAACAGGCCGCGCGACTGGCGTTCGTCGTTGAGTGGGTGCGTGTAGAGCTGCATCTGCACCTCGCTCTGCAGTCGCCGGATGCGCCGTGCCGCCGGGTCCTTGCCCAGCCAGCCGTCGACATTGCGGCCGACCACACGGTCTAGCGACGCGCAGCGCATCGTGGCCAGGCTGTCGTGCGTGGCGTACCAGCGGTAAGGCGCTGCCCAGTGCAGCGCGAAACCTTCGCTGGTGAACAAGTCCTGCACGGCATCGAAACAAGCCCGCGACGCCGCCTCGTCGAGTGCCAGCACCTGGGGGTCGAGCAGGCTGACCTGGTCGGTGCCCACGTGCCAATGGGCAGGGGTGACCAGGCCCCAAGGCCGGTCTGCCACCTCCAGCCCATCGGCCGCGGCCTGCCGCGCGGCCCAGGGCCACAGGCCGTCGCCACCTGCCCAGCCCAGTGCTGCCGCGAGGGCGCGCTCGTGCGGAGGCGTGAAGCTCCACTCGTCACCGGTGTCACGCTCGACCACTTCAAGCCGCGACAGCAGCGCCCGCAGCTGCGGCAGTGCCAGCGAGCCCAGGGCCTGCCGTCCGGCTTCTGACAAAGGGGCGGCGAAGGGGATCAGCAGGTGCATCGCCCTGATTATCCGGGGCCGTCGCGCCGCACTGGCTTGTCTGTAGCATCGCCCGCCATGGACTTGCCTTATGAATGGCACATCGGGTGGCGCTACACCCGGGCGGGCCGCGCCG
>JANNWL010000480.1:0-13583 GCA_031414735.1 Burkholderiales bacterium | reverse complement strand
CCAGCATGTGCACGGGCTCGATGGTGACTGCGGCCAGCGCCTGGTCCAGCGGCGCGCGCATGGCCCGCACCGCGAGGTCGGCGCCTGTGGAGTTGGCGCGCTGCGCGCCGTACAGGTCGCGCGGCAGCGGCAGGGTGCGGGTATGGACGGCGTCCAGCGGCGAGACCAGCAGCGCTTCGGCGCTGACGGCCTCATCCGCCAGCTGGTGCACGAACGACGAGTTGGCGCCGTTTTCCAGCAGCCGGCGCACCAGATAGGCCAGCAGATCGCGGTGTTCACCCACGGGAGCGTAGATGCGGCAGGGGATGGTGCCGTCGGCCAGCACCTCGCGGTACACGCTGTCACCCATGCCGTGCAGGCGCTGCATTTCGAAAGGCGCGGCGGCGGCGCGGGCCATCTGCACGATGGCCGCGATGGTGCCGGCGTTGTGCGTGGCGAACTGCGGGTAGATGACGGCGGCGTGCGCGATGAGCCGCGTCGCGCAGGCCAGGTAGCTCACGTCGGTGTGGTGCTTGTGCGTGAACACCGGGTAGCCGGGCAGGCCGCCTTCCTGGGCGCGCTTGATCTCGCCGTCCCAGTAGGCGCCCTTCACCAGGCGCACCATGAAGCGCAGGCCGTGGCGTTGGGCTGTTGCCGCCACCTCGTCGATGACTTCCAGCGACCGCGTCTGGTAGGCCTGCACGGCCAGGCCAAAGCCCTGCCACTGCGGGAAGCGCGCGGCGATGTCTGCGGCCAGGGTCTCGATGAGGTCCAGCGACAGCTCGAGCCGGTCGGATTCCTCGGCGTCAATGGTCAGGTTCAGGTTGGCCTGCGCGGCCAGCTCGACCAGGCTGCGCACGCGCGGCAGCAGCTCGGCAAACACCCGTTCGCGCTGCGCGTCCTCAAAGCGCGAGAACAGCGCGCTGAGCTTGATCGAGATGCCGTCGCCCGCCATCGGCGAGGCCGCCACACGCCCGGCGGCGATGGCCCGCAGCGCGTTCGTGTAGCTGGCCAGGTATTTTTCGGCGTCGCGCTCGGTGCGCGCGCCCTCGCCCAGCATGTCGTAGCTGAAACGCAGGCCCGGCTGGCCCTTGCGCTGGCTGTCGGCCTCGCCCATGGCCTCGGCGATGGTGCGGCCCAGCACGAACTGCCGGCCCAGCAGCTGGATGGCGCGCACGGTGGCCGCCACCACGGTGCGCGCGCCCAGGCGTTGCAGCAGGCCGGGCGGGTTGTCGGATTCAGGCAAGAATTTTTTCGACAGCGAAATCGCGCTGGCCGAGATCTGCGCCAGCATCTTGTGTGGGCTGCCTTCACTGGCCGCATCGAAGTCAGCGCGCCCGAGTTGATCGGCGGTCAGTGCGATGGCGGTTTCGGCGTCGGGCACGCGCAGCAGCGCTTCGGCCAGGCGCATCAGGGCCAGGCCCTCGGCGCTGCTGATGGGGTACTCGCGCAGCAGGCTTTCCATGGCCCAGAAGGGTGCCGGCTGCTCGCGCACGGCGCGCACCCAGGGCGTGGCGGCGCGGATCACCGCCGGCCAGTCCAGCCGGCCCTGCAGGGCGGCCAGCGAGGCGGCAACGACCTCGGCCTCGGGGCGGTAGGGAAAGGGCAGGCGGGCTGTTTGCATGGCGGTGGGCTCGGTCAGGTGTCGGCGAAACACGCAGTTTGGGGGCTGCGCAGGCGCAGCGGATTCGGAATTCACTGCAGTCAGCCGAACAAGTCGCTTCGACCCGCGCGTTGGCGTGGCTCGTCGTCATCGCGCTTTCACGTCCGGCGGCCAAGCTGCAGTGCCAACCACCCAACATTCCAGGAGTCCCCATGGCCGCAGCCCTGCCCTTTGCCCGCACTGCATTGTTTGCTGCACTCACCCTGGGAGCTGCCGCAGCCCAGGCGCAGATCGACCTGTCCACCTACGTGCGCACGGGGGTCTTCAACCTGCCGTCCACCAGCACCGGCAGCAACCTGCTGGCCAACGAGGCTTCGGCCGTCACCTACAACTGGGACCGCGACTCGCTGTTCGTGGTGGGTGACGGCGGCACGGCCATCGTCGAAGTCAGCAAGACGGGCGCGCTGATCGGCTCGATGGCGCTCTCCGGCTTCAGCAGCACCGCCGTGGGCGACCCCGAGGGCATCACCTACATCGGCAACGGCCAGTTTGTGTTGTCGCTGGAGCGCATCCGCCAGGCTGCGCTCATCACCTACAGCGCGGGCGGCACGGCCACGCTGGCTGCAACGCCGAAGATCACGATGGGCCCGCCCGGCGCCGGGAACAACGGCAACGAAGGCATTGCTTTCGACGGTGGCAGCAACTTCGTGGTCGCCAAGCAGACCTCGCCGCAGCAGGTGTTCAGCACCCAGCTTGACTTCGGCGCCCTCACCAGCAGCAACGGAAACGTGTCCACCGAACCGACCAACCTGTTCAACCCGGCGGTGTTCAGCGCCACGGATCTGTCGGACGTGTACGCCCTGTCCCTGCTGCCCACGGCGCTGACGGGCGCCGACACCGGCAACCTGCTGGTGTTGAGCGCGTCGAGCAATCGGGTGTGGGAGGTCAGCCGCAGCGGCACCCTCCTCAGCCAACTGAACCTGGACGGCACATCGGCGGCACAGACCGAGGGCCTGGCCATGGACTTTGCCGGCAACCTCTACGTCGTCAACGAAAACGGCGGCGGCTCCTCGGCCGTGCCGCAGATGTGGGTGTATGCCCCGGTGCCCGAGCCGGGGACGCTGGCGATGTTTGCGCTGGGCCTGCCGCTGTTGCTGGCGATGCGCCTCAAGCGCGACTGAGCGGCTGCCGACCAAGCGGGCTGCGCCGCGTGGCCTGGGCAGCGCCGGGCTTTGCCCGCGACAATCGCCGCCCATGGACACGCCCGACACCAGCCGCGCTGACCGCGACATCGACACCATCGACCGCCGCATCCTGCGCGTGCTGCAGGCCGACGGCCGCATCAGCAATTTGAAACTCGCCGAGGGCGTGCACCTGTCGCCCACGGCGGTGCTCGAACGTGTCAAACGGCTGACGCGCGAGGGCTACATCCTGGGTTACGAGGCGCGGCTGAACCCGGCCAGGCTGGGCGCAGGCTTGCTGGTGTTTGTCGAGATCCTGCTCGACCGCACCGTGCACGACGTGATGGACACCTTCAAGGCCGCCGTGCAGGTGCGCCCGGAAATTCTGGAAGCCCACCTGGTGGCTGGCGGTTTCGACTACCTGCTGAAGACGCGCGTGGCCGACATGGCGGCCTACCGGGAGTTCATCGGCAGCGTGATCTGGACCCTGCCCGGCGTGCGCGAGACACGCACTTATGTGGTCATGGAAGAGGTCAAGAGCACCGCGTTGTTGCCCTTGTAGGCACGGCGCTGGCGCTCAGTCCAGCCGGCCCCGCAACTGCAGCAGCGCACTGGCGTCCATCGCCGACAAGGGCGTGCTCAGGTGGAAGCCCTGGCCGTAGGTGCAGCCCATGTCGCGCAACTGCGCGGCCTGCGCGGCGGTCTCGATGCCTTCGGCGACCACCGTCTTGCGCAACGAGCCGGCCAGTTGCACGATGGCGCGCACCACGGCCGAGTCGTCCGATCCCCATTGCAGCTGGTGAATGAAGCTGCGGTCGATCTTCAGGCTGTCCACCGCCAGACGCGACAAGTGGCTCAGCGACGACTGTCCCGTGCCGAAGTCGTCCACCGCCAGGCGCAGGCCCAGCGTGCGCAGCGCTTGCAGCTTCTGCGTCGCGCCTTCGACCTGCGCCATGAGCACGTTCTCGGTCAGCTCCAGCGAGAGGTGCTGCGGCGCGAGGCCGGCCTCGACGACGGCGCGGCCGACGCGGGCGACGAAATCGGGTTGGGACAGGTCGACGGCCGAGACATTGATGCTCATGGTCAGTCCGGCCCAGCCGGGCTGCGACATCTGCCAAAGCCGCAACTGCTGGCAGGCGCAGTGCAGCACGTAGTCGCTCAAGGGGCGGATCAGTCCGGTTTCCTCGGCCATGGGTAAAAACGCTGCCGGCCCGAGCAGGCCCTGGGTGGGGTGGGCCCAGCGCAGCAAGGCCTCAAAACCCGTCAGCCGGCCGCTGGCCAGCTCGAACACCGGCTGGTAGACAACCGACAGCTCATGCATTTCGATGGCCTGGCGCAGGTCGCCTTCCAGCCGCAGCCGGTCGGCCACCGCCGTGTGCAGGCTGGCGTCAAACAGCGCCCAGCGCGCCTTGCCCTCGCCTTTGGCCTTGTACATGGCGGTATCGGCGTCGCGCAGGACGTCGTCGGCGCTGGCGTAACCGAAGCTGCTGAAGGTGATGCCGATGCTGGCGCTGGCGGTGAGGCTGACGCCGCCCACATCGAAGGGCGCCTTCAGCGACTGCATCAGGCGTTCGGCCAAAACAACCACCTCGCGCTCGGTCTCTATGCGCTCGGCGAGCAGCACGAACTCGTCGCCGCCCAAGCGCGCCAGGATGTCGCCCGGGCGAAGGTTTTCCTGCAGGCGGCGCGCCACGCCCTGCAGCAGCTGGTCACCCACGCCGTGGCCCAAGCTGTCGTTGACAAGCTTGAAACGGTCGAAGTCCAGGAACATGACGGCGAAACGGTGCTCCGCGTCGGCGCGGCAGCGGGTGATGGCGCTGTCCAGGCATTCGATGAAGCGGCGCCGATTGGGCAGGCCGGTGAGGTTGTCGTGGAAGGCCAGCTGCAGCAGGCCGGCTTCGGCCGCGCGGCGGGCACTCACGTCCTGGGCCTGCAAGATCAGGCAGGGTGTGTCGGCGCCAGGCTCGGTGAAAAAACCCACGTGCAGCGCCAGCCAGACGACCGCACCGTCTGCGTGCTGGCAGCGCAGCTCGCAGGCAAAGCCCTGGAACTCGTGACCGCCTGCCAGGCCCAGCTGGGCCTGCAGGCCGGCACGGTCTTCTTCTGCGACATGGTCGCTGAAGGCCTGGCCCACCGCGTCCGCCCCGCCCGTGCCCAGCAAACGGCACAGCGCCGGGTTGGCTTGCAACATGCGGCCCTGGAAGTCGAGCAGGGCCATGCCGATGGTGGCGTGGGTGAAGGCACTGTAGAAGCGCTGTTCGCTGGCCTGCAGCATCAGCAGGTGCTGGTGCGTGGCCTGGGCCTGGCGGACGTCGAAGGCGGTCTGCGCCTGGCCCAGCGCCAGTCCGACTTCCTGCTGGCGAAAGTACAGGTGCAGCGACACCAGCAACATCGCCAGCAGCGGCACCATCACCAGCAACACCCCACCCCCTTGTTGCTGGTAGGTGACGAACAGCAGCGCCGCCACGGCCGCACTGCCGGCGTAGGCCAGGCCGACCCAGCGCAGGTCGGACAGCAGGGCCGCCCACTGAAAGATCGGCTCATTGCGCTTGAGCCGCAACACGGTGGACATGAGCACCGAGTTGGCGGCGAAGTACAGCGCCGAAAACACCAGCGCCGCGGCCAGCGTGGCCGCCGCGCCGCCAAGGTCAGCCCGCTCGAGGGCGCCGAGAAGGCCGTGCAGGATGGACCCGGTGCTGGCCATGGCCAGCACCGCAATGGCCGGGCTGGCGATGCGGCTGGTCCAGCGTTTGGACGTGCGCCAGGAACCCGTCAAGGCCTCGGCCCCGGCGGCCACCGCCGCGGCGGCCGGGCCCAGCACCAGGAGCACCAGGAAGAGGAAGATCTCGCCCGCAGCAAACGAGTTCTTGCGCCCGGGCAGCCGGATCGGGAACAGCCCGGCACCGATCGCCAGCAGCACGCCCGCGCTCAGTTGCAGCCAGGTCTGCCACGACATTTGCAGCAGCTGGGCCGTGCACACCAGCGTCAGCGCCGAGCCCGCCACCACCATGACCCACCAATACAGGGTGGCGGCGCGGTTGTAGTCGGGCATCAGCGACGCATGCAGCCGTGACCACCATGCAGAGCCTGGCGGTAGACCGGGTGAAGGCGATGACAGGCTCACAAGTCGTCTTTCTAACACGCATGCAGCACGGGCCGCGGGCGGTGGGCCCGGCGGGGGTTGGCGCTGCGCTTCGTGCTCAGCCCGGGACCGCTTGGGCGGCGTGCAGGCTCAGGTTGAAACCATTGTTGCCCAAGGCCCTGAACACGTCCTCGGCCGACTTCGGGCGCGACAGCAGGTAGCCCTGGCCCTGGCGGCAACCCATCTCGCGCAGGGCCTCGAGCTGGCGCGGCGTCTCGATGCCCTCGGCCACCACCGTCTTGCCCAGCGACTGACCCAGCAGCACGATCGACCGCACCACGGCCGACTCGTGGTGTGCGCTGTCCAGCCGCGTCACGAAGGAGCGGTCGATCTTCAGGCAGTCGATGGGCAGGGTGGAGAGGTGGCTGAGCGACGAGTACCCGGTGCCGAAGTCGTCGATGGCCAGGGTCACGCCCAGCCGGCGCAGCTCGGCCAGCACGGGCAGGGCGCCTTCCAGCCGCGACATGAGGATGTTTTCGGTGAGCTCCAGGCACAGGTGCACCGGCTGCAGTTCGGACTCGACCAGCGCCCGCGTCACGCGCGCCACCAGCGCGGCGTGGGCGATGTCGTGGCCCGAGACGTTGACGTTCATCGTCAACCCGGCGTGGGCGGGCGACATCTGCTGCCAGGCGCGCAGTTGGCGGCAGGCGCAGTGCAGCACGAAGTCGGTCAGCCGCAGCATCAGCCCGGCTTCTTCAGCAATGGGCAGAAACGCGGCCGGGCTGATGCTGCCGTCCTGCGGGTGCTGCCAGCGCACCAGGGCTTCGAAGCCGCTCAGCCGACAGGCCGCCCCGGCGCTGCCGAGCTCCCAGATGGGCTGGTAGGCGACAGTCAGCAGGCCGTCGTCGATGGCGCGGCGCAGCTCGCCTTCCAGCCGCAGGCGGCGCGCCACCTCGGTGTGCAGGCTGGCGTCAAACAGTGCGTACCGCGCCTTGCCGGCGGCCTTGGCCTTGTACATGGCGGTGTCGGCGTCGCGCAGCACGTCCTCGGGGCTGGTGTAGCCCAGGGCGCTGAAGGTGATGCCGATGCTGGCGCTGGTGTTCAGCTCGGTGCCGGCCACGAGGAAGGGCTTGCGCAGGCCTTCCATCAGGCGGTCGGCCAGGGCCACGGCGCTGCTCTCGCTGTCCAGTCGGCGCACCAGCACGGCAAACTCGTCGCCGCCCAGGCGGGCCACGGTGTCGTGCGGGCGCAGGCTGTTCTGGATGCGGCGCGAGACCTGGATCAGGAATTCGTCACCCGCGCTGTGACCCAGGCTGTCGTTGATGAGCTTGAAGCGGTCGAAGTCCAGGAACATGACGGCAAAGGCGTCGGCTGCCGCGCTGCTGCGGTTGACCTGCTCGACCGCCTGCGCCAGAAGCTCGTGGAATCGGCGGCGGTTGGGCAGGCCGGTGAGGCTGTCGTGGAAGGCGATGTGGTGCAGGCCCTCTTCGGCCTTGCGCCGCGCCGAGATGTCCTGCACCTGCAGGATCAGGCAGGGCGCCGTGGCGCCGGGTTCTGAAAAGAAACTGCAGTGCGCCGCGACCCACACCGCGTCGCCGCTGCTGTGGCGGCAGCGCATTTCCAGCGCAAAGCCGTCGAAGTCGGGGCGGTCCACCTGGCCCATCTCGGCCTGCAGTGCCGACAGGTCCGCGGCCAGCGCGTGCGCCTGAAAGCGCTGGTTGACCAACTCGTCGCCGCTGCGCCCGAGCAGCGCGCGCAGCGCCGGGTTGGCCTGCAGGATGTGACCTTCAAAGGACAACAAGGCCATGCCGATGGAGGCGTGGGTGAAAGCGCTGTGAAAGCGCCGCTCGCTGGCCTGCAGCTCAGCCACGTGGCGCTGGGCGGCCTCCTGCTCGCGCTGCGCAGCCTCGGCGTTGGCCTGGCTGAGCGCCTCGCGCGTGGCCTCGGCGGCTTCCTGCTGGCGGAAGTAGTAGTGCAGCGTGGCCAGCATCATGCCCAACAGCGGCACCATGGCCGCCAGCACGCCGATGCCCGACTGCAGGTACGTCAGGTACAGCAGCGCCGACACCGCCGCACAGCCGGCGTAGGCGATGCCCACCCAGCCGAACACGTCGACCAGGTCGCCAAAGGCAAACGCCTGGTTGCGCTTCAGGCGCAGCACGGTGGTCACCAAAAGCGTGTTGCAGGTGAAGTAGGTCAGTGCGAAGGCCATGGTCGCCAGGATCAGCAAGCCCGGGCTCTGGCCCACCCGGGCCATGGCCCAGTGCAGCAGCGACCCGGCGCCGAACATCGCCATGCCCGCCATGGTGGGGCTGGCCAGGCGGCTGGTCCAGCGCTTGGACGTGCGCCACGACCCCACCGCCGCCTCGCCCGCGGCGGCCAGCGTGGCCGCGGCCGGGCCGTGGATGAGCAGCAGCAGGAAGATGAAAATTTCGCCCGCCGCGAAGGAATGCTTCTGGCGCGGGATGCGCACCGGGAAGCACCCGGCCAGCATCGCCACGGCCATGCCGGCAGTGATCTGCAGCAGATGCAGCGGCGACTCACGCGACACACTGACCAGTGAGCCCGCCAGCACGGCCGCGCCCGCCAGCACACAGCACCACCAGTAGGCGCTGGCCTTGCGGTTGTAGTCGGGCATCAGCGCTGCGTGCACGCGCTGCCACCAAGCGCGGTGAGGCGGCCGATCGGGGCTGTCTTGGGCAGGAAGCATTGCTGGGCGGCAGTCGGGCAGTGAGGACCTGCCCTGTTTTCGGCTCAAACCCGGCAGGCTTGAACGCCTGGCCCACCCTGCAAGTCACGCCACCCGGACTGCGTTCACGCAGGTCCGGGAAACTTCAATCAATCAGGGCTCACCCAGCGGGCTGCTGTGGCTGGAAGAACTGACGACGGTCTGGCCTGACTCGCTGAGGACCAACCCTTCGCTCAGCACCAGGCCCTCGCTCAGCACCAGCCCCTCGCTCAACACCAGGCCCTCGCTGAGCACCAGGCCTTCGCTCAACACCAGGCCCTCGCTCAGCACCAGGCCTTCACTGAGCACCAGGCCCTGCCCCAAGGTGCGGGCGCTGGCCAGCCAGCCGCTGAGCGTGGCCGTGGGCACGAACAACCCCGTGCGGCCCAGCATCGAACTGCCGCTGGCCAGGTGGGTGGCCTGGGCGACCCCCGGGTTCAGCAAGGTCTGGTTGGTTGCGGGCAGCGCGCGGATGCTGCGCACGAAGGTGTTGGCGGGGGCGTCGATCGACAGCGGCCAGTAGGTGACCGACAGACGTTTAACCCCACCTCGGGCCCAGGCCAGGCGGTGGTCCCACACGGGCTGGAATTGCGTGAACAGGCTGCTGCCGGTGACGATCTCGTTGCCGCCCACGTAGACCAGGCGGCTCCAGTCGAAGGACTGGCCGTTGATGGTGGAGCGCGCCACCGGCATGGTCCGCCCCGGCGCCAGCAGGTTGGTGCCGGCGGGCATGGTGCCGGCTTCGACCAGGCGCTGCATGTCGGTGCGCACGGCCCGGGCCAACGCCAGGGCGCCGTGCACGTTGATCAAACCGGCGCCTTGTTGCAGCAGGTTGGCACCCGGCAGCGGCTGGGCGCTGTACTGGAGCATGGCCTTGATCATGGGCGGCGTCAGCCCCGGGTTGGCCTGCAGCATCAGGGCCACGGTGCCTGCCACCACCGGCGCGGCCACCGAGGTGCCGCTGAGCTCCATCAGCGTTTGCAGCTTGGGTTGCTCTAGGCCGAATCGCCGTGAAAGACCCGGGTTGTCGGTGGCGAGTCTGTTCTGGTCTTTGCCGTCATCGGCAGTGGCCAGCACACCCGTGATGCGGTTGCCCGGCGCCACCAGATCGGGCTTGAGCAGGTGGTCGACCCGGCGCACGCCGGCCGCGTCAACGAAGCTGCCACGGGTGGGGCCGCGCGAGCTGAAGTTGTTGATCACGTCGTCGCTGCGCTCCAGCGTGCCGCGGCCGTTGGCCGACCCTACCGTGATGACGCTGGGGTCGTTGCCTGGCGCGCCGATGCTGCCGTAGACCTCCCGCCCGAGCCGGTTCTGACCGTAGTTGCCAGCAGCCACCACCACCGTGATGCCTGCGGCCACGGCGCTGCGCACGGCGCGGCACAGCGGGTCGGTGAGGTAGCTTTCGGTCGCGTCTGCGGCCAGGCTCAGATTCATGACGCGGATGTTGTGCAGGCGCGCGTGGTAGATCACCCAGTCAATGCCTGCCAGCACGTCGCTGAGCTGGCCGAGGCCCTCTTCGTCGAGCACGCGCACGTCGTACAGGTGCGCGCCCGGAGCCACCCCGGTGGAGTCCACCGCCTGGTAGAAGCCTCGGCCGGCCGCCATCGAAGCGACATGGCTGCCGTGCCCAAATGCATCGGCCCGCTTGTTGCCGCGGTTGTCGATCTTTTTCTGGTAGCTTTCCATGGACTTGCTGCCTGGGTACAGCGACGCCGACACGTCAATGCCCGGGCTCCAGTCCTTGACCTTCAGCGCTTTGGCATCGCCAACCGACCCGAAGTCCACCGACATGCGCACCCGGGAGTCGCCGAATGCGTCTTCAAAGTTGCGGTGCTTGGACATGATTCCAGAGTCCAGCACGGCGATGCCGACGCCGCTGCCATCCAGCCCGGTGTAGGCCGTGGGTGTGGTGAACAAGCGGGCACTGCCGGCGCTCAGGGTGCCGGTCACCGATTCGAGCGTGCTGGACGAGCGCGCCGTCAAGCGGTTGGGGGAGATGCCCTGAACGTCACTGCGCGCGGCCAGGCTGGCCACCTGGTTGGCCGGCAGCAGCACCGACAGTGCGCTGACCGACACATAGCGCATGTAGACCGAACCGCCACGCGCCAGCACCGCAGATCGCAAGTCCTGCAGGTCGGGGTCGGTGCTGTTGCTGACGATGAGCGCTTTGACGTAGCGCACACCCTTATCGTCTTTGGCCCAGCTGATCTTGGGCGTGCTGGATGCGGCAATCACCTGTTGCAGGTCAGCCGCGATCTTGCTGGCTGCCGTCTGCGCACGCAGCGCAGGGGCGGCCGACAGCAACGCCGTGCCCAGCAGCAGTGTCGCGCCGGCCTTGAGCCAGCGCTGGGCCCCGGGCGCGGCGACACGTTCGATCAAGATGATGAAGTCGGTGAGTGCTTTCATGACTGATCCAGTGCGTTTACAAAGGAGAAATTGAGGGAATTCATGTCTGCGGGTGCAGTGTTCAGGGCTCGCCGCGCACGTAGCCCTCGCTGAGCACCAGTCCTTCGCTCAGCACCAAACCCTCGCTGAGCACAAGGCCCTCGCTGAGCACGAGTCCCTCGCTCAACACCAGCCCGGTGCCCAGCACCAATCCGCTGCCGCCCGCCAGCCAGCCCGACAGCGTGGCCGTGGGGATGAAGACACCGGTCTTGCCGAGCCTGGAGCTGACGCCGGCCAGCGAATTGCCGCTGACGACGCCCGCAGACAGCAGCGTCTGGTTGGGCGCCGCGGTCTCGGTAAACGACTTTACGAAGGTGTTGGGCGTGATGCCGATGCCCGACCAGTAGACGGCGTTGCGCGTGCGCGCCACGCCGCTGGCCCAGGTGATGCGCGGGTCCCAGATCGGCTGGTACTGCGTGAACAGTGCGTTGCCGCTGACCACGTAGCTGCCGCCGGCAAACACGATGCGCGACCAGTTGAAGCTGCTGCCGTTGATGGTGGAGGTGGCTGCGGGCATGGTCTGCCCCGCGGCCAGCATCGGGCTGGAGGAAGTCAACGTGCCCGCATTGATGGCGGTGGCCAGGTCGGTGCGCAGCACCTTGGCAAGCCTGACCGCGCCGTCGATGTTGAGCATGCCCGCGCCTTGCTGCAGCAGGCTGGCGCCCGGCAGCGGCTGGGCGGTGTACTGCAGGATGGCCTTGATCAGCGGCGGCGTCAGGCCCGGGTTGGCCTGCAGCATCAGCGCCACGGTCCCGGCCACGGCCGGCGCGGCGATCGAGGTGCCGCTGAGCATCATCTGCGTCTCGGCGAGCGTGGGCGCGATGGCCAGCGGGTCCACCAGCGCAGTCTTGAAGATGCTGCCGAGGTAGTTCCAGGTCAGCGCATTGCCGGCCGTGGCAGCAGCGCCAACAATCTTGTTGCCCGGCGCCACCAGGTCGGGCTTGAGCAGGTTGTCGACCCGGCGCACGCCGGTGCTGTCGACAGAGGCGCCGCGGGTCGGACCCCGCGAACTGAAGTTGTTGACGACGTCGTCGCCGCGCGCCGGGGTGCCCTTGAAGTTGACCGCGCCCACGGTGATGACCGACGGGTCGTTGCCCGGCGAACTGATGCGGCCGTAAGTCTCCTGACCCATCAGGTTCAGCCCGAAGTTGCCGGCCGCGACCACCACCGTGATGCCGGCGGCGGCAGCGCTGCGCACGGCCACGCACAACGGATCGGTCTGCCAGCTCTCGGTGGAGCTGGAAGCCAGGCTCAGGTTGAGCACGCGGATGTTGTATTTCTTGGCGTTGTAGATCGCCCACTGGATGCCTTCGAGCGCGTCGCTCACCGTGCCGAAGCCGGTGCTGTTGAGCACCCGCACGTCGACGAGGTTGGCGTTGGGCGCAATGCCGTTGGCGTCCTGCTGCGTCGAGGCATTGGGCAGGTAGTAGCGGCCGGCGGCGACCGAAGCCACGTGGGTGCCGTGGCCGTAGGGGTCTTGCGTGACCACCGAGTCGGCGGCGATGGAGGCGTCGTAAGCGGCCAGCGCCGTGCTGCCGGGCATCAGCGAGGTCGCACTGCCGCCAGCGGTGGACCAATTGGCCACGCTCGCGCTGAGCATGTTGACGTTGGCCTTCACGCGGATGCCGCCGCTGACATTGGGGTCCACGAAAGCGTCATGCAGCTTCATGATCCCGGAATCGAGCACCGCGATGCCGATGCCGTTGCCGTCCAGGCCGGTGTAGGCCGTCTTGGAACTGTAGGTGCGCACGTTGCTCGTCAACGCGCCGGTGATCGATTCGAGCGTGCTGAAGGTGCGCTGCGTCTCGCGGTTGGGCGACACGCTGACCACGTCGCTGCGTTCGGAAAGCGCGGCCAGGTCGCTGGCCTTGATCTGCACCGTCATCGCGTGCACGGCGGGGTGCACGGCATGCACCGCGCCGCCGATGCGCTTGATGTAGGCGCGCAGGCCGCTCATCTGGGCGTCGGTGTCGTTGCTGACAACGATGGCCTGCACATGCCGCACGCCGTTCAGGTCGCGTGCCCACTTGGCTTTGGGGGCGCCGATGCGCTCGACCTCGTCACCGAGATCGCGGGCAAGCTTGTCGCGCTTGGGGTTGCCGCCCGGTGCGGCCTGCGCGGCCGTCATTCCGAGGCTCGACAGCACCAGCGCGATGGAGCTGACTGCCGCCACGATCGCCTTCGGCAGGCGGCGGCTTTCGATCAGGACAATGAAGGCGGTGACCATGGTCATCGTGGGCTCCGGGGTAGTTGGTCGGTGCGCGGTTTTGAATTTCGCGTTGCCCGGAGCATCTCAGTAACAGCTGGAAACAGGTGGCCCGTGGATTGCCGAACGTGATCGAGTTGACAGACAAAGTTCGCGCTGAGTGCAAGCTGTTTTGCCGCCCAGCACGGCGGCGCAGGACTTGAGGGCGAACTTCGTGATGCAGTTGTGCAGCAGGCGGCTCATCGTTCGAAGGCCGCCGGCCGCCGGCCGCCGGCCGCCGATAGCTGTGGCGCATGCCGTCAACGCCCCACGGGCGGCGCCTTGCGTTCGCGCAATCGCTTCTTCTTCTTCAGGCGCGA
>JANNWL010000479.1:0-3832 GCA_031414735.1 Burkholderiales bacterium | reverse complement strand
TGAAGCTGACTCCGACAAGCTCAGTCCGTCGGGACCAAAGAACGTCTGCCGGACGAATTCCGCGCTGAAAGTAAGCGGCTTCTGAAGCCAGCGACCGACTCACCACGATCGACTGCTGCTCGAGGGCGCGAACTCGCGCTTGCGACCCATTGCAGCCCGCGGCGATATCTTGGGTGATGGATCGGTCCACCTTGAGACCGGTCATTCGTCGACTCTTCGAAAGAATCTGAACCAAACTCGGCATCTCCCTCCTCGCCGCGATCTCGCCAGTAGTATCATGGCTTGTGAGCACGGCAACCAAGCTCCTCGCCGCCATGCGGCGAACCCAACTTGATTGGCAAATCAACGACCTGCAGACTGTTGCGCGCCAGAACGGCATCGATTGGCGGCACCAGAACAGCAGCCACTGCGTGTTCATTCGAGAAGACGGTCGAACCCTGTCCGTACCAGCACACCGACCCATCAAACCGATCTACGTGCGGAAGTTCGTCGAACTCATCGATGGAGCATGAGCCATGAGCAAGCTGAATGACTACCCATTTGAAGTGCGCCCCCTCTCTGCGGAAGAAGGAGGTGGTTATCTCATCTCGTTCCCGGACTTTGCGGAGTGCATCTCCGATGGTGAGAGCGTCGATGAAGCCGTTGAGAACGGCCGTGATGCACTGAAGGCCACCATCGCAGCCCTGAAATCCAAGAAGTTGCTTGTGCCAGCTCCAAACAGCGGCGGCGTCGCTTCCGGCAAGTTTGTCGCTCGCGTCCCGAAGACCGTGCACGCGCAACTGGCTACGCGCGCTCGCGCGGAGGGAGTCTCGCTCAATGCTCTCGTCCTCACATTCATCGCACAAGGGCTCGGCGGCATCGGCAGTAAGGCGCGCGCAAAAGGTGCTGCCTAGCTTCTTCTCAATGTCCTGGATGACTGGTTCTGCGACTTCTTCACCGCGAACGGACGTCGGGAAATGACTGCTGTACCTTGCAGACCGGTCGCTGGCGAGACCATCTTCTCGATGTTTGAGCGACCGGAAATGGCCGGGAGCGCAAGTCCGAGCCCCCGCCAGGAAGCCGACTTTCGACGCGTCGGCACGTGGTCGACCAACGTGAGCTGTCTGGCGCATTTGTGAACGGGGAGTCCTGGGCAAGAGCGGCCGGCCGTCCTTCGATGTGTCGTCAGGCGTCAGGTCTGCTTCCCGCGGCCCGAACTCGTTGGCGACAGGGCTTCGTTGGCGCGGGCCCCTCAGCCCGGCAGCACCAAAGTGTGCCTGGCCGTCCAGCGCAGCCCCGCGCTGCGCGCGGGCTGCAGCTGCATCGCCAGCGCAAGGCGTTGTGCCTCGGGCACGGCGCGCCAGAGAAAGTCGCGTTCGTTGGCACGCTCACCGGCCACGAAAAGTTGCGATGTGAACTCGCCGAAGCTGGCGTGGCGCAGCTTGACGTGAATATGGGGCGTGCGGCCCGGGTAGGGCACCGGGCGGATGGTACGCAGCGCCAGGCTGCCCTCGCGGCCGCTGCGGGCTTCACCGTACCCCTGGAAACCATCGTCCCAGGCGCCTTCCTGCAGCCGCACGCTCGGGTGGCGGTACTGCGCCATGGCGTCGCACTGCCAGATCTCGACCGTCGCGCCATCGATACGGCGGCCGTCGGCGTCGGCCACCACCAGTTCCAGCCCCAGGTGTTCGCCGCGCGCCACCAGCACGCGACCGGCGCGTTGTACCTGCGTCAGGTCGGCGTCCCAGTCGCCAGCCAAGGGGCCGCGATGGCGCCACGGCAACGGCGGGTAGAAGGGGCCGTCGGTCATCGGTGCCATCCCGGGTGGCCGAGTGGCGCGTACGTGCAGCGCCGGCAGCGCCAGCGCCGCTGCCGTGGCGAAGACAAGCCGCCGTCGGGCGGGTTGTGGTGTGGGCAGCAGAGACAACGCCATCGGCAGATTGAAGCACGCCGCCACGCCGGGCGCCTGTGGCCGACGTATCCTTGCGCCCGATCTCAAGGCTTGCTTCTTGCGTGCATCGCCTGCCACCCCAACGGACACCCCATGGACCTGACCCCGCGTGAAAAGGACAAGCTGCTGATCTTCACGGCCGCCCTGCTGGCCGAACGCCGCCAGGCGCGCGGACTGAAGCTGAACGTGCCCGAGGCCATTGCGCTGATCAGCGCGGCCATGATGGAAGGTGCCCGCGACGGCAAGACCGTGGCGCAGTTGATGAGCGCGGGCAAGACCGTGCTCAAGCGCAGCGATGTGATGGAAGGCGTGCCGGAGATCGTCACCGAGATCCAGGTCGAAGCCACCTTTCCCGACGGCACCAAGCTGGTGACCGTGCACCAACCCATCTCCTGACCTGCCCGAAGGACATCCGATGATCCCCGGCGAACTCTTCACCGATGGCGACGACCACCCACTCAACCCCGGGCGGCCGACGCTGACGGTGGTGGTCAGCAACACCGGCGAGCGGCCCATCCAGGTCGGCTCGCACTACCACTTCGCAGAAACCAACGCCGCCCTGCACTTCGACCGCCAGGCGGCCAAGGGTATGCGGCTGAACATCACCAGCGGCACCGCCGTGCGTTTTGAGCCCGGCCAGCAGCGCACCGTGCAACTCGTGCCTTACCAGGGCACGAACCAGCCGGTGCAGGTATGGGGCTTTCGCGGCCTGTTCAACGGCCCGGTCTGAAGGATCAAACGATGACGACGATTGAACGGCGCGCCTACGCCGAGATGTTCGGCCCCACCGTCGGCGACCGTGTGCGCCTGGCCGACACCGGCCTGCTGGCCGAGGTCGAACAGGACTACACGCTGCGCGCTGGCGGCTACGGTGAAGAGGTGAAGTTCGGCGGCGGCAAGACCATCCGCGACGGGATGGGCCAGAGCCAGCGCGTCAACGGCCCGGGCCCGCACGAGGCGGCCGACTGCGTCATCACCAACGCTTTGATCATCGACCACTGGGGCATCGTCAAGGCCGACATCGCCATCAAGGGCTGTCGCATCGCGGCCATCGGCAAGGCCGGCAACCCCGACGTGCAGCCGGGCGTGGACATCGTCATCGGCCCGGGCACCGAGATCATCGCCGGCGAGGGCATGATCGTCACCGCCGGCGGTATCGACAGCCACATCCACTTCATCTGCCCGCAGCAGATCGCGGAAGCGCAGATGTCGGGCATCACCACCATGCTGGGCGGCGGCACCGGGCCCGCCACGGGCACCTTCGCCACCACCTGCACGCCCGGCCCCGAGAACCTGCACCGCATGTTGATGGCGGCAGACGCCTTCGCCATGAACCTGGGCTTTCTGGGCAAGGGCAACGCGACGCGGCCCGAGGGCTTGAGCCAGCAGATCGCCGCTGGCGCCATCGGCCTGAAGCTGCACGAGGACTGGGGCAGCACGCCCGGGGCAATAGACAACTGCCTGACCATGGCGGAGGTGACCGACACGCAGGTCAGCCTGCACAGCGACACGCTGAACGAGTCGGGCTTCGTCGAAGACACGATTGCCGCGACCAGTGGACGCACGCTGTGCGCCTTCCACACCGAAGGCGCGGGCGGCGGCCACGCACCGGACATCATGCGCGTGGTCGGCGAGGCCAACTTCCTGCCGAGTTCCACCAACCCGACCATGCCCTACACCGTGAACACGGTGGACGAGCACCTGGACATGCTGATGGTGTGCCACCACCTGGACGCGGCCATCGCCGAGGACCTGGCCTTTGCCGAGAGCCGCATCCGCCGCGAGACGATTGCCGCCGAAGACGTGCTGCACGACCTGGGCGCCATCAGCATGATGAGCAGCGACAGCCAGGCCATGGGCCGCGTCGGCGAGGTCATCATCCGCACGTGGCAGACGGCGCAC
>JANNWL010000478.1:0-8841 GCA_031414735.1 Burkholderiales bacterium | reverse complement strand
AGCGGCTTGTTCAGGCCGAGTTCTTCGCGCACCCGCTGCACCACGTGCTCGGGCGCGCGGTCGCCCACGATGGCCAGCACCGGGTCGATGGGGATGACGCGGCCGATGAAAAACGTGACTGCGAGCAGGCCCAGCAGCGTCAGCGCGACGACGACCAGAAAGCTGCCGACAGCTGCCGGCAGCCGCGCGGCGCGGGACTGGGCCATTCAGCGTTTGGACACGTTGAACATGTAGGTCGAGTCCGAAGTCGGCCCGATCTTCAACCCGTCGACATTGCTGCGGAACGCCGCCACCTCGGTCTGCTGCCACAGCATCACGAAGGGGCTGGTCTTGCGGAACTCGGCCTGGAGGTCCTGGTACAGCTTGGCGCGCTTGGGGCCGTCGCGTTCCTGGGCTGCGGCGTTGGCCTTCTTGGTCAGCTCGGGAATGTCCCAGGCATTGCGCCAGGCCAGCGGTTTGCTCTTGGCGTCGTCGGCGTTGTCGGGGTTGCGCGCAAAGGTGTCGGCGTTGGTGTGCGGGTCCCAGTAGTCGGCGCCCCAGCTGCCGATGTAGATGTCGTGGGTGCGGGCGCGGTACTTGGTGAGCGTCTGCTTGCCGTCACCGGGCAGGATTTCGAGCTCGATGCCGGCTTGCTTGAAGGTCTGCTGGATGGCCTCGGTCACGCCCTGCACCGGCTGCACGGTGCGCATGTCGATGGTCACCTTGAAGCCGCCGGCGTGCCCGGCCTTGGCCAGCAGGGCGCGGGCACGCGGCAGGTCCAGTTTGTAGGGGTTGTCCTTGCTCGCGCCCAAGAGGCCGATGGGCAGGAAGTTCTGGTGCACGACACCGATGTTCTTGATCAAGGTATCACCGATCGCGCCGTAGTCCACCAGCCACTTGAAGGCCTCGCGCACCTCGGGCTTGGCCAGGATCGGGTTCTTCTGGTTCAGGCTGAAGTAGTACACCGTGCCCTTGGGCGTGGCGGTGGTCTTGATGCCCTTGTTCAAGGCCAGCGCGGCCAGGTCTTGCGGGCTGAGGTTGCGCGCGATGTCGGCGTCGCCCTTCTCCAGCAGCAGGCGCTGCGTGCTGGATTCCTTGATGTGGCGGTAGATGACGCGGCCCAGCTTGCTCTTGCTGCCGTGGTAGTTGTCGTTGCGTTCGAGCGTGACAAGTTCGTTGGCGCGCCATTCGCGGATACGCAGAGGCCCCGAGCCGGCGTAGTTGGTCTTCAGCCAGCCCGAGCCCATGTCGCCAGTGGCTTCCTTGGACATGACCAGCTTCTTGTCCACCACCGCGGCCACGTTGGCCGTCAGGCAGTTGTAGACCAGTGTCGGCGCGTAGGCCTTGTCGGTCTCGATGGTCAGCGCCAGCGGCCCGGTCTGGCGCACCTTGGCAGCCACGTTGGCCTTGTTCAAGCCGAACTGGGTGAGGATGAAAGCCGGCGTCTTGTCCAGCAACACGGCGCGCTGCAGCGAGAACACCACGTCCTCGGCCGTCAACGTGTTGCCTGATGCGAAGCGCAGACCGGGCTTGAGCTCGAAGCTGTAGGTCAGCCCGTCTGCCGACACCTTCCAGCCCTTGGCCAGGTCGGGCAGCAGCTTGGCTGGATCGCTCACGTCGTAGCGCAGCAGGCGTTCGTAGCAGTTGCCCATCAGTTCGCCTGCGGAGATTTCGAAGGCCTCGGCCGGGTCCAGGCTGATGATGTCGTCAAAGGCCGCGGCCACCACCAGGGTGTCCTTGGGTGTGGCGGCGTGCAGGCCCAGCGGGCTGGCCAGCAGGCCGGCGGTGGCCGCCAGCGCCAGTTCGCGACGGGTAAAGCGCGGGGAGTCGTGCAGAAAGTCGCTCATGTTCAATGTCGAGGCCTCAGACCTCGCCTCCAAAGTGTTTGATCAGGTTATCGATGTACTTCTCGACCAGGGTCTCGAACTCGTTGCGCACGATGGGCGCGACCACCATTTTCATCAAGCCCGGCACGGGCACGTCCACGGTGCCAGAAACCTTGAACTCCAGCGTAGTGCCGTGGCTTGCCCTCTTGCCCGCGGTGACCTTCCAGCTGCCGCTGACCAGCGCGTTGCCTTCGCCCTTGACCGGCGTCCACACCACCGTGCCCTTGGCGCGGTCGCTGGCGTACTTGCTGGCGTAGATGGTCTGCAGGTTGATCTGGGCCACGCCCACCTTGGCCATTTCCCAGCGGTAGGCGCATCTGCCCAGGTCGACGAGCTGGTCCACCTTGGGGAAGAAGCTGGCCGACAAGGGCACGTTGGAGACGGTGTCAAACACGTCCTTGAACGCGGCCTTCACGGTGAACTCGTAGCCCAGGTCGATGTCGACAGTGACGGTCATGGCGTGCTCTTTCGGGATGGGCAGGGTGGAGGCCTCAGGCCGATTGTTGTTCGGCGCCCCAGGGGAGCATCAGCGTGAGCGTGAGCAGCTTGTCAAACTCGGGCGCGAAGTGGCTGGCAATGGCGTCCGGGTCAGGGCACAGCGCACTGTCGGTGATGAGCCCAAACTGCACGCCACCTCCGTAGCTCAGGATGCTCAGGCCCACGCCGACGTCGCCCGAGGTCGGCACCCAGAACATATTCTGGCGCAGCGTGGCGCCGCAAAAGGTCAGCGGCACGGCCGGGCCCGGCACATTGGTCATCACGGCCGTGGTCTTCTTGGCAAACAGACCCAGCACCAGGTCCTGCACCGGCTTGATGAACAGCCCCGTGAGCGCCAGGATGGCAAACGCCAGCAGAGGCTGGTAGCTGCCCTTCAGCTCGGCCATGCGCGCATGCACGGTGAACACGCGCTCGACCGGGTTGGCAATACCGATCGGCAGCACCAGCGGCGCGAGGCCGAATCGATTGCCCAGCTTCCAGGCCTGGTCCAGCGGGCGCAGGTTCACCGGCACCATGGCGCGGATTTCCTTGCCCAGCGGGTCCTCGCCCAAGTCGGCCAGGTAGGCGCCCAAGGCCCCGGCGGCACAAGCCAGCAGCACGTCGTTGACGGAGCATCCCAACGCCTTGCCCACGGCCTTGACCGCGTCCAGCGGAATCGGCTCACCCCAGGCCACCACCTTGCGTCCCCCGGGCCGCCCTTTCAGCCGTGTCGGCGAGTCATCGGTCATGGCCGCAAAGGCCGACACGTCCTTCAGCACCTGCATGCCCATGCGCGCGAGTTCCATGCCGCCTAGCTGCGGGCTGGCGAGCGCCTCCAACGACTTGGCCACGCCGTCGCCATACATGCCCACGGCCTTCACGGCGAGGTCGGACAGGGGCTTGAGCACGGCGTCGGCGAGCCAGTCGTTCTCGTGCCCGTGGTCGTGGTCGTGGCCCGCCGTGGTCTTGCGACGTCGGCGCGGCGGGTCGGCGCCGCCGTCGGTGATGGCCATCATCACCGACGTCAAGGCGATGCCATCGCCGATGCAGTGGTGGATGCGCGCCACCATGGCGCTGCCGCCATCGAAGTTTTCGACCAGATGGAACTGCCACAGCGGGCGTGACGGGTCCAGCGCCGTGCTGGCCAACTCGCCGCATGCCGCCTGCAGCGCCTGCTGTTCACTCTGCCCCGCATGGCGGCCAAGCTGCAGGGGCAGCACATGCGCGGAGATGTCGAAGGCCTCGTCGCGCTGCCAATGCGCGCCCAGGGCGTCGGCCACGGCGATCTGGCCGAAGCGCTCGTACTTGAGCAGCTTGTCGACGATGCGTTCGCGCACCGCTGCCAACGTGACCGCAGGGCGCAGCAGCCACACGCCCACGATCATCATCAGGTTGACGTCGTTGTCCATGCGCAGCCAGGCCGTGTCCACGCGCGACATGCGCTCGGCGGCTTCTGACATGGGGTTTCTCCTCGGGAACTCGGGCGCGGTCACCGGCCACGATGCTGGCTAACATCCGGACCGTCAAGCTTCGATTTTCACCCACGAGAACATTCTCGAAACAGCCACGAAAGGGCGCGTCATGTCCAAGATCAAAGCCTCGTTCGAAGCCGCCGTGGCGGGCAGCAAGAGCCTGCCCGAAAAGCCCGACAACGCCACGCTGCTGAAGCTGTACGCGCTGTACAAGCAGGCGACCGAAGGCGACGTGGAAGGCAAGCGCCCGGGCTTCACAGACATGGTGGGCCGCGCGAAGTTCGACGCCTGGACAGCCCTCCAGGGCAAGACCACCGACGCGGCCATGAAGGACTACGTGGCCCTCATTGAGTCGCTGAAGTAGCCAGGCGCGGGCCGCCATTGGCCCGCCCGTCTACTTGCCAGTCAGCGCAGCCTCGATGCGCGCCACCAGCGCAGGGCTGGTCGGCGTGACGTTGCTGTCAAAGCTGCCGACGGCCCGGCCCTGGCGGTCGACCAGGTACTTATGGAAGTTCCATCCCGGCGCCTTGCCCGTGGCCTGCGCCAGCGACACGAAGAGCGGGTTGGCCAAAGTGCCTTTCACCGTGGTCTTCGAGAACATCGGGAACTTGACGCCGTAGGTGTTGAAGCACAGCTCGGCGATCTGCTTGGCGCTGCCCGGCTCCTGCTGGCCGAAGTCGTTGGTCGGGAAACCCAGCACCACCAGGCCCCGCGCCGCGTACTTGGCGTGCAATGCCTCCAGGCCTTCGTACTGCGGCGTGAAGCCGCAGAAGCTGGCGGTGTTGACGACCAGCAGCACCTTGCCGGCGTACTGGCACAGCGGCTGCGGCGCCTCGTCCTGCAGCCGCGGAAAGGTGAGTTGCAGCAGAGGCGCGGCGCAGGCGGCCGCAGCGGCGGGCTTGGCGACCACCTGCGCTGCAACTGGCACGGCCGCAACCAGCAGGCCGGCGGCGAGAACGATCGACAGACGAAGGTTCATGAAGCGCCTCAAGCCGCAGGCTTCTTCTTGGCCGGCGCGGCCTTCTTGGCCGCGGCAGTGCTTTTGCTCAGCAAGGCGTCGAGGTTCTTGGTGATCTCACCCTCGATGGTCTTGCTGAATGCGCCCAGCAGAAAACCCAGCTTGGCGCTCAGCTCGAAGTGGTCGGGCGCCACGATCAACGTGCCCTTCACGCCCGAGCGCGTGAATTCCACGGTGTCGCTGGTCTGGCCCTCGACGACGCTGCACTCCATGTCGAACTTGGACTCGACCTCCTCGGCCCAGGCCCAGGCGATCTTGCGCGCCTTGGCCAGACCCAGGGTGTGGTTGCGGTGGATGTGGATGTCGGCCATGGATGAGGCTCCTTGTCATGGTGGGGCGCCGAGTCGGGCGCGACGGTCGGCCTTGGGCAAGGCGGCCAGCACACGCACCTCGGCATAAAAACGCGTGAAGTCGCCGCCACTGCGTTCGAACAGGCGCTCGAAGTCGGGCACCAGTTCGTTGTAGGCGGCCATCACGCCAAAGGCGGCGTTGTTGGCACGGGCGAACCAGCCATCGTAGCCGGCAAAGCCGTTCCAGCGCTGCGCCTTGAGTTGCGCGTAGTCGGCCTGCAGGGCAGCCATCAGCTCGGCCTTGCGCGTGCGCTTGATGACGTCGGTGGCGTTGCTGGCGTACAGCGCCTTGAACTCGTCGCGGTAGCGGGTGGTGAGCTGCCTGAAATCCTGCCGGCGCGATTCCAGCGCGGCGTACTCCTGGCGCGCCTCAGTCGACGCATGTTGTTGCAGCCAGCGCTGGCCGCCAATGCGTTCGACGGCCGTCGCGAACGACTCGTTGAAGGTGGTGTCGTCGTCGGCGTAAGCCACCTGGTGGGCCAGCTCGTGAAAGATCAAGCGCGCCAGTTCGCCTTCAGGCCACTGCAGAAAGGTGTTGAGCAGCGGGTCGCCGCCCAGCCAGTCGGTTCGGCCCAGCGTGGAGTACGCCGGCACGCCGTAGACGCTGGTCTCCCAGCCTTCGGCCTTGAGCTGCCCGGCCAGCGCATCGGCCGGCTCGCGCGAGAAGTAGCCGCGGTAGCCCACGCAGCCCACGACGGGGAAGCACCAGGTCTTCAGCGTCAACGACAACTCGGGCGCAGCCACCGCGTTCCACACCACGGACGGGCGTTGCAGGTCTGCGTAGTGGCGGTAGCTGCGGTTGTCAGGCAGCTTCAGTTCACTCACCGCGAAGTCGCGCATGCGCTGGCTTAAGCGCAAGCGCTGGCGCAGCGGCTCGGGCGTGGCCGGGTCGGCGACCCAATCAACCACCGGGCGGGCGCGCTGCAGCAGGTCGAGGTGGCCGTTCACGGCCTGGGCGTAGTAGCCGACCGTGCTGCAACCGCTGGTCAGGCAGACGCTTGCTGCCGCCAGCAGCGCCGTGCCCAGAAGACCGGCCGTGGCCATCAGCGCCCAGTTGCGGCGGCGCACGTCAAGCCGCGGCCGCTTTCGCTTCGACCTCGACCAGGCAGTCGTAGAACGACGGCGCCCGGCCCAGGTCGGTGAGCTGCTGGTGCGTCAGCTGGTTGACGTTGGTGCCGCCCAGACCGTCCTTGCGCCACCACACGCCCAGCCCGTTGACGACACCGGGCCGCGCACGGTCGTTCAGCGCCGCCTTGCACAGGTACTCGCCGCGGTCGTTGAACACGCGCACCACGCTGCCCGCCGCGATACCGCGCGCGGCGGCATCCTGCGGGTGAATCTCCAGCAGCGGTTCACGTTCAGCGGCACGCAGGCTGGCGATGTTGACGAAGGTGGAGTTCATGAAGTTGCGCGCCGGCGGCGAGATCATGGCCAGCGGAAAGCGCGCCGCCAGTGCGGGCGTGGACAAGACACTTTCGTAGTTCGGCAGGTGGTCAGGCACACCCAGCCCCGGCGCATCGGCCAGGGCCTTGCCGTTCGACGTGGGGAAGCCGCCCTCGGCGAAAGGCGCGTCGGCGATGTCCAGCTTCACCCAACCGCGCTCGCGCATCGCCTCGCGGTCGACCACTTCTGCACGAAAGGCACCGCGCGCCATGGTCTCGTCGTCATCGGCAAAACAAGGGTCGTCGAAGCCCATGCGCACCGCCAGCGCGCGGAAGATCGTGGCGTTGGACCGTGCCTGCCCCACCGGCGCAATCGCCGGCTCGTTCAGCATCGCGTAGGTATGACCGTAGGAGCGGTGCGCGTCCCAGTGTTCCAGCTGCGTGGTGGCGGGCAGCACATAGTCGGCATGGTCGGCGGTGTCGGTGAGAAAGTGCTCCAGCACCACCGTGAACAGGTCTTCGCGCGCAAAGCCACGCGCCACCTTGGCGCTTTCCGGCGCCACCGCCACCGGGTTGCTGTTGTAGACGACGACCGCCTCGATGCGCGGGCCGAAGTCAGGCGAGCTTTCGCGCAGCAGATCGTTGCCGATGGTGCTCATGTTGATGGTGCGCGGCTGGCGCGCGCCAAGCAGGTCCGGCCGCTGCAGCCAGGCGTCGTTGCGCGCCGCGCGGAACCATCCCGTGGCCGACAACAGCATGCCGCCTGCGCGGTGGCGCCAGGCGCCCGTCAGGCACGGCAGCATCGCGATCAGCCGCACGGCATTGCCACCGCCCCGCACACGCTGCATGCCGTAGTTCAGACGGATGGCGGCTGGCCGCGTGCTGGCGTAGTCCCGCGCCAGGCCCCGCACCTCGTCGGCCGAGATGCCGCATTCCGCGGCCACGCGTTCGGGCGGCCATTGCAAGGCGCGCTCGCGCAAGCCGGGCCAGCCTTCGACGTGGCGGTCGATGTAATCGTGGTCCAGCCAGGCGTTCGCAATCAGTTCGTGCATCAGCCCCAGCGCCAGCGCTCCGTCGGTGCCGGGCAGCACGGCGATGTGCTGGTGGCACTTGTCAGCGGTCTCGGTCTTGCGCGGGTCGATGCACACCAGCTTGGCACCGGCGCGCTTGGCCTGCTGCGCGTAGGTCCAGAAATGCAGGTTGGACGTGATGGAGTTGCTGCCCCAGATCAGGATCAGGCGGCTCTCGGCGAAGAAGTGCGCGTGCATGCCCACCGGCGCGCCGTAGGTGGCGGTGAGTGCCGCGCCGCCCGCGCTGCTGCAGATGGTGCGGTCCAGCAGGCTGGCGCCCAGCTTGTGGAAGAAGCGCGCGGCCATGCCGTCGCCCTGCACCAGGCCCATGGTGCCGGCGTAGCTGTAGGGCAGCACGGCCTGCGGGTCGCGCGCCGCGATGGCCTTCAGGCGGGCGGCGATGTCGTCCAGCGCCTCGTCCCAGCCCACCGGTTCGAAGCGGCCCTCGCCTTTCGCGCCCACACGCTTGAGCGGCGTCAGCACGCGGTCGGGGCTGTAGCTGCGTTCGGTGTAGCGGCTGACCTTGGTGCACAGCGCGCCGTGCGTGGGCGGGTGATCCGGGTCGCCCGCCACGCGCACGGCCACGCCGTTGTGCACGGTGACGAGCATGGCGCAGGTGTCGGGGCAGTCGTGCGGGCACACGGCGCGCACCGTGCGCATGGCGGGGTCGGCGTGAATGGGGACGTTCATACAGAGAACTGTGCCACAGCAAGGCCCCGGATAAGATGCCCGCACCACCGCCTGGAGCCCGCCATGAACCTCATCGAACCCATCCTGGCCGACGCGGCCGCTGTCACCGCCATCCGCCGCGACATCCACGCCCACCCGGAACTGTGCTTCCAGGAAGAGCGCACCGCCGACGTGATTGCCAAGGCGCTCACCGACTGGGGCATCCCCATCCACCGCGGGCTGGGGCGCACTGGCGTGGTCGGCATTGTGAAGAACGGCAACAGCGCCCGCGCCGTGGGCCTGCGCGCCGACATCGACGCCCTGCCCATGACCGAGCACAACACCTTCGCCCACGCCAGCAAGCACGCCGGCAAGATGCACGCCTGCGGCCACGACGGCCACACCGCCATGCTGCTGGCGGCGGCCAAGCATTTGTCCAAGCACCGCAACTTTGACGGCACCGTGTACCTCGTCTTCCAACCCGCCGAAGAAGGCGGCGGCGGCGCGCGCGAGATGATCAAGGACGGCCTGTTCGACA
>JANNWL010000477.1:0-4269 GCA_031414735.1 Burkholderiales bacterium | reverse complement strand
TGGCCGGTGTCGACCAGCACGGCGCCCGCTTCGCCAGGCGCAGCGTGGATGAGGATGTTGTTGCTGGACAGCCAGCCGCGCTCGAAAACGCTCAGCCCCGCCAGCGCGGTATGGGGCTCGTGGGTCGGCACTTGCATACGGCATTCTCGGCGCAGCCGGGGGTTGAGGGCATCATGTGCCCATGGCCCGCCCCATCACCCTGGACGACCTGCGCCGCTACGCGGTGGCGCGCAGCCTGTTCACACCCACCACGCTGGGCCGGGCCATCGCGCGTCTGGGTTTCGTGCAGGCCGACCCGATACGCGCACCGGCCCGCGCGCAGGACCTGACGCTGCGCCACCGCGTTCGCGACTACCGCGCCGGCGATCTGGAGCGCCGCTACGCCAGCCTGCCCATCGAGGAAGACTTCTTCGTCAACTACGGTTTCGTGCCGCGCGCCACGCACCGGCTGATGCACCCGCGCACCCCGCGCACGGTGTGGCCGGCCGCGCGCTGGCGCCAGGCACACGAGGTGCTGGCCTTCGTGCGCGAACGCGGCGTGGTGCACCCGGACGAGGTGGATGCGCAGTTCAACCATGGCCGGGCGCAGAACTGGTTCGGCGGCAACAGCCGCGTCAGCACGCAGCTGCTCGACGGCATGCACTACCGCGGCCTGGTGCGTATCGCGCAGCGGTCCAGCGGCGTGCGTCTGTATGCCGCCCATGATGCGCACGATCCTGCCCACGACCCCGCGCCCGACCCGGCCGCGGCGCTGGATGCGCTGGTCGATGTGGTGGTGCAGAAGTACGCGCCCCTGCCCGAGCGCAGTCTGGGCGAACTCGTCGCCCACCTGCGTGCCGCTGCGCCGCAGTGGGCCGGTCTGCGCCGGCCTGCGCTGCTGCGCGCCAAGGCGCGCCTGCCCTCGGCGCTGGTTGATGGCCAGCGCTGGTTCTGGCCTGCCGGTGACAAGCCCGCCAGCACCCGCCATGGCGTGCCCGATGCCGTCCGCTTGCTGGCCCCCTTTGACCCTGTGGTGTGGGACCGCAGACGTTTCGAAGCGCTGTGGGGCTGGGCTTACCGCTTCGAGGCCTACACCCCTGCGCCAAAGCGCATCCGTGGCTACTACGCGCTGCCGCTGCTGTGGCGCGACCAGGTCATCGGCTGGGGCAACCTGGCGGTGGTCGATGGCGAACTGCGCTCCGATATCGGCTGGACAGCCGGCCGCGCGCCGCGAGACGCCAGGCTGAAGGCGGCGCTGGCCGACGAGCTGTCGCGAATGACGGAGTTCCTGGGCTTGTAGCCGCCGCGTGGTTCAGCGGGCCAGGGGCCGCTGCAGGGCGGCCAGTGCCGCACCCAGGGCCAGGGCCGCTGCGCTCCAGGCCAGGCCGCGCAACAGGCCACCGGGGCCGTCGGCGATGGCGCCCACCCAGGCCGGGCCGGTGATCTGGCCGGCGGCGAAGAGGATGGTGAACGCCGCGATGCCGCCGGGCCACTGCGCGGCAGGCAGGTTGTGGCGCACCAGGGCCGTGGTGGCGGCCACCACCGAGAGGAAGACCGCGCCGAACAAGGCGCCCGAGACGAACACCACCACCGGCTGGTTGCTCACCACCGGCAGCAGCGTGGCCACGGCCAGGAGCGTGTTCAGCAGCGCCAGCGGCTGGCCGCCGCGAAATCGCTGGAGCAGCCCGGCCCACAACCACGACGACGCCACCACACAGGCCCCCAGCAGCGCGAAGAAGGCCGTCAGCTGTGGCGGGCTCAGGCCCTGTTCGCGCAGCAGGGTGATGATGAAGGTCATGTAGCCGATGTAGCCCAGCCCGAACAGGCCGTAGCCGGCCAGCGCAAAGCCGAAGGGTGCCCAGGGCACCACGACCCGGGCCGCACTGCGCTGGGGCGGCGAATGGAGTTCGCGGGTGTTGGCGGCACTCAGCACCGTGGCGACGGCCGATGCCAGCCCCAGCAGCAACCAGGCCTCGGGCCACTGCAGCGCCTCTGTGGGCGAATTGGGCCGCACCAGGCCGGCCGACAGCATGATGCCCAGCCCCGTGCCGCCGTAGTAGATGCCCAGCACCAGCCCCACGGGCACCGGGCGGGCGCCGGGGCCGGTGTCCTGCATGCCCGCCAGGCGCGCGGCCAGCAGGCCGCCGGCAATGAAGCCCATGGCACTGGCCACGCCCGTGCCCAGGCGCAGCAGGTACAGCAGCGCCTCGTTGCGCACGGCGCCGTGCGCGGCCAGGCAAGCCGCTGCCAGCAAGCCGCCGGCCAGCATCAACTGCCGCGCGTCAAAGCGTGCCAGCGCCCGCGGTGCCAGCAGCGCGCCCAGCAGGTAGCCGGCGGCGTTGACCGTGTTCATGGCGCCGGCGGTGAAGTAGCTCCAGCCCAGGTCGGCGCGCATGGCCGGCAGCAACAGCGCGTAGGAGAAACGCGCCAGGCCCAGGGACACGGCCGCCGCCAGCGCCAGGCCGGCGGCGCTTCGCAACACCTCGCGACGGTCTGCTGCGACGGGCGCGCCGCTCATGCGCCCACGCTGGCAGCGCGCGCTGCCAGCACGGCAGCGGCCACCTCGGCAAAGCCCGCGCCGCGTTCGCCCTGCGTGATCCAGGCCGGCCAGGTGTGCAGTTGGTCGCGAAAGTGCAGCAGGTTGGCCACCCCCACGCTGAGTGCGAAGCGGCCGAACATGGCCTGGTCATTGGTCGAATCGCCGACGTAGATCCAGTGGTCCAATTCGTCTGCCAGCACGCGCTCGAACAGGCGACGCACCATCCAGACTGCGCCCGAGAACTTGTCGTGCTCGCCGAACCAGCCGTTGACGTGAATCGAGCTGACCGTGGCCTGCATGCCCTCGGCGCGCATCAGGGCGACGACGCGCGCGATGCCATCGGCGGGCAGCTGCGTGAACTCGCTGTGGTCGATGGCGATGTCAGTGGCGCGGCCGGCGCTGTCGCGCGCAGGCCGTGCGCCGGGCACCTCGGCGACGACGCGCGCCAGCACCTGCTGCAGTCGGCGCGCGTGGTGCTCGCGGGTGGCGGCGTCTTGTGCGTACTCGATTCGGACCCCGCCCGCGCCGGGCAGCAGCGCCACGGCGCCGTTCTCGGCCACGATCGCGCGCAAGGAGGCCGCTGCGCGGTCGCTGCGCAGCAGGTCGGCGCTCCAGCCCAGCGGTCGGCCCGTGATGGCCACCACCGGCACGCCAGCCTGGGCCAGCCGCAGCAGTGCGCTGGCGGCCAGGGGGTCCAGCCGCCCACCGGCAGTGAGGGTGTCGTCGATGTCGGTCATCACACCCAGCACGCAGGCCAGCACGGCCGGCGGGCACTGTGCCCATGGTCGGGGCAGTGCGGTGGGCACAGGGGTGGGCAGCGGCATTTGCCAAGTCTTGCACAGTGCCCGCGTGCGCAAACGCGGGCTCCTGGCTAGAATGCGGGCTCTCTCCGAGGAGCGTTGCAACCTTCCTTCCGAAGGCCAGGCTCGGAGATCTACATTGCAACAGCGCTCACCTGCACGACGGACTTCGTGGGTGAGCTGAATTCCCCCAGAGCACCGCCGTGCAGGTTCCTCATCACTTTGGAGCCTGACCATGAACGCCGTCCTGAAGCCTGTCCCCAGCACCGATTTCCACGTCGCCGACCTGTCTCTTGCCGCCTGGGGCCGCAAGGAAATCAAGATCGCCGAGACCGAGATGCCCGGCCTGATGGCCATCCGTGAAGAGTTTGCTGCCGTGCAGCCGCTGAAGGGCGCGCGCATCACCGGCAGCATCCACATGACGATCCAGACTGCCGTGCTGGTCGAGACCTTGCAAGCACTCGGCGCCGACGTGCGCTGGGCCAGCTGCAACATCTACAGCACGCAAGACCACGCCGCCGCCGCGCTGGCCGTGGTCGGCACGCCCGTCTTCGCCTACAAGGGCGAGAGCCTGGCCGATTACTGGGATTACACCCACCGCATCTTCGAATTCGGCGCTGCCGGCACCGCCAGCGAAGGCCCGAACATGATTCTCGACGACGGCGGCGATGCCACCTTGCTGATGCACCTGGGCAAGAAGGCCGAGACCGACATCACCGTGTTGAACCACCCGCACAGCGAAGAAGAAACCATCCTCTACGCCGCCATCAAGGCCAAGCTGGCGGTGGACGCCACCTGGTACAGCCGCAAGGGCGCGCAGATCATCGGGGTGACCGAAGAAACCACCACCGGCGTGCTTCGCTTGAACGACATGTCGGCCAAGGGCACGCTGATGTTCCGCGCCATCAACGTCAACGACAGCGTCACGAAGAGCAAGTTCGACAACCTCTA
>JANNWL010000476.1:0-10633 GCA_031414735.1 Burkholderiales bacterium | reverse complement strand
CACCAGCATCAATACCGCAACCGCGGGCACCAGGAGCAGCGAAAACACAAACCAGCCGGGCAGTACCGCAGACGCCAGCCCGAAGAACACGGCCAGGCCGACGAGGGCCAACAACAAGCCTGCAGGGGCGAGGGAGCGGGCTGCGCCGAGGCGGTTGGCCAAGCGCATGGTTCAGAGCGCCAGTTCGCCGAAGACGCGCGCGCGCGCATCACGGGGTATCGCGGCAGCCATCTCTGCGATGAAGCCGGAGTGAAGCGTGTGCGCCCGCGCCATGTCGGTGTCGATACTCGATACGCGCACCAGCATGCCGTCGGCGATGACGCCGCGCAGGCCGTAGCGCATCTGCGCCAGCTTCTGCTCGATCCCGGTCGTCGCCACTTCGCTGCCGACCACGACCCAGTAGGTGATGGGTTCGTTGCGCCCGCCCAGCTTGGACATCAGCTTGCGAACCGCCAGCGTGCCACCGGCGGTTGTGAGAACGTCCTTCTTGTTGGCCGTGATTTCGAAGCCCTGCGCGGGATAGCAGACCTCGGGCCGGTGCGCGCTGGTGCCGTCGGACTGGTCGCCGCCGTAGGCAACCGAGAGCATGATCCTCTGGCCAGTGCCATTCACGTAGGTGCGGGCGAGCACCTGGTTGTAGATCACGTCGAGCCGGGCCTGAACATCGGGCGCCGGCAGGATCACGGGCAGGCTGGCGTCGAGCCGCCAGGGCCCGAACTGCTTTGGGAACAGGGTCTCGAGCACGGGCTTGCCGATACGGTCCGCAAGATGAACGGTGGGTCTGCCGAAGTAGCTCAGCAGGGCCCCGGCAACCATCACCATCATGGCCAGAAGGGCACGCCATTGCACGCGGCTCATGAACGCTCGCCCTTGGCTCGGAAGGTCAGGCGCAAGACCCAATCGGTGGCCAGTATCAACAGCAGGCCGACGATGAACAGGACCATGCCGGCGAAGCCGTGAATGAAACCCTGGCCGGCCGCGTCGCCGAAGTGGTAGGTGACCAGCACCAGGATCATGACTCGAATGATGTTGGCGGCAAACGAGATCGGAATGATCAACACCGCCAGCGCCACGTTGCGCACCGCGGAGGTGTAGCGCATCAGGTTCATGTACAGCAGGCCCAGGGCCTCGAGCGTGAACATCGAGTTCAGGCCGGCGCAGGCGTCGGCCACCAGCAACTGGTAGGGACCGACGCTGAGCACGACGCCGGCGCGCGCGACCGGGTAGCCCAGGTTGTATAGCAAGCCCGCCGCCACCGCGGACACGGCCGACTTCAGCGGCGCGGTGATACCCGCCACCACCGACCCCGGCAGCGGCACGACAAAGAGCAGGAAGAACAGCGGGAACCAGACAAGGCGCAGCGCAGGGCGTCCAAGGAACAGCAGCACCATCCCGACCAGCACCAGGTGCTGTGAGAAGACTTCGAAAACCAGGATGACCTGGGTGCGGCCCACGATGTACATCAGCACGCCCATGACCATCAGGCCCAGGCCCAGCCGCTTGCTGGGCTGCACCGGCAAGGCGGCTACGGCGTGGCGCTGGCTGTACAGCAACCACAGCGTCAGCGCCAGGATGATCGGACCGTGTCCTTGTTCGTCGCTGGGCCAGACCCGTTTGGCCAGGTCGGCGTAGGTCGGCAGGTACATCGCGGCAAAACCGAACAGCAGCAGCACGGCGGTGATGCGGTCCAGCCCCTCGGGCAACACCGGCAACCGGGGAGCGCGATTCGTCGGCGATACCGACGTGCTCATGAGCGGTAGAGGTTCATGACCACACCGGCCAGCCGCTGCGTGGTGTCGTCCAGCAGCTGGACCGACATGTCGTCGACCGCAGCCAGCTGTGTCACGTCCTGGCGCACGAGCATCAGCGACGCCCCGCAATGCTCGGCGATGACACCGGCGTCGGCACCGAACTCCGCCGCCGGCGTGTCGACGAGCACGTAGTCGAACTGCGCCGTCAGATCGCGCATCAACAGGCCGAAGGCGGGTCGCTCCACCAGTTCCAGCGGGTTCGGCGGCGGGTTGGCCACGGGCAGCAGGAACAGGCCCGGCACACCGGGCACCGGCTGCACGCCATGCCGGTCGGCGCGGCCCGACAAGATGCCCTCCAGGCCGACCGCGTTGCCCAGGTTGAACACCTGGTGCTGGCGCGGGCCGCGCAGGTCGGCATCGACCAGCAGCGTGCGGCCGCCCAGTTGGGCGAAGGCGACGGCCAGGTTGGCGGTGAAGTAGGTCTTGCCGTCGCCCGAATTCGGGCTCACCACCGCCAACGCCCGGCGCGGGCCGGTGCGGCTGTTGAACACACGCTTCATGACCTGGCTGCGGATGGCCCGGAACGCTTCAGCCTGCGGCGAGAACGGGTCGTTCAGCGTCACCAGTTCGGGGCTCTGCTGGCGCTGTTCCTGGGCCGCATAGGGGTAGTGGTACTGCTGGGCCAACGCATGCAGCACATCGCTGGTGTTGGCCAGGCCGAGTTCGATGGCGGCTTCACCGAAGCGCGCACCGGTCTTGCGCTGCAACGCAAGAATCTGATCCACCTGTTCGGGCTTGAGCTTGCAGGCTTCCTTGATCAGTTCGCCAATGGGTCGGTCCAGCACGGGCTGGTGGGGCGACGTTTCTTTCACGTCGATGACTTCGTAGGCAGGCGCGTCGACCGGCTTGTTGCGGGTCGCCACGGCGGCACCCGGCGTGGGCACGCCGGAGCGGCCCAACACGCGCTCCTGGGCGGGTGTCGCCCGGTCCTTGCCCCCAAAGAAACGGTGCGGCTGGGCGGGCATCAGGGTGCCCAGCAGCGCCAGCGCCGGATTCGTCAGGACGTCATGCGCACTGCGCACACGCCGGTTCATGAATTCCAGCAAGACCGCGCTGCCCACAGCCAGGCCCGCCCCGAGCAGCAAGCCCATCAGCAGATTCAACCAGACGCGCGGGGACGATGGCTCGAGTGGTGGCTCTGCGGCCGTCAGCAGCGAGACATTGCTTTGCGTCGTCTGGCTCTCCAGCGTGGACTGGTTGAAGCGGGCCATGACGGCGTCGAAACTGCGTTGCGCGCTTTCAACCTCCCTGACGAGCACGGCGCCTTCGTCGCGCACGTCCTTCATGCGCAGCACCTGCGCACGTTGAGCCTCGAGCGCCGCGCGCACGTCGGCGCCACGCTGGCGCGCGATGCTGTCGCTGACGCCGACACCGCTGATGACGCGCTGCGTCTCGGCGTCGATGCGCGAGCGCAGCGACGCGATGTTGGCCTTGGCTTCCACGACCAGCGGGTGGTCGCTGCCCAGGCGGGAGTTCAGCTCCTGCAGCCGCGCTTCGGTGCGCGAGACATCGGCATTCAAGTTGCTGATCAAGGGGTTGTTCAGCACCTCTTGCATGCGGTCGGCGGCCGCGCCACGCGCCTGGATCTGCCGGCTGCCGGCCTCGGAAGTCATGGCCTGCAGCTGCAGGGCCTGCGAGGACAGTTCGTTCAGCCGCGCAGTCTCGACGTCGAAGCGCTCGTCGGTGGCCACGATCCCGGCCTTCTTCTGGAATGCCGAGAGCCTGGACTGGGCCCCCTCCAGCGCTTCGCGCGCTTCCTTGGCGCGGCTGTCGAAGAACGCCGAGTACTGCTTGGCCGGGTCCACCCGCAACGCCAGGCTGGTTTCCAGGTAGGCCTGCACGAACGCATTGGCCACACCTGCGGCGAAGGCGGGGTCCGGGGCCTTGTAGGAAATGCTGATGACGGTGGCTTCGCGAGAAGGCTTGACTTCCAGTCGCTTCTGGAACGAGTCCAGCAGCCAGGTCTCGATGCTGCCATTGCCGCCCGTCGACAACAGCCACTGTTCGCGCACCGATGCATTCTCGACAAGCTTGAGATTGCGGATCACGCGCCGCGCGACCCTTTCACTCTGCAGAACTTCGACCTGCGTGCCCATCAGACCCGGCGGCGGCATGCCACCGTAAATCATGGCGGTGACCGGGTCGGGCTTGACGTCGAGCACCACGGAGGCGGTGGCGGTGTATTGCTTGGGCAGCATCAAGGTGACGCCCATGTTGACGACCAGCGTCAGCACGAATACGAGCAACACGCCCTTCCAGCGGGCTTTGAGAATGGCAACAAACTGGACGAAGTTCATGGGCGGCTTGGGAATCGGGGCGATGGGCTCAAGAAGGAAGCCCCAGCCTGCGCCGACGCCCTGGCGGTCCTGTCTTGAAACCGCTTGCAAAGCATTTTTGCATCGCAGTGCGTCCCGTCAAGGGCATAAGTCCGGGTGCTTTGGTGGGCAGCACCCTGATTCGGGGGGGGCTCTGCGGCGTCAACGCCTGCCGGCAGGTGTACAGCCGGCGCTCAGAAGTCGACCAGTTCGACCCGCAGCCCGCGCGCCTGCAGCAGCGCACGCGCACGCTCGGCGTCGCTGCGGCGCTCGTAAGGCCAGCAGACGACACGCCAGTCCTCCCCGGCGGGCAGCATCTCCACACGCAGCGACGAACCCGGCGCGCCGCCCAGCAGGGCCTGGAAGGCAGACTGCAGCTGTTCGGCCTCGGCGCGGGTGCGCAGCGGGCGCGTGCTGAGGCCGAACAGCGCGGCCGGTGGCGGCGCTGTCTTGGCGTCGGTCGACGGCGCAGGCGCAGGCGCAGGCGCGGGCGGTGGCGGTGGCGACGTGGCAACCGCCGCGGTCGGCAGGGCCGGGGCGCTGGCTTGGCGTTCGGCGCGCAAGGCAGCCACGGTCGCGCGGGCCTGGGCCTTGGCCGCCTCGCCGAGCAGACCCGGCAGGCGCGGCGCCTCCGTGTTCGCGCTGTGCGTGTCGCTGTGGGCGGACACCGCACCCGCACCCGCACTCGACTCGGGCGCAGAAGCCGCCGACGCCGGGCTGGCGGAGGCCGAAGCTGCCGACGCCGCTGAAGCCGCAAGCTCGGTCGCCACGACCACGGTCGGCAGGGCCGCCAACGGTGCTGCCGGCCACGCCCACCACACCGTCGATGCGATCAGCGCGCAGGGCGTCGCCAGCGCGCCCAGCAAGCGCGGCCGGCTCCAGGCGCGACGGCCCAGCACCGCCGGCTCGGCACCACCGCCCAGCAGCACGCGGTGGCGCTGGCCGCCCAGCTCGATGGCGGCGGTGGCCACCCACAGCTGACCGACCCCGGCGCCGGCCGGCAGCAGGGCGGCGTCGATAGGCACCTGGCGCACGGGGCCGTCACCCGGATCGTGTGGCAGCGCCAAGCCGTGCGTGTGTACCCACGTGAGCACCGCCTTGACCGGGATGGGCGCCATGAAGTCTTCGCTGCAGACCAAGGTGCGCGGCGCGTTGGGCGTCGGCATCGCGATCGGCGCAGGTGGGTCATGCGACGACGCGCTGCCCTCGCTGGCGGCCGCACGCGCGCGCAGCGCCGACGCGGGCGGTGTGGCGGGCGCGGCGGGCGCGGCGGTGGGCAGTTCCACCTCCAGCGTCATGGCCTGCGAATCGGCAGCGGGGCCGGCCTGCCGTTCGGGTTCGACATCGATGACGATGGCCCCGGGGTCGTCGCTGTCTATGGCGAGGTCGATGGCGGGGTCGGGGTCGACCGGTTCGAGCGGTTCGACCGGTTCGACAGGCTCCGGCGCGGGTGGCGGCACCGCCGTAGCGGGCGTTGGCGGTGGTTCAGGGGCGGGTTGGGCGGGGGGGGCAAACGGCGGCAGCCCGGGCGCCGTGTACGGCAGCGTCACATAGCCGACCGAGTCCACCTGCGCAGCCGTGATGCGGCGTGCCAGGGGATGGCGGTTGTGCCAGGCCACCACGCGGGCGACCACGGCATGCAGGCTGAAGTCGTCCATGTTCGCGGCCGATTTTGCCGGTCCGCCTCTTCAGGCCAGGGCCGGATCAGACGGCCTGCGGGAGGCCAATCTTCTGCTTCAGCCGGCGCGGCGTGTTGTCGTCAGGGCGCGCCCGCCGGCCGACCCTGCACCGTGCCGCTGAGCCCACCCAGGCCGATGCGAGCCGCCCCGGGCGCCTGGCAAAACGCGCGCAGGGTGACGGTGTCGCCGTCTTCCAGAAAGCTGCGTTCCTGGCCGTTCGGCAGCCGCACCGGCTGGCGGCCGCCGACCGACAGCTCCAGCAGCGACCCACCCTGCCCCGGCCCGGGGCCGGACAACGTGCCCGTGCCCAGCAGGTCGCCGGTGCGCAGGTTGCAGCCACTGCTGGTGTGGTGCGTGACCAGTTGCGCCGCCGTCCAGTAGGCGTCCAGCGCGTTGGATTGCGACAGCCGCACGGCCGGCCGGCCCTGGTCGCGCATGGGGGCCGTCTGCAGCCAGACCTCCAGCGCGATGTCCAGCGCGCCGTGGCGGCGGTTGAAGTCCGAATCCAGGTAAGGCAGCGGCTGCGGATCGCCCGCCGGGCGCATGAACGGGCGGCGGAACGGCGCCAGGGCTTCGAACGACACCAGCCAGGGCGACACCGAGGTCGCGAAGTTCTTGGCCAGGAAAGGGCCCAGCGGCTGGTACTCCCAGGCCTGGATGTCGCGCGCCGACCAGTCGTTGAGCAGGCTCACGCCGAACAGGCTGTGCTCGGCCTGCGCCATGTCCAGCGGCTCGCCCAGCCCGTTGCCCACGCCGACCCACAGGCCCAACTCGAGTTCGTAGTCGAGCCGACGTGACAGGCCAAAGCGCGGCAGGCCGGCGTCAGAACGCGTCTGCCCGCTGGGCCGGCGCACCGGCCCGCCCAGGCCCACCGACGAGGCCCGGCCGTGGTAGCCGATGGGCACCCACTGGTAGTTGGGCAGCAACGGGCTGTCGGGCCTGAACAGCGCACCCACGGCGCGGGCGTGGTGGATGCCGATGAAGAAGTCGGTGTAGTCGCCCACCGTGCAGGGCATCGCCATCTGCGCCTCGGCCTGGGGCCGCAGGCACATCTCAAGAAAGGGGCCTTGCTCACTGTCGGCGCGCAGCGCTTGCCACAGGGCCGCGCGCAGCGCCTTCCAGGCCGGCCTGCCCATCGCCATGAAGGCCGCCAGGTCGCCCTGCGCCAGCGGCGCCAACAGCGGCCGCATCTCGTCGGCCCAGGGGGCCAACTGCAGGGCCAGTTTCAGGTCCAGCACCTGCTCGCCAATGGCCACGCCCACGCGCAGCGGATCGTCGGTGCCGGCCGGGCGAAAGCGGCCCAATGGCAGGTTCTGGATCGGGAAATCGCAGTCCGGCACGTTCGCCGATTCGACCCAGCTGCGGGCTGCGGCGTCGTGCGTGAAGTCCAGCCCGGGGTTCATGGGGCGAAGCCGCCAAACTGGTCGGGCAGGCCTGCCCAGCAACGGGTGTAGGCCGTGTCCAGCGCACCGCCCTGCAACGCAAAGGCGGTGGGCTTGAAGCACCAGCGGCTCTCCAGCATGAAGGCCAGGGTGTGGTCCAGCTTGTGGGGCGCCAGGGTGGCGTGGGTGGCGCGGTCGAAGGCGTCGGCGTCGGGGCCGTGCGGCACCATGCAGTTGTGCAGGCTCATGCCGCCGGGGCGAAAGCCTTGCGGCTTGGCGTCGTACTGGCCATGCACCAGGCCCATGAATTCGCTCATCAGGTTGCGGTGGTACCAGGGCGGTCGGAAGGTGTCTTCCATGACCAGCCAGCGCGGCGGGAAGATGACGAAGTCGCAGTTCGCCGTGCCCGGGGTGTCGCTGGGGCTGGTCAGCACGGTGAAGATCGAGGGGTCCGGGTGGTCGTGGCTGATCGACCCGATGACCATGAAGCGCGCCGTGTCGTACTTGAAGGGCACGAGATTGCCGTGCCAGGCCACGACGTTGAAGGGCGAACTGGTGGCCGTGGTTTGCCACAGCCGGCCGCCGAACTTCTTGATGATCTGCGTCGGCTGCGTATCGGCCTCGAACGCGGCGTGGGGCGCGATGAAGTCGCGCGGGTCGGCCAGGCCGTTGGAACCGATCGGCCCGAGTTCGGGCAGGCGGAATGGCGCGCCGTAGTTCTCGCACGCGACCAGCCGCGTCGGGCCGTGCACCGCCACCTTGAAGGCGATGCCGCGCGGCAGCAGGGCGATCTCGCCGGGCGCCACCTCAAGCACCCCCAGTTCGGTGGTCAGGGTGAGGGCGCCTTGCTGCGGGATCAACAGCATCTCGCCGTCGGCGTTGATGAAGGCGCGCTGCATGCTTTGGTTGGCCAGCACCAAATGCACGGCCACGCCGGTCTGCGCCTGGGTGTCGCCATTCACGACCATGGTGCGCAGGCCGTCGATGAAGTCCAGCGGCTCAGCCTCGGCGGTGGGCACCTCGGTGGGGTGCCAGCGCAGCGGGTCGGGCGGTGCGGATTCGCCTTCGGCCGCGCCTGTCTTCCACCAGGGCTGGGCGTACGGCGTGTAAGCGCCGGCCACCACGCTGGGCTGGCGGCGGTAGAGCCAGGTGCGGCGGTTTTCGGCGCGCGGCGCGGTGAAGGCGCTGCCCGACAACAACTCGGCGTACAGCCCCCGCGCCGGGCGCTGCGGGCTGTTGCGGCCCACGGGCAGGGTGCCGGGCACGGCCTGGCTGTGCAGCTGGTTGCCGAAACCGGCGGGGGCGTCTGGTGCAGTCATGGGCAATTCCCGGTTCTGGCCTGGTGGGAGAGTTGAATCTACGGCAATCCGCTGCGCTGCCGAACGCAGGCCGGCAGCGGCACTGGCACAGGCACCGGCGGCGATACATCCGGCAACAACTCTTGCCTGCCCGGCCCACCGTCCAGGGGGGTCAATCTTGAAATCAAGCGGTTATCGTCGAAAGCATGATTTTTTCACGCAGTACCTTCGGCGAATCGCCGAGCCCGACGGCGGCCAAGCCGCCCCCATCCCCGTCACACCGCGAGCGCGACACCGCCGCGCAGCCACCACGCTGGGGCCTGTTGGCCGCAGCCATCCTGGCCGCCCTGGTCACGGCCGCGTGGATTGGCAGCGCGTTCTCTACAGCACAGGCAGCCGCGCAGCAGCCGGCTTCGGCCCGGCCACCGGGCAAGTAGCCACCTGCAACCCGGTGGGTGCGCGGGACCTGGTCTGCAGCGGCCAGGGACGACAATGGTTTGGTCTTTCACAGCCACCCCTCGCGCATCGCGCCACAGACCGCCATGAACACGCCCCACACGCCACCGCCCGTGCTCGAAACGCCCAGCCTGTCCCGCATCCACCTGATCGGTGGTGAAAAGGGCGGCGTCGGCAAATCGATGCTGGCGCGCCTGCTGGCGCAGTACTTCATCGACCACGGCCTGCCCTTTGTCGGCTTCGACACCGACCGCTCGCACGGCGCCCTGCTGCGCTACTACGCCGGCTTCGCCAGCCCCGTGCTGGCCGACAGCTACGAGGCGCTGGACGCCATCGTCGAGAGCGCTGCCGAACAACCCGGCCGCCGCGTGCTGGTGGACCTGGCCGCGCAGACCCACGCGCCACTGGTGCAGTGGATGGAAGAGTCCGGCGTCCTCGACCTGGCCGACCTGTCGGGCATCAAGCTGACCTACTGGCATGTGATGGACGCCGGGCGCGATTCGGTTGACTTGCTGGCCAAGCTGCTCGACCAGTTCGGGCCGCGGCTGCATTACGTGCTGGTGCGCAACCAGCTGCGCGGCGACGACTTCAGCCAGCTCGAACGTTCGGGCGAACAGGCACGCGCCCAGGCCCTGGGCGCACAGGTCATCACCCTGAAACATCTGCACGACCCGGTGGCGCAGAAAATCGACGCGGCCAACGCCAGCTTCTGGGCCGCGCGCACCCACACCGCCAAGGACAACGCCGGACTGGGGCTGATGGAGCGCCAGCGTCTGAAGATGTGGCTGGCCCACGCCAACGCCGAGATCGAACGCGTCGGCGTGTAAGCACCCGGGACTGCCCGGGTGCGCGGTGCTGCCCGGTTGGTGACAATGCGGGGCCGCGACCTGCGGTGCCAGGAGCCGTCATGCCGCAAAGAGAACTCGCCAAACGGCTCGACCTGCCCAAGCGCGCCGTTGCCTTGGTGCTGGCCGGCGGGCGCGGCAGCCGGCTGCACCACCTGACCGACCGCCGCGCCAAGCCGGCGGTGTACTTCGGCGGCAAGTTCCGCATCGTCGACTTCGCGCTGTCCAACTGCCTGAACTCGGGCATCCGCCGCATCGGTGTGATCACCCAGTACAAGAGCCACAGCCTGCTGCGCCACCTGCAGCGCGGCTGGGCCTTCCTGAAGACCGAGATGAACGAGTTCGTCGACCTGCTGCCGGCGCAGCAACGCATGAACGAGGAGCATTGGTACCGCGGTACGGCCGACGCGGTGTCGCAGAACCAGGACATCCTGGACAGCTACCGCGCCGAGTATGTCGTGGTGCTGGGTGGTGACCACATCTACAAGATGAACTACGCGCTGATGCTGGCCGACCACGTGGCCAAGGGGCGCGAGTGCACGGTGGCGTGTATCGAGGTGCCGCTGGACGAGGCCCGTGCCTTCGGTGTGATGGCGGTCGACGCGCAGTGGACCATCACCGACTTTGTCGAGAAGCCGCCCAACCCGCCCTGTGTGCCGGGCAAACCGGGTCACGCGCTGGCCAGCATGGGCATCTACATCTTCAATGCCAATTACCTGTATGCCGAACTGGCGCGCGACATGGCCGACCCGACGTCCAGTCACGACTTCGGCAAGGACATCATTCCGCGCGCTGTGCGCAACGGCAACGCGGCGGCGCACCCGTTCGCGCTGAGTTGTGTCGGCAC
>JANNWL010000475.1:0-3827 GCA_031414735.1 Burkholderiales bacterium | reverse complement strand
TTCCGATCCAAGGACTTTGCAGCCGCCTGCAAGCGGCTGGGCATCAAACACAAGTTCACCCGTCCCTATAGGCCACAGACCAACGGCAAGGCCGAGCGATTCATCCAATCGGCGTTGCGCGAGTGGGCTTATGGCTGGACTCATCAGAATTCGACCGAGCGCACTGACGCCTTGTCGAGCTGGCAGCATCACTGCAACTGGCATCGGTCACACAGCGGCATCGGTGGCCAGCCACCCATGTCTAGACTTCCAATTACGAGAAAGAACCTGTTGGAGGTTCACATCTAGGGGGTCACGATGAGCAAATCGGCCAGCGTCATCGTCGGCAACCCGGCGCGCGTGCTGAAGGCCGCCGTGGCCGGCCCGGGCGCCAGCAGCAGGCGCGCCACCAGCGGCGCCACCGACTCGGTCGCCGGGTCCACCAGCAGCACGTGGCGCGGCACCTCGCCCTCGGCCAGGCGGGCCACCCAGTCGATGGCCAGCAGATCTTCCAGCACGGGCTCGATCTGCAGCGGGTCCACACGCAACTGCTGCGACAGTGCCTCCAGCGACAGCCCACGCTCCACCTCGCCCCGCGCGCGGGCCAGGGGACGCAGCAGTTCCAGCGCAAGCTCGAAGCGGTAACCCGGCGTGGGCGCGCGACGCACCACATGCATCTGCAGGCTGGGTGCGTAGGCGGCGACCACCGCGCCCAGCAGCACGATGACCCAGCCCAGGTAGATCCACAAGAGCAGGATGGGCAGGGTGGCAAAGGCGCCGTAGATGACAGAAAAGCTCGGCACCGCCGCCAGGTACCAGGCCAGGACTTGCTTGGCCAGCTCAAAGCCCACCGCCACGAACAAACCCCCGGCCCAGGCGTGGCGCCAGCGCACCGCGGTGTTGGGCACGTAATGGAACAGGCCCGCCATGGCGGTGGCCAGGATGGCGAATTCCAGCGTGTCCACGAGCAGGCCCAGGCCGCCGGGCAGCTTGCCGACGAACCCGCGCGATGCGCTCAGCACCAGGGAGGTGAGCGACAGGCTGACGCCCAGCGCCAGCGGGCCCAGGGTCAGGCCGGTCCAGTACACCAGCAGCCGCCGCCCCAGCGACCGGGGCGCACGCACCCGCCAGATGGCATTCAGCGTGCGGTCGATGGTCAGCACCAGTGCCAGCGCCGTGACCACCAGCAGCACCAGACCCACCCCACCGAGCTGCCTGGCCTTGGCCGCGAACTGTGTCAGCGAACGCAACACGGGCAGGGCGATGCTGTCGGGCACCAGGCTTTGCAGGAAGTAGGTCTGCAGCGCGTTCTGGAAGTTGCCGAACATCGGGAACACGCTGAACACCGCCAGCATCACCGTCAGCAACGGCACCAGGGCGATCAGGGTGGTGAAGGTCAGGCTGCTGGCCGTCAGCCCGAGGCGGTCTTCGCGGAATCGCTGGCGCAGCGTGCGCAGCGTGTCGAACCAGGGCCAGCTGCGCAGCGTGGACAGCATGGCCGCTGCGCGCGCGCTCAAGGCTGCCGGTGGCAGCAAGGGTTTGATCATGCTGGCTATCATGAGGCATGACCCTGCTGACCTCTCCCGCCACGCCCCTGCCCCCGCCCGCCGTCGTGCGCTTCACCCGCGCTGCGGCGCTGGCCGCGCTGCTGGCCCTGATCGCCCTGGGCCTGGCCTGGGAGCTGTGGCTGGCTCCCACGGGCAGCGGCACGCTGGCGCTCAAGGTGGTGCCGCTGGTGCTGTGCCTGGCGGGCCTGTGGCGCCACCGCATGTACACCTTCCGCTGGTTGAGCCTGCTGCTGTGGCTGTACTTCCTGGAAGGCGTCATCCGCGCCACCACCGAACGTGGCATGTCCATGGTGCTGGCCATCATCGAGACGGCGCTGTGCATCGTGCTCTTCGCCTGCTGCTCGGTGTACATCCGCTGGCGGCTGCGCAGCACGGCGGCTGCGCATGCCTGATCGGGATGCGGCTCTGGCGACGCTGCGCGCCGCCGTCGGCACGGCGCAGGTGCTGACCGAAGGCGATCTGTCGGCCTATGAACGCGACTGGCGCCGCCGCTGGCACGGCCACGCGCTGGCCGTCGTGCGGCCAGGCAGCACCGATGAAGTCGCCGCCGTGGTGCGCGCCTGCATCGCCCATGGCGTGAGCATCGTGCCCCAGGGCGGCAACACCGGCCTGGTGGGCGGCGGCGTGCCCGACGCCAGCGGCACGCAGGTGCTGCTGAGCCTGCAGCGCATGAACCGCGTGCGCGCCATCGACAGCGCCAACCTCACGCTCACTGCCGACGCCGGCTGCGTGCTGCAGACGCTGCAGGAGGCCGCGCGCACCGAAGGCCTGCTCTTCCCGCTGAGCCTGGCCGCCCAGGGCAGCTGCACCCTGGGCGGCAACCTGGCCACCAACGCGGGCGGCACCCAGGTGCTGCGTTGGGGCAATGCGCGCGACCTCTGCCTGGGGCTCGAAGTCGTGACAGCCCAGGGCGAGGTCTGGCACGGCTTGAGCGGCTTGCGCAAGGACAACACCGGCTACGACCTGCGCGACCTGATCATCGGCAGCGAGGGCACGCTGGGCATCATCACCGCGGCCGTCATGAAGCTGGCGCCGCTGCCTGCGGCGACCACCACCGCGCTTGCACGCTGCGCGTCGCTGCCCGACTGCGTGGCGCTGCTGGCGCGCGCGCGCAGCCGGCTGGGGTCGGGCCTGACGGGTTTCGAAGTCATGGGCCGCTTTGCGCTGGACCTCGTCGCCACGCACTTCCCCGCCCTGCCTCAGCCGCTGCCCGGTGCCCCGTGGACGGTGCTGCTGGAACAGAGCGACCACGAGGGCCTGGCGCCGGCCCGCGAACGCTTCGAAAGCTTGCTGGGTGCGGCCCTTGAAGCCGAAGAGGTTGCAGACGCCGTCATCGCCGAAACCCTGGCCCAGGCCGCCGCCCTGTGGCACGTGCGCGAAAGCATTCCGCTGGCCCAGGCCGAAGAAGGCGTGAACATCAAACACGACATCTCGCTGCCGGTGTCGGCTGTTTGCCAGTACGTGCAGCGCACCGACAAGGCGCTGGGAGCCGCCTTCCCCGGTGTGCGCATCGTCAACTTCGGCCACCTGGGCGACGGCAACCTGCACTACAACGTGCAAGCCCCCGAGGGGCAGGACGCGGCCGCCTTCCTGGCCGCGAACGAGCACGCCATCAACACCCTGGTCTACGACGCGCTGGCGCCGTTCGGCGGCTCGTTTTCGGCCGAACACGGCATCGGCCTGCTCAAGCGCGACGACCTCGCGGCCCGCAAGGCGCCGGTGGCCCTGGCGATGATGCGCAGCATCAAGACCGCGCTGGACCCGATGAACCTGCTCAACCCCGGGCGCGTCGTCTGACCTCGCGCCCGTGCCGTCCATTCAGTGAAAGGCAAACACCGCCATGACCACCTTCACCCTCAACGGCAAGACCGCCACGGTCGACGTCGATCCCAGCACGCCCATCCTGTGGGCCGTGCGTGACAACCTGGGCCTGACCGGCACCAAGTTCGGCTGCGGTATGGCGCAGTGCGGTGCCTGCACCGTGCACCTGAACGGGCAGCCCGTACGCAGCTGCGTCACCCCCATCACGGCCGCGGCCGGCGGCAAATTGACGACCATCGAAGGCATTGCCGGCGACAAGGTCGGTGCCGCCGTGCAGGCCGCGTGGGTGAAGCACGACGTGGCGCAATGCGGCTACTGCCAGAGCGGCCAGGTGATGACGGCCACGGCGCTGCTGAAGGCGAACAGGCGCCCCAGCGACAAGCAGATCGACGCCGCCATGGCCGGGCACATCTGCCGCTGCGGCACCTATTCGCGCGTCCGCGCAGCGATCAAGGACGC
>JANNWL010000474.1:0-1671 GCA_031414735.1 Burkholderiales bacterium | reverse complement strand
CATGACCAAGGTGGGTGTCTACGCCATCCTGCGCGTGCACGGCGTGGTCTTCGGGGCCGATGCGGGCGTGTCGGCCTTCACCGTGCAACCGGTGCTGCTGCCGCTGGCGCTGGCCACCTGCGTGCTGGGCGTGCTGGGTGCTCTGGCAGCGCAGACGCTGCCACGTTTGATCGCCTGGCTGACGGTGGCCTCGGTGGGCACCATCCTGGCGGCGCTGGGGCTGTTCGGCCAAGCTGCCTGGTCGGCCGGGCTGTACTACCTGCTGAACTCGACCTTGGTGGTGGCCGGCCTGTTCCTGTGGGCAGAGATCATGGCTACACAACGGGGCTCCATGGCCGAGCGGCTGGAGCCTTGCTCGCCCGTGGCGCAACCGGCCTTGCTGGGCCTGATGCTGTTGGTGCTGGCGGCGTCGATGGTCGGTTTGCCGCCGCTGCCCGGCTTCATCGGCAAGCTGATGCTGCTGCAGGCCTCGGGCGGCCACGCGGCTGCGGTGGCCGTGTGGACTGTGGTTCTGGTCGGCGGCTTCTTCAGCCTGGTCGGCCTGGCACGGGCGGGCAGCGTGCTGTTCTGGGGCGCGCATGCTGATGCGCCCGTCGGCACCGCGCTGGCCGGTGGCCGGCAACTCGCTGCGGCCTTGGGCCTGTTGACGGGCAGTGTGCTGCTCAGCGTGTTCGCGGCGCCAGTGCAGCGCTACACCGTGGCCACGGCAGCGCAGCTGGTGGACAAGGCGGCGTACGCGCGGGCTGTGCTGCCGGAAGCCGGTGGCGAGAGCGCGCGCACGACGCGGCCGTACCGCATCCCACAACCAGCAGGCCCGGCTGCCGAAGTGCTGCCCAAGGATCGACCATGAAGCCGCGCTGGCTCGCCCACCCCGTGCTGTCGCTGCTGCTGGCAGTCACGTGGCTGCTGCTCCAGCAGAGCATGGCGGTGGCACACATCATCACCGCCGGGTTGCTGGGGCTGGTGGTGCCACGCCTGGTGCACGGTTTCCTCAGCGCCGGCGTCGTGCCGCGCTCGTGGCTGGCGGCGCTGCGCTTCACGGGCGTGGTGCTGTGGGACATCGTCACGTCCAACATTGCCGTGGCCAAACTGGTGCTGCTGCCCGGGGCGCGGCCGCGCCCGGCCTGGGTGGTGGTGCCGCTGACGCTGCGCGACCCCACGGCCATCACACTGTTTGCCACCGTCATCACCACCACGCCAGGCACGGTGTCCTGCGTGGTGGATGAGGATCGCCGCTTCATCCTCGTCCATGCGCTGGACTGCGACGACCCGGCCACCATGGCCGCGCAGATGAAGGAACGCTACGAGCAGCCGCTGCGGGAGATCTTCGAATGATCCTGGCCTGGGCCCTGAACTTCGCCTTCGTGACGGTGGTGCTGGCCATGCTGCTGTGCGCTTGGCGCCTGTTGCGCGGCCCCGAGACCACCGACCGGCTGTTGGCGCTGGACACGCTGTACATCAACGCCGTGGCACTGGTGATCCTGATAGGCATGAAGCTGCGCAGCGACCTGCTGTTCGAGGCGGCGCTGGTCATCGCCATGCTGGGTTTTGTCTCCACCGTGGCGCTGGCGCGTTATGTCAGCCGCGGCGACGTCATCGAATGAGGAGCATCACTGCATGAACGAACTTCATTGGGCCGTGGAATGGCTGCTCGCCGCCCTCGTGGTGCTG
>JANNWL010000473.1:0-3099 GCA_031414735.1 Burkholderiales bacterium | reverse complement strand
CCTGGTCGCGCCACGCGTCGAGCAGGGTGCCGGCGCCGTCGAGGAAAGTGCGCCGTGCGACAGCGTCGTGCACGGCGCCGAGCGGCGTCGCGGCCGACAGCGCGAAAGGCCGGTCGGCACCGGGCAGATCGCTGATGAAGGTCAGCAGGCGCCGCAAGTGCGCCATCGTGACCACCGACAGCCCGTTGCCGACCAAGGCCAGCCGGCCCGACGGGTGTTCTTCACGCAAGCGCAGCCGGGTCCCCGACAGGTTCGTCCATACCGAGCGGACACCCGCCCCGCCCGCGAGCCGAGGCGCAAAAGGCTGCCACAGTTCGGCCTGCGCGCCATCGACGATGCGGATCCAGGTGCGCGGCCCGGTGTGCTCCCAGCGCAGGTGGATCTTGTCGACCGTCTCGTAGGGAAAAAGGATCCTTCGGAATCGCGCCGCCCGGCCGCCAGCGAGCCGGCGGTGGACACGAAGGCCCAGACGTCGCTGTCACTGGCCAGGGCGACGAAGAACGGCGGGTGCCGGTCATGGCCTTCGATCCGGTACCAGGTCTCGCCGCCTTCATCAACAAAGCTGCCGTGCATGGCGTCGTCGCGCCGCGCGCTGAGGATCGACTTCATGATGCCTCGGCCATGCGCAAGTGGGGTTGGTTTGGCATAGAGGGTCCAGTGGTCCGGAGGATCACGCCGAACAGCCTGCATGCCCACCGCCGCCCGGCCAGAACCCGGGCGCGGACAGCAGTGGCCTGACCGTCATGAAAGCGCAATCATCGCATTGCCATCGATCGCCGCCCCGGGCTGGGGCGCCCCCCCCCTGGCCGCAGCCTGGCGCGTCCTATGAACCTCGCCGCGACAATCGCGCCTGCGCGTCACTTGTCCCCCAGCTTCCGGGTCGCCGATGAACACGGTTGAAATCTTCCTGATCGCGATGTTGATCATCTTCAGCGTGCCCTACCTGGTCTGGCGCTTGGGCCGCACCGACCACTACGCGCCGCTGGTGGTGGTGCAGATCATCGCCGGCATCGCGCTCGGCCCCGGCCTCCTTGGCGCCGCGTTTCCCGACTACTACGCCTTCGTCTTCAACCCCACCGTCGTGCAGACGTTGAACGGCATCGCCTGGTGGGCGGTGATGCTCTTCGTCTGGCTGGCCGGTATCGAGCTCGACCTCGGCCAGGCCTGGCTGCACCGGCGCGAAAGCAGCATCACCGCCGCGCTGGCGCTCGGCGTGCCGCTGCTGCTGGGCTGCGCGGTAGCCGTCGGCCTGCTCGCCACAGGCCCGGGCTGGATGGGCGCGAGCGCACTGCCGTGGCAATTCGTCGCCGGCATCGGCATGGCCTGCGCCGTCACGGCGCTGCCGATCCTGATCCTGCTGCTGGAAAAGCTCGAACTGTTTCGCACCGAGATCGGCCAGCGCGTCTTGCGCTATGCCAGCCTGGACGATGTGGCGATCTGGGGCGTGCTGGCGCTGATCCTGCTGGACTGGCAGCGCGTCGGTCGCCAGGCCGGCTTTCTCCTCGCCTTTGCACTGGCCAGCCTGGTGCTGCGCAAGTTGATCGTGCGCCTGCCGGCCGCAGACCGCTGGCCGGTCGGGATCATCTGGTTGATCCTGTGCGCGCTCGGTGCCGACTGGTGTGGTCTGCACTTCATGGTCGGCGCCTTCCTGGCTGGCGCGGTGATGGACGCGCACTGGTTCAAGCGCGAGCAACTCGACGGCTTGCGCCAGCATGTGCTGCTGATTGCGATGCCAGTCTTCTTCCTCAGCACGGGCCTGCGCACCAACTGGACGCTGGGCGGCACCGCGGTATTGCTGGCCGCAGCCGCACTGTTGCTGGCCTCGGTCTGGGGCAAGCTGCTCGGCACACGCATCGCCGGCCGCCTGCTCGGTTGGCCCGCCGGCGAATCGCGCATGATCGGCTGGCTGCTGCAAACCAAGGCCTTGATCATGATCGTCTTCGCCAACGTGCTGCTCGACAAGGCCATCATCTCCAGCGCCACCTTCACCGCGCTGTTGTTGATGGCCGTGGTGAGCACGATGCTGACGGTGCCCATGGTCTCGCGCCTGCAGCACGCACGGCCATGAGCGCCGAAGCCGCGCCTGCTTAGGCGGTGTAGGCCGGCGCCGGCTGCGTGAAGTAGGCGTGCAGGATCTGGTACACCATCTTGTAGTTCTTCTGCTGGAAGCTGGCGTGCGAGATGCCGTTGAGCACCGTGAACTGCTTGTCGGCCGATGGCAGACGCTTGAAGAACTCGATCAGGTCGTCGGTGCCGGCGATGCCGTCGAACTGGCCGCGCAGGATCACGGTGGGCACGGTAATTTTTTCGGGATCGACCACCGGCAGCTTCGAGCACATGTCGATGTAGGTGCCGTTGGGCATCGAGTCGTCGAGGGCCAGGATGGCATCGGCGAAAGCCTCGACGGTGGCGGCGTCGGCGCAGTCGGGATGATCACGCGAGAAGATGGAACGCACGAAGGCGCGGTCGATCGGCCGCCGTTTGCTGGCCAGGAACTCGGGCAGCTTCTTGCGCCGCTGCACCAGGGTCGGTGCGCCCTCGCCGGTCCAGACAAAGGCGTCCAGCGCGAGCCGCGCCACACGTTCCGGGTGGCGCTGCGTAAACAAGGCGGCGCGCAATGCGCCCGTTGAGATGCCGTAGGTGAGGAAGCTCTTCACCCCGCGGGTGGCAGCGATGTAGTCGGTGGCGGCTGCGAGGTCATCAGCGCCGTTCGAGATATCGCAATAGATGTCGCGTGACTTGCCACTGCGACCATAGCCTTCCATGTCGACGCACCAGCAGACGAAGCCGCGCTCGGCGAACCAGTCCATCACGGAAGAATCGGGCCGCCCCGGCACCGTGAGATCGAAGGTCGGCTGCGAGGCCATCGACGAGCCGTGCACGAACAGCACCGCGGGCTTGCCGTCGGGCACGCCGACGAACTTCTCCCAAAGGAACAATTTGACGTCGCCATCGGCGGTCTTCTTGGTGGTCCAGTGTTCCTGGCCGGTCACTTGAGTCATGGATTTACTTCCTGTCAGTCAATCTTGGCACCGGTTTCCTTGACGATGCGCGCCCAGCGGTCGCGCTCCTCGCGGAAGTAGCTGCCGAACTCGGCCG
>JANNWL010000472.1:0-2685 GCA_031414735.1 Burkholderiales bacterium | reverse complement strand
TGCCGCGCGCATTCGATCTGCGTGGCCATGTCGGCCAGCTTGAACTGCACCGCCTGGTGCTGAAAGATGGGCTGGCCGAAGCTGATGCGGTCCTTGCTGTAGCGCAGCGCCGCCTCGAAGGCCGCGCGCGCCATGCCCACGGCCTGGCTGGCGATGCCGATGCGGCCGCCTTCCAGTCCGCTCAGCGCGATCTTCAGCCCCATGCCTTCTTCGCCCAGCAGGTTGGCCGCTGGAATGCGGCAGTCCTCGAAGTTGATCTGCGCCGTGTCGCTGGCGTGCTGACCCAGCTTGTCCTCGATACGCGCCACGTGGTAGCCGGGTGTGCGGGTGGGCACCACAAACGCGCTGATGCCCTTCTTGCCTGCGGCCTTGTCCGTGACGGCCATGACGATCGCCACGTCGCCGTTCTTGCCGCTGGTGATGAACTGCTTCACGCCGTTGATGACGTATTCGTCGCCCACGCGCACCGCCGTGGTCTTCAGGCCACCGGCCTCGCTGCCCACGTGGGGTTCAGTCAGGCAGAAGGCGCCCAGCATCTCGCCGCGCGCCAGCGGCACCAGGAACCGCTGCTTCTGGTCGTCATTGCCGTAGGCCATGAGGATGCTGCAGACGGGGCAGTTGTTGACGCTGACCACCGTGCTGGTGGCGCCGTCGCCGGCGCCGATCTCTTCCAGGATGACCGCCAGCGCCAGGTAGTCCAGCCCCGCCCCGCCCCACTCGGGCGGCACAGCCACACCGTAGCAGCCCAGTTCGGCCAGGCCCTTGAGCTGCGCTGCCGGAAACTGGTGCGACTTGTCCCAGGCCGCGGCGTGCGGGGCGATTTCGGCCTGCACATAACTGCGCACGGCGTCTTGCACGGCGAGGTGGTCTTCACTGAGCAGCATGGGTCATATCGGCCGCGAGGCCGCCCGCTTGACGAGGATGGTGCCGCGCCCGATGACGCAGGCGCGCCCGGCGACGCTGGCCTGGCCGTCGAGGTGGCCGATATAGCCGCCCTGGCGCAGGCTGGATTCGATCTTGCTGACGCGCCAGGTGATGTGGATGTCCTGCTCGGCAAAGACCGGCGCCTTGAAGGCGAAGTTGAAATTCATGCACAGCATCTCGCGCGGCACGCCGTCGCCGCGCTGCGAGTAGCGCGAGGCCACCACGCCCATCATCTGCGACGCTGTTTGTTGGCCGCTGGCGATGATCTCGCCGAAGTTGGCGCGCTCGGCAGCCTGGCGGTCGTGGTGCAGGGGGTTGCTGTCGCCCGTGAGTCGCGCAAATTCCATGATCTGTTCACGGGTGTAGCGCACCAGGCTGCGGAACTCTTCGCCGACGCGGATGAGTGGGGTGTCGAGAACGCTCTGATTCATGGGTACTGCTCATCGGTGGTGCCAACGGCGGCAGCGCGCGCTACCAGGCCAGCGGCGTGCCGTCGAAATCGAGGTAACCGCCATTGTCCGCTGGCGTCAACCCGGCGAGCGTGCGGCGCAGATGGGCCACGCTGTCACTCACGTCCAGGTCGGCGCCGGCGCCGCCCATGTCGGTGCGCACCCAGCCCGGGTGCAGGGCGACGCAGGTCGCGCGGCCAGCCATGGCCAACGAGGCGTCCTTCAGCACCGAATTCAGCGCCGCCTTGGACGCGCGGTACAGCATGCCCGCCGGGGACGTGCGCAGCGCCATCGAGCCCATCTTCGACGAGACCACGCCCAGCACGCCGCCGGGCACCAGCCTGTCCACCAGCCAGGGCAGCACCTGCATGGCGCCCAGCACGTTGGTGCGCATCACGTCGTCGAAGTCGGCGTGCGATGGCGCAACCAGGGTCGTGGTGCGTGGGCCGTAGACGCCGGCGTTGAAGACGGCGACATCGAAGGAGGCGCCGCCCGCCAGCCCGTCCGGTGCGCTGGCCGCGCTGACGTGGGTGACGTCCAGCCGCTGCGCGTGCGCGCCCAGCGCCGCGATGCGTGCCAGACCCGCGTCGTCGCGCGCCGTGGCCCAGACCTCGGCACCGGCTTCGCGGTACTGGCGCACGAACTCCAGGCCGATGCCGCGCGAGGCACCGACGATGAAAACGCGCATCAAAGCAACTCCACGGCCAGGGCCGTGGCCTCGCCGCCGCCGATGCACAGCGCCGCCACACCGCGCTTGCCGCCGTGCTTGCGCAAAGCGCCCAACAAGGTGACGACGATGCGCGCACCGCTGGCGCCGATGGGGTGGCCCAGCGCGCAGGCGCCGCCGTGCACGTTGACGATGTCGTGCGGCAGCTTGAAGTCGGCCATGGCCGCCATGGTGACGGCGGCGAAGGCCTCGTTGACCTCCCACAGGTCGACGTCCGTCGCCACCCAGCCGGCCTTGCCCAAAGCCTTGCTGATGGCGCCGGCCGGCGCGGTGCTGAACCACTCCGGCGCCTGCGCAAACACCGCGTGGCTGACGATGCGCGCCACCGGCTGCAGGCCGCGCAGCGTGGCCGTGCTCTGGCGCATCAGCACCAGCGCGGCAGCGCCGTCGCTGATGCTGCTGGCGTTGGCCGCGGTGATGGTGCCGTCCTTCTTGAACGCGGGCTTCAATGACGGAATCTTGTCGAGCTTGGCCTTGAGCGGCTGCTCGTCGAAACGAATCACGGTGTCGCCCGACTTGCCAGGCAGGGTCACGGGCGCGATCTCCCAATCGAAGCTGCCGTCCTGGTTGGCGGCCAGCGCCCGC
>JANNWL010000471.1:0-7350 GCA_031414735.1 Burkholderiales bacterium | reverse complement strand
TTCACCGCACTTGCTGGCCTGCGCGGGTCGCGCCAGCACGGCCGCAGCGGCCAGCGCGAGAACCTGCGCCAAGCCTCGCGCTGTCACGCCCTGCCGCCGCGCAGCAGCGCCTCGGCGTTGCGCCACGAAATGCCCTCGGCCACCACCTGCGGCACGTCCGCCAGCCAGGCCCGGCTGTAGGCCGCGTGCGCGCCGATGTAGTGCCAGCGCTCGGGCGTGAAGGTGTCGCTTCCCACGCAAAAGCGCTGCGGGAATTCGAGGAATGCTTCGCGCCAGGCGGGGTCGACCTTGCCTTGACTGGCGTGGTCCGTGCGGTAGGCCAGGTCGCACCACAGGCGCGGGTGGCGGCGCAGCATCTCGCGCACGGCCTCGGGGCGATCGAATCCCGAATGTGCCCACAGCACGCGCGCTTGCGGCCACTGCTTGAAGAGATGCTCCACGGCCGCGATGTCCGAATGCGCGTGCAGCACCAGCGCATGCTCGCGCGCCATGGCGACCATACGCTGTGGCACCGGCAGCAGCGCGTCGTCACCGTAGAGGTGGAACTCGCCCACGCCGACGTAGCGGTACTTCGCCAGGCGCTCCTGCATGTAGCGCGTGATGGCCTCGTCATGCACCCAGCCTGAGGTGTCGGCGCGTGTTCGGTAGGGGCGCAGCTCGGGCACGATGAGGTCGGGCGCCTCACGCAGCAGCATCTGCGTGCCTTCGTCGTTGCTGGAGCTCACGAACGCGCCACGCAAGCCGGCGTCGCGAAGGATCTGCACCGCCTGCTTGGGCGGTACCAGCTCCCACGCGTCGTGGCTGTAGTGCAGGTGCGCGTCGAAGATGGGCAGCGTGCCTTTGGCGTGGTTCGCTGCGCGTACTTTGCTAGTTAGCCCCAGCAGCGCCGCAGCAGCCGCCGCACCGAGTTCGCGCCGGCGCATGGCTTAGACGATCTTCACCGACAGGTTGGGCAGCCCGTCGATGTGGCATTCGATGACGTCGCCGCGCACCACCGGGCCGACGTTTTCGGGCGTGCCCGAGTAGATGATGTCGCCGGCCATCAATTCATTGGCTTCGCTGAGCTTGCTGATCTGCTCGGCCACGGCCCAGATCATCTGGCTCAGGTTGGCGTTTTGCTTGGTCACGCCGTTGACCTTGAGCCAGATCGCGCCCTTCGTGAAGTGCCCCGTCTGCGCCAGCAGGTGCAGCGGGCCGATGGGTGCCGACTTGTCGAAACTCTTGCCGATCTCCCATGGCTTTTTTTCGTCGCCCATGGCGCGCTGCAAGTCGCGCCGCGTCATGTCCAGGCCCAGGCCGTAGGCGTAGACATGCTCTAGCGCCGTACTGATGGGGATGTTGCGGCCGCCTTTGTGCAGCGCGGCCACGAGTTCGACTTCGTAGTGGTAGTTTTTCGTCAAGCTCGGGTAGGGGTGGTCGGCCACCGTGCCTGGGGCAACATACTGGATGGCGTCGGTGGGCTTCTGGAAAAAGAACGGCGGCTCGCGGTCGGGGTTGGAACCCATCTCGATGGCGTGCGCACGGTAGTTGCGGCCGATGCAGTAAATGCGCCGCACCGGGAACATCATGTCGCTGCCGACGATGGGCACAAAGGTGTCGGCCACCGCAAACGGTGTCTTGGTGCTTTGTTGTGCGGTGGTGGGCAAGGCGCAGCCGGCCAGGGCGCCCAGGCCCAGAGTGGCGGTGGTTTCAAACAGTGAGCGGCGGTCCATGGTGAGTCTCCTCGTTAAGCGTGTTAGGGAACGGATAGGTGTGCAAAGACTACTTGCGCCAGAACTGCGGAATGAAGAGCACCAGCACGGCCAGCAGCTCCAGCCTGCCCAGCAGCATGGTGGCCGAGCAGACCCAGGTTTGGAAGTCGGTCAGACCCTGAAAGTTCTCCGCCGGGCCTACTTTCCCAAGGCCCGGGCCGGTGTTGTTGATGCTGGCCACCACGGCCGTGAAGGCGCTGACGACGTCCAGCCCGGTGAACAGCAGCAAGAGCGTAGCGGCGGCGATGACGGCGCCATAGATCAGCATGAAGGCCAGCACCGAAGACATCACACGCGGGTCGACGATGGCGCGCCCCAGCGTCACCGGCAGCACCGCGCGCGGGTGCACGATGCGCACGAGCTCGTTGCGCGCCTGCTTCACCAAGAGCAGCGCACGCACCATCTTGATGCCGCCCCCCGTGCTGCCCGCACAGGTGGCAAAGCAGCACAGGAAGAGCATCAGCGCCGGCGCAAACACCGGCCACTGCGCGTAGTCGACCGACGTCAGCCCGGTGGTGGTGGCCACCGAGACCACGTTGAAAGCCGCATGCCGCAGCGATTCGGCGAAGCTCGGGTAGACGCCGTGCGCCGTCAGGAACAGCGCCACACCCAGCACCGACGCGACCATCAGGCCGAGGAAGGCCCGCACCTCGGTGTTGCGCCACAGGCCGCGCAGCGAGCGGCGCTGCCAGGCCACGAAGTACAACGCGAAGTTCACGCCGGCCACCAGCATGAAGAACACGATCACGGCTTCGATCAGCGGCGAATTGAAGTGGCCAATGCTGGCGTCATACGACGAGAAGCCGCCCAGGCCCATGGTCGAGCACATGTGCATGAAGGCATCAGCCCAGCCCATGCCGGCCGCGCGCAAGGCCAGCAGGCACAGCACGGAGATGCCGAAGTACACGGTCCACAAACCGCGCGCGGTTTGTGCAATGCGCGGTGTGAGCTTCTCGTCCTTCATCGGGCCGGGTGTTTCGGCCTTGAAGACCTGGCTGCCGCCCACGCCCAGCAGCGGCAGGATGGCCACCGCCAGCACCAGGATGCCCATGCCGCCCAGCAACACCATGAAGCAGCGCCAGACGTTGATCGACACCGGCAGCGTCTCCAGCCCCGTCAGCACCGTGGCGCCGGTGGTGGTGAGGCCGGATGCGGCCTCGAAGTAGGCGTCGGTGAAGCTCAGACCGGGCAGGTGCAGCATCAGCGGCAGCGCGCCGAAGGCCGGCACCACGGCCCACACCAGCGTCACCAGCAGGAAGCCGTCGCGGGGCTGCAGTTCGCGGCGGCCGCGGTGGCGGCAGCCGAAGAAGGCCAGTGCACCGCAGGCCAGCGTGAACAGCATGGCCTGGCCGTAAACCGGCAGCGCGGCGTCGTGGCCCACCAGGGCAAAACCCAGCGGTACCGACATCGTCAGCGCAAACAGCATCAGCACGCCGCCCATCACCGCCAGCACGGGCAGGTAGTGCTTCATCGCGCGGCGGTCATCAGAAGAATGTGGCGCTGACCTGGAACAGCTTTTCCACCGCGGCGATGCTGCGTTTGCGGGGGATGAAGACGATCACGTGGTCATGCGTTTGCACCACGGTGTCGTGGTGGGCAATGATGACTTCGGGCTGGCCCTGGGCGTCGTCACTGCCATCGGCGCGGTGCAGGCCGCGCACCAGGGCACCGATCTGCGCGCCTTCGGGCAGGTCGATCTCCTCGATGCGCCGGCCGGCCATGCGACAGTTCTTGCGGTCGCCGCGCACGATGCCTTCCAGCGCCTCTGCCGCACCCCGTCGCAGGCTGTGCACGGCCTCGACATCGCCACGCCGCACATAGGCCAGCAGCTCGCCCAGCACGGCGTGCGCCGGCGAGATGGCAATATCGATCTGCGTGCCCTGCACCAGGTCGGCATAGGCACGGCGGTTGATCAGCGCGAAGACGCGCTGCGCGCCCATGCGCTTGGCCAGCAGGCAGGACATGATGTTGTCCTCGTCGTCGCTGGTCAGCGCCAGGAAGAGGTCCATCTCGGCGACGTTCTCGTCACTCATCAGGTCTTCGTCGGTGGAATCGCCCTGCAGCACCAGCACATGCGACGGCAATTGCGTGGCCAGGTACTCGCAGCGCTTGCGGTCGGTCTCGATGAGCTTGACCTGGTAGTCGCCATGGATCTCGCGCGCCAGCCGCAGGCCCACCTTGCCGCCGCCGGCAATCATCACGCGCTTGACGGGGCGGCCCAGTTTGCGCAGCGCACCCAGCACCGTCGGCAGGTGCTCGGTCGCGGCCAGCACGAAGACCTCGTCGCCGGGTTCGATGCGGGTCGCGCCGTCCAGCTCGGTCAGCGCACGTTCCTTGCCCAGGTGGGTGCGGTAGATGGCCACGATGCGCATCTGGGCACCCGGCACCAGGGCCGGTATCTCGGCCAGGCTGTGCTGCACCAGCGGCCCGCCGGCGATCGCGCGCACCGCCACCAGGCTGACCAGGCCGTGGGCAAATTCCAGCACCTGAAGCGCCTCGGGGTACTGGATGAGCTTGCGGATGTAGCCGGTGACGCTCTGCTCGGGGCAGATCACCTGGTCCACCGCGAACCCGGTCTTGCCCAGCAGCGCGCTGCCGTTGACGAACTCGGGGCTGCGCATGCGGGCGATCGTCGTCGGCACGTTGAAGGCGTCGTGCGCCACCTTGCACACCACCAGGTTGGTCTCGTCCATGGGCGCGCAGGCAATCAGCAGGTCGGCGTCTTCGATGCCCGCCTCCTTCAACACCGAGGGCTGGATGCCGTTGCCCACCACGCCGCGCAGGTCCAGCCGGTCCTGGAGCGCCATCAAACGCGCCGGGTCGGTGTCGATCACCGTGATGTCGTTGCGTTCGGAGACCAGACTTTCGGCCACGCTCTCGCCGACGCGGCCCGCCCCCAGGATGACGATCTTCATGCAGGCAGTTTACGGGCGGGCCGCGGACCGCCCAGCGCAGCCTGCACGGTCTCGCGCAGCAGCGGGTGCAGCGTGCGAGCGAGCTGCTCGGCCTCGCCTTCGTTGGCCACGCGCCGCTCGCGGGCCCGCCACAGCGTGGCCAGCGCGCCCTGCTGGCGGGCCAGCGCGGGTGTCAGCAGCCGCAGAGCGGCCTCGGCCGTCAGGCCGTGTGCGCGCACCAGGTAGCGCTGCACAAACGCCTCGGTGACGGGAACCAGCGCCTCCTCGCCCCACGACGCAAAACTGCGGTCGGTGCCACGCACCACGTTCAGGCCTTTGGCCATGCCGGCTGCGCCCAGGGCACCCAGCACACCGCCCGCAATCGCGCCGGCCCCCATGGTCAGACCACCGCTCAACAGGTCGGCCTTCAACCCGACCAATGCACCGGTGACGACGCCACCCATCAGCGCGGCGCGGCCTTCTCCCAGGCGGCCGCGCACCTGGGCGCCAGGTGGGTACTTGCCGGGCGCGGCCCCGGTGCTGTCGGCGGTGTCGGCGTCGGCGATCGGGCCGAATCGTTCGGCCAGTGCCAATTCGAAACGCAGCCACTCGGCATCGAGGGCGCCGGCCAGCGCGGTGCGTGCGGCCTCGGCCTCGGCGCGACGCGCCAGGAAGCTCTCGTCGGCGACGGGTTGGTGCGCGGTGGCGATGCGCGCCAGGCTGTGCGCCAGTACCTGCACGCCGGCGTCCAGGCGCGCAGTCTGTTGCGCCACCCAGGCCGCGCGCAGACGCGGCAGCCGCGGGTCACCGGGCAACGCGGCCTCCAGGGCCTGCAGCAGCCGGCCTTCGGCCAACCAGCCGTCGGCGCGGGCGTGCAGGCTCAGTCGCGGCGGCTCGGCCTCTGCCGCGTCGACCAGCACCACGAGCGGGCGCGCCAGCCCGTCCAGCCAACCGGGCAAGGCCTGGCCGGGACGGGTGAGCAGCAAGGCCACGTCGATCTGTTCGCGCAGACGCTGAACCGGCCCGGGGCCGGGCGAACGCCAGCGCAACCACCACGGGCTGGGGGCTGCGGCTGGCGTCACCGCGCCCTGCACGCCTGGCGGCACGGGGTGGAGCTGCAGCTCGTCGCCCTCGTCGCTGCGCAGCAGCGTCAGCGGCGCCGACAGCGGGGCCTGCGGGTTGCCGATGTCGGCATCGAACAGGCGCAGCGCCCCGGTCGCGTCTTCCAACAAGGGCACCCACAACAGCCGCACGGTGGGCGTGAGGCCAGGGCGCATCAACGGGTGCAACGACTCGAAGTACGGCGTGTCCAGTGCCAGCGGGAAGTGGCGCGCCAGGTTTCGCGCGCGGGCCGACGCGCGCCAGGCCAGCAACAGGCGCGGCAGCAGCACGGCCAGCGCCAGCGTGGTGGCCAGCAGGTGGATCCAGGGCGCAGCCGTGGCGCTGGCGTCAGCCCCCGGGCCCACGCGCAGCGGTGCGACATCGGGCACCGCGATGCCCGTCAGCGCGCTGGCCGGCTGGAGCAGCCACCCCAGCACGCGCTGCACGGTGGCGGCATCCAGGAAGGTGCTTTGCCAGCCGGCGCGGTAGTCCAGCACCAGCCCGCGCAGGTACAGCCCGACCACCAAGCCCAGCGCCAACCCGGCCGCGGCGGTGTGCAGCAGCAGGGCCAGCCTTGCGCCGGTCAATGGAGCGGCGTGACGCGCCCACAGCAGCGTTACCGTGTCGGGGCCCCGCAGCGCCCAGCGCGACAGCCCGTCACGCAGACTCGGCAGCGCCTTGGGCCACCCACCCGGCCACAGCAGCGCGAGATAGACCGCCAGGTTCCACGCCACCACCGCCCACACCGCCGGGGCCAGCAGGTTCACGCGCTGCGGCGGGCCCAACTGGTCGGCTGCCAAACCGGCCAGCAAGCCCATCACCCCGGCCACGGCCACCCAGGCCGGGTGCCAGGGCCGGCGGCCCAGCCAGCGCTGCCCGGCCGGGTCGCGTGGCAGCAGGCGCTGCAGCGCGACGGCCGCCCGCGCGACCACGAAACGCCGCGGCCCCGCCGCGTCGCCCACCGCGGCCACGGCCTGGCGCGTGGCCCAGCTGCGGTCCTCGGCACTCCACAGAGGTGAACCCAGCGTGGGCCCCGCGCCGCCACCCTGGCCTGCGCCGTGACCATGCACCAGCGACGCCGCAGGCCAATCGCCCGCGCCGGCGGGCGACTCGTGGGACTGCAGCAGCAGGACCTGGCGGGCTTCTTGTTCGGTCATCGCGCGCAATCCAGCGCTGCGCGTTCAGCTTCCACCGCCGGCGCGGTTCACCCGCCGGACTGGGCCAGCGCCCGCCCGATCAGGATCTTCTGCACCTCGCTCGTGCCCTCGTAGATCTGGCACACGCGCACGTCGCGGTAGATGCGTTCGACCGGGAAGTCGCTGACATAGCCGTAGCCCCCGTGCACCTGGATGGCGTCACTGCATACGCGCTCGGCCATCTCGCTGGCGAAGAGCTTGGCCATCGCGGCTTCCTTCAGGCACGGGCGGCCCGCGTCTTTCAGCGCTGCAGCGTGGTGGATCATCTGCCGCGCGCATTCGATCTGCGTGGCCATGTCGGCCAGCTTGAACTGCACCGCCTGGTGCTGAAAGATGGGCTGGCCGAAGCTGATGCGGTCCTTGCTGTAGCGCAGCGCCGCCTCGAAGGCCGCGCGCGCCATGCCCACG
>JANNWL010000470.1:0-3415 GCA_031414735.1 Burkholderiales bacterium | reverse complement strand
CAGCGCGGCAGCGCACGCCAGAGCGCGCATGTTGCTCGATAGAGCGCAGTTTGGCGAGACCAAGACCGTGGGGACATGGGCTGCGATGGCGCGTGCGGCCACGGCCGGGACGCGCACGGTACGGGGGCTAACGCCCGAGTCGCCTGGCAAATCGCCGACTAGCATGTGGCCTGGAAAAACAGGGAGTCGCCTTGCGGCAGATCACAGGGGCGGGGAAGTGGTTCGCCGTGCTGTTCGGGTGGCTGGCGTGGACGCTCGCCAGTGCCGAGCCGCCGGCATCGATGTCGGAGCCGCAGTTCTCGCCGGTCGGCGTCGGGGCCCTCCCGCGCGGGGTGGTTGCGGCGCTTGCACAAGACAAGGCCGGCTTCCTCTGGATCGCCACTGGCGACGGCCTGGTGCGCTACGACGGCTACCGCTTCAGCCCGCGCGGTCGCGACGCGCCCAGCCCGGCGCAGCGCAACCTGGGCTGGATCCGGGCGCTGCTGAGCGGTCGCGACGGCCGCGTGTGGATAGGCACCGAGTCCGATGGCCTGGCCGTGTACGACCCGGCCACCGACCGCATTACGCTGTTTGGCCAGGTGCTGTCACCGCACGCGCCTGGTGTGCCGCGCAGCCTGCCGATCCGCGCGCTGGCGGAAGAAGCCGACGGCAGCCTGTGGGTCGGCAGCGTGGGCGGCGGACTGACCCGTGTGGATGTGCGCAGCGGCCAGCAAGCCGCGCTGCGCCATGACCGGCGGCCTGGCAGCCTTCCCGACGACCGCGTCCTCGCACTGTGCATCGACCGTCAGGGCACGCTGTGGGTGGGCACTTGGGCGGGCCTGGTGCGGCGCCCCCGTGGCAGCGAGCACTTCGAAGCGGTGCTGTCGGCGCCAGGCGAGGCGCTCGCGGGTCGCATCGTGCAGGCGCTGTTCGAGGCCTCCGACGGGCATTTGTGGGTGGGTACGCAGCGCGGCGAGCTGCTGCGCGTGGACCCCACCGGCGACCGGGCCGAGCGGCTCAGCGCCAACGGCGGCGCGGTGAACAGTCTGGTCGAAGCGCCGCTCGGCCAGATTTGGGTGGGGCGCAGCACCGACGCGGCACTGCACGCGCTGTCCGGGGCCTTGCGCCGCACGCTGCCCCGCGAAGACCATCGGCCCGGTGCGCTGGGCAGCGGCGAGATCACTGCCCTGCATGTCGACCCCACCGGCGTGGTCTGGGTGGCCGGCCTGGGCCTGGGCCTGCAGCGACACGATCCCGCTGACCGGGGCATCACCGTGCGCGGCGCGGACGCTGCCACCGACAGCCCGCTGGCCACGGCCAGCGCGCGCAGTCTGCTGATGCGCGACGACGGCCAGCTCTGGGTGGCGCTGCAGTCGGGCGGGGTGGCGGTGCTGGACGCCGAGCTCCGGGCCGTGGGCCGTGTCGCGCTGCCGCTACCGGCCGCGGCCGCCGGCGTGCGCGTGCAAGCCATGGCCCAGGCTGCCGACGGCAGCACCTGGCTGGCCACCGGCCACCATCTCTTCCAGCTGGACCGCAGCCGCCGGGCGCTGCGCCTGCTGAGCCACGCGGCAGGCGACGTCAACCGCCTGGTCATCACGCGTGACGGCCGGGTGTGGCTGTGCGCTGACGGCGGGTTGTACCTGCTGACCTCAGGTGACGACGGACCGCGCCGGGTGGGCACGCCCACGAGCGTGTTCGCTGCCGCAGAGGCTGCCGACGGCAGCCTGTGGACGGGCGGCACGCGTGGCCTGCAGCGCGTGCCGCCCGGCTCGGAGCAAAGCCTGCCTGTGCCCCTGGCTGCCGGGAACGGCCTGGGCAGCGCCGTGGTGGGCGGCCTGCTGTTCGACGCGGCCGGTAGCCTCTGGATCGACACCGCCGTCAATGGGCTGCACCGCCTGTGGCCCGAGGCTGACGCCGAGCCCGCCCGCGTCGAGCGCATCAGCGAGCGCCTGGGCGCGATTGGCCGGCCCTTCGGCGTGAACCTGATAGCCGACGCACGCGGCCGCATCTGGACCCAGCAGTACGTCTACGAGCCCGCCCATGACCGGCTGCACGAGCTGACCGAGGCCGATGGCAAGCGCTTCGGCACCGGGTGGTTCCACAGCCACGCCCGGCTGCCGGACGGGCGGCTGGTGTTCGGCGGCAGCCGGGGCCTGCTGGTCGTGCAGCCTGAGCGATTCGAGCCGTCGAATTTCGCACCACCGGTGGTCGTCTCGTCCCTGCGTGTGAACGGCCTGCCGCGGCCTGCGGCTGCCGCACCCGCGTCGCTGACCGTCGACCCGGGCGAGCGCAGCTTCAGCGTCGAGTTCGCGGCGCTGGACTACAGCGACCCCACACGGCTGCGCTATGCCTACCGGCTCGAGGGATTCGACCCGGACTGGATCGCCACCGGCGCCGATCTGCGCACCGCCAGCTACAGCAACCTGGCCCCGGGCGACTACGTGCTGCGGGTGCGGGCGACCAACCGCAGCGGCCTGTGGAGCGAGTACGAGCTCGCCGTGCCCGTGCAGGTGCGGCCGGCGTGGTGGCAGCACGCGGTGACGAAACTGGCTGCGGCGCTCTTGCTGTTGCTCGGCGTGGCAGCGCTGGTGCAGCTGCGCACGCGCAGTCTGCGGGTGCAGCGCGCGGCGCTGGAGCGCGAGGTCGCCGAGCGCACCGCGATGCTGGAAACCAGCAGCCTGACCGACCCGCTCACGGGTCTGCACAACCGCCGCTTCCTGACCCAGCAGCTGCCCGCCGACATCGCCGATGCCCTGCGCCGCCACGGGGCCCACCAGCGCTCCGGCGGCGGTGGGGAGAACGACCGTGATCTGGTCTTCTTCCTCATCGACATCGATCACTTCAAGGAGATCAACGACGAGTTCGGCCACCACGCCGGCGACACAGTGCTGATGCAGATGCGCGAGCGCCTGCAGCAGGCCTTTCGACAGGGCGACCACCTCGTGCGCTGGGGCGGTGAAGAGTTCCTCATCGTGGCCCGGCACACGGCGCGTGAACGGGCCGCCGAACTGGCCGAGCGCGTGCGCGCCGTGGTCGCCGGCACGCCGTTCCAGCTTGACGACGGACGGCAGGTGGTGCGCAGCTGCTCGGTCGGCTTCGCGGCGTTTCCGCTGGCGCCCGCGCACCCGACGGCGCTGGACGGCGCGGCGGTCATCGACCTGGCGGATGCCGCGCTGTTCGTCGTCAAGCGCCAGGGCCGCAACGGCTGGCTGGGGCTGCTGCACGCGCAGGCCGACAGCGCGCAGACGCTGCGTGAACAGGCGCGCCAGCCGCTGCAGGCCTGGCTGGCGAGCGGTGCGCTGGTCACCGTCCGCTCGCCATGGCCGCCCGGCCCTGCCCAGGACTAGACTTTGCGGCTGCACGAGGAGGGGCACCGCCATGTCATACGACTCCAGAGACCGTTTCCGCATCTTCATCAGCCACAAGCACGACGACC
>JANNWL010000469.1:0-7382 GCA_031414735.1 Burkholderiales bacterium | reverse complement strand
GCCAATCGGGCGGTCCAGCTCCAACTGCACCCAGGCTTGGCCGCCCGGCTGCAGCGCCTGGCCTTCGAGCAGCGCAACCCGCGCGCCCACGTCTTCGGCACCCAGGTGCAGGTGCACTGGGGTCCAGTGCGCCAGGGCTTTACTTTCGCTGGCCAACAGGTGCAGGCGCACGTCCAGACGCTGGGTCGGGGCGTGCAGGGCAGGGGCCAGCAGCCAGTCACCGCGGCGGACGTCGTTCTTTTCCACCCCCGCCAGATTCAGCGCCAGGCGTTGGCCGGCGCTGCCGCTGCCGGCTGGCAGGTTCTGGGCATGGATGCCGCGCACGCGAACCTCTTGCCCTTTGGGCGACAGCAGCAGTTTGTCGCCCACCGCCACCTGGCCACAAACCGCCGTGCCAGTGACCACGGTGCCAATGCCGGCCAGCGTGAAACTGCGGTCCACCGCCAACCTGAACTGGCCTTGGGTGTGCTGCTGGGCGCGCTGTTGCGTGATGGGCTGTCGGGCCTGGCTCAGCGCTTCCATCAGCGCAGGCACGCCTTCGCCCGTGCTGGACGACACCGGCAAGATGGCGGCACCGGCCAAGGCGCTGCCGTGCAGCAAGGCGCGGATTTCCGCCTCGGCTTGGGCCAGGCGTTCGCCACCCACCAGGTCGCTCTTGGTGAGTGCCACCACGCCGCTGGACAGACCCAGCAGGTGCAGGATGGCCAGGTGTTCCCGCGTCTGCGGCATCGGCCCGTCGTCGGCGGCAATCACCAGCATCACGTGGTCGATGCCGGTGGCGCCGGCCAGCATGTTGCGCACCAGCTTCTCGTGGCCCGGCACGTCGACGAAGCCCAGCACCTCGCCGTCTGGCAGCGCCTGGTAGGCGAAGCCCAGGTCGATAGTGATGCCGCGTGCCTTCTCTTCCTTCAGGCGGTCGGCGTCGATGCCGGTCAACGCCTTGACGAGCGCGGTCTTGCCGTGGTCGATGTGCCCTGCGGTGCCGATGATCACGTCAATGGGCCGAATTGGTGGGGTTGTGCATGGGCGGGAGCGCAGACGATGAGCAATTCATTCTGCGTCGAAAGGAAAGTTGAACAGAGGGACAGTGTCTAGCAGAGACCCGCGCGTCGCGTGCAATTGGCGGCTCAATTCCCACTAGGGTCTACCCCCTTGAACCGGTGTGGGCCATCGAAGCTAATCGAGATGAGCAAATGAGCGGCCCACCGTGGGCCGAATCCACCCGGAGACCGCCCCATGAGCAAGTCACCCCAGCCCACGATCAGCCGCCGCACCATTTTTGCCGGTGCCGGCGCCGCCGGTGCTTTGGCCGCCGCTGCGGTGGTGTTGCCGCGCGCTCCCCAGCCGTTGGCCGCCGTGGCCGCCGCGCTGCCCGAGCCGACCGCGACGGGCGGCTATCAGCTCACCGATCACGTCAAACAGTACTACGCCACGGCCCGCATCTAGCGGCATGCGGTTGCGGTAGACGCAGCGCTTCAGTATTCAAGATTTTTCCCGTCGTCCGTTAGGAGGCACCATGTTGTTGACACGCAAGTCTTCGGGTGAGGGGGCGACGTCGTCGTCCCGTTCGCTCGTCGACGGACTCGCGCGCGGCTTGTCGCGCGCCCTACCCACGATGGACCGGCGCAAGTTCCTGCGCCGCTCCGGCCTGGGCGTCGGGGTGGGCCTGGCTGCATCGCAGCTGACGCTGGTGCGCAAGGCCGATGCGGCCGATGCGGCAGCGGCAGGCACGGGCGGCGGCGCGAAGATCGAGGTCAAGCGCACCGTCTGCACCCACTGCTCGGTGGGTTGTGCCATCGACGCCGTGGTCGAAAACGGCATCTGGGTGCGCCAGGAACCGGTCTTCGACTCGCCCATCAACCTCGGTGCGCATTGCGCCAAGGGTGCGGCAGTGCGCGACAACGCCAGCGGCGAGTTCCGCCTCAAGTACCCGATGAAGCTGGTCGACGGCAAGTATCAGCGCATCAGCTGGGACGTCGCGTTGACCGAGATCAGCGCCCGCATGCTTGAGCTGCGCAGCGAAAGCGGTCCCGACAGCCTGTTCATCGTCGGTTCGTGCAAGAGCAACAACGAGCAGGGGTACCTGCTCAGAAAATGGATGTCCCTCTGGGGCAGCAACAACTGCGATCACCAGGCACGAATATGCCACTCCACGACAGTCGCCGGTGTGGCGAATACGTGGGGCTACGGTGCGATGACCAATTCGTACAACGACATGCAGAACAGCAAGGCGGCCATGTACATCGGCAGCAACGCTGCCGAGGCACATCCCGTCTCCTTGCTGCACATGCTGCATGCCAAGGAAAAGGGCTGCAAGATGATCGTGGTGGACCCCCGGTTCACACGCACGGCAGCCAAGGCGGACCAGTACGTGCGCATGCGTTCGGGGGCGGACATTCCGTTCCTGTACGGTGTGCTGTACCACGTCTTCAAGAACGGCTGGGAAGACAAGCAGTACATCGACGACCGCGTCTGGGCGATGGACAAGGTGCGTGACGAGGTGCTGGCGAAGTGGACGCCGGACAAGGTGTTCGAGGCCTCGGGCGTCACCGAGGCCGAGTGCCTGCAGGTCGCCAGGACGATGGCCGAGAACCGCCCGAGCACCTTGGTCTGGTGCGTGGGCCACACGCAGCACACCATTGGCAACGCCATGGTGCGGGCCTCGTGCCTGCTGCAGCTGGCGCTGGGCAATGTGGGCAAGTCCGGTGGCGGCGCCAACATCTTCCGCGGCCACGACAACGTGCAGGGCATCACCGACGTCGGCCCCAACCCGGATTCGTTGCCGGGCTACTACGGCATCGCCGAAGGCGCCTTCAAGCACTACGCCGCGGCCTGGGGCGTGGACTTCGAGTGGATCAAGAAGCAGTACGCGCCGGGCATGATGACCAAGCCCGGGCTGACCATCTCGCGCTGGTTCGATGCGGTGCTCGAGAAGAACGAGCTGATCGACCAGCCGAGCAACCTGCGCGGCATGTTCTATTGGGGCCATGCACCCAACTCGCAGACGCGCGGGCTGGAAATGAAGACCGCCATGGACAAGCTCGACCTGCTGGTCGTGGTCGACCCCTTCCCGTCGGCCACGGCGGCGATGGCGGCGATGCCTGGCAAGGCCGGTGACCTGAACCCCAAGCGCGCCGTCTACCTGCTGCCGGCATGCACGCAGTTCGAAACCAGCGGCTCGGTGACGGCGTCCAACCGGTCCCTGCAGTGGCGCGAGAAGGTCATGGACCCGCTGTACGAGTCACGCAGCGACCACATGATCATGTACCAGCTGGCGCAAAAGCTGGGCTTTGCCGAACAGCTGGTCAAGAACTACAAGCTGCAAAAGGTCAAGGGCCTGGACGAACCCGTGCCCGAAGACATCCTGCGCGAGATCAACAAGGCGGTCTGGACCATCGGCTACACCGGCCAGAGCCCGGAGCGGCTGAAGGCGCACATGCGCAACATGCATGTCTTCGATGTCAACACGCTGCGTGCCAAGGGCGGCATCGACAAGGAGACGGGCTACAACCTCGACGGCGAGATTTTCGGTCTGCCGTGGCCGTGCTGGGGCACGCCCGAGATGAAGCACCCGGGTACGCACATCCTGTACGACACGTCCAAGCACGTCATGGAAGGCGGCGGCAACTTCCGCGCCAACTTCGGTGTCGAGCGTGACGGGCAGTCGCTGCTGGCCGCTGACGGCTCGCACTCCAAGGGCGCGGACCTGACGACCGGCTACCCGGAGTTCGACCACCTGCTGCTGAAGAAGCTGGGCTGGTGGGGCGAGCTCACCGAGGAAGAGCAGAAGAAGGCCGAAGGCAAGAACTGGAAGACCGATTCGTCAGGCGGCATCATCCGCGTGGCGATGAAGAACCACGGCTGCCACCCCTTCGGCAATGCCCGGGCGCGTGCGGTGGTTTGGAACTTCCCCGACCCGATCCCGCAACACCGCGAGCCGCTGTATTCGACGCGGCCCGAGCTGGTGGCCGCGTACCCGACGCACGACGACCGCAAGGCCTTCTGGCGCCTGCCCACGCTGTTCAAGTCGGTGCAGGAGAAGAACAAGGACATCGGCAAGACCTTCCCGCTGATCCTGACCAGCGGCCGCCTCGTCGAGTACGAGGGCGGCGGCGACGAGACGCGGTCGAACCGCTATCTCGCCGAACTGCAGCAGAACATGTTCATCGAGATCAACCCGAAGACGGCCAACGACCGCGGCATCCGCAACGGCGAAGATGTCTGGGTGACCACGCCGACCGGCGCGCGCATCAAGGTCAAGGCGCAGGTGACCGAGCGCGTCGACAGTGGGACGACCTTCATGCCTTACCACTTTGCCGGGTACTGGCAGGGCGCGGACATGAAGGCGTATTACCCCGCGGGTTCGGCGCCCATCGTGCGCGGTGAGGCGGTGAACACCGCCACCACCTACGGCTACGACAGCGTGACGATGATGCAGGAAACCAAGACCACCGTCTGCCAAGTAGAACGCGCCGCTTAAGGCCCCGCAGGAGAAAACATGGCTCGAATGAAGTTCATCTGTGACGCCGAGCGTTGCATCGAATGCAACGGCTGCGTCACCGCGTGCAAGGCCGAGCACGAGGTGCCGTGGGGTGTCAATCGACGCCGCGTCGTCACCCTGAACGACGGCGTGGCTGGCGAGAAGAGCATCTCGGTGGCCTGCATGCACTGCAGCGACGCGCCGTGCATGGCGGTGTGTCCGGTCGACTGCTTTTACCGCACCGATGAGGGCGTGGTGCTGCACGACAAGGACACCTGCATCGGCTGCGGCTACTGCAGCTACGCCTGTCCCTTCGGCGCGCCCCAGTTCCCCAGCAACGGCACCTTCGGCCTGCGCGGCAAGATGGACAAGTGCACCTTCTGCGCCGGCGGCCCCGAGACCAACGGCTCGGCCGCCGAGAACGAGAAGTACGGCCGCAACCGCCTGGCTGAAGGCAAGCTGCCGATCTGCGCCGAGATGTGCAGCACCAAGGCACTGCTGGGGGGCGACGGCGACGTGGTGGCCGACATCTTCCGCAACCGGGTGCTGACACGCGGCAAGGGCAGCGAGGTCTGGGGCTGGGGCACGGCCTACGGCAAGCCCAGCGGCGGCGGCAGCAAGCCCGCGGTGACCAAGTCATGAAGCGGCTGGTCGCGGTCGGCGCGGCGGCTGCCCTGAGCCTGGGCTTGCTGGGGTGCGGCGAGAAGCCGCAGACCTCCGGCACGCGCAAGGCTGACGCGCACCCCTACACCGCCGCCACGGGCACGCACACCGCGTCGGGCTGGAAGGCGGGCGACGCTGTCGGCTGGGAGAGCCAGATAGCGACCCGCACCCGGAACGGCCAGAACGAATACACCCGCACCGGTCCACGCTGAGGCCTTGCCATGCACGACACCCTGAGTCGCTTCACACGCAACCTGCTGGCGGGCCTGGCGCTGGGTGGGGTCATGCTGGCTGGTGCCACGGCCCAAACTGCGGTTCCCGCCTCGCCCACGACGATTGAGGCGCCTGCTGCCGCCGTGAACCCGAACGGTCCGCCTGCCGGATTCACCGCCCCGGCCGACCCCAAGCCCGACGACACCAACGCCGAGCGCTCCAAATCGCAGCCGGGCAACAACGCGCCGGCCTGGCGGGCGGTGCGCGACTCCGGGCTGCAGCCCGGCGTCACGAACCTGCCCGGTGCCGAGATGGGTGTGCTGGTGCAACCTTTTGTGCAGTACCCCGGCTCGCGTTTGACATCGGCCGGCGAAGCCTGGCGGCAGGTGCGCAACCAGTGGATCATTCCTTACGGCAGTGCGCTGTTGTTCATCGCCGTCCTGGCCCTGGGCTTGTTCTATTGGCGTGTCGGGCCGATGGGCGGGCACGAAGCCGATACCGGCCGAACCATCGAGCGCTTCACCTACTTCGAGCGCGCCGCGCACTGGAGCGTGGCCGGCACGTTCGTGATCCTGGCCGTCTCCGGCATCGTGCTGGCGTTTGGAAAGTTTTTCCTGCTGCCTGTGCTGGGCGCCACCTTGTTCGGCTGGCTGTCCTTTGCGCTGAAGAATCTGCACAACTTCGCCGGCCCGGTGTTTGCCGTGGCCCTGGTGATCTTTGCCGTCACCTACCTGCGCGACAACCTGCCAAAAGCCCATGACCTGGGCTGGCTCGCCAAGGGCGGCGGCATGTTCAGCGGCGAGCATGTGCCCTCGGGCAGGTTCAACGCGGGCGAGAAGTTCATTTTTTGGGTCGGCGTGATTGCGCTCGGGCTGATCGTCACGGCCTCGGGCCTGGTGCTCAACCTGCTGGTGCCCGGGCTGGGCCAGACCCGCGGCCAGATGCAGGTGGCGCACATGGTGCACGCGGTGGCCTCGCTGCTGATGATGGCGCTGTTCATGGGCCACATCTACATGGGGATGTGGGGCGTGAAGGACGCGATGAAGGGCATGCGCACCGGCCAGGTGGACGAAGCCTGGGCCAAGGAACACCACGAGATGTGGCACGACGACGTCAAGGCGGGCAGGATCCCCGCCCAGCGTTCGGGCGCTGGCACGGCGACGGGCTTGGCCCCGCTGACGCCGCAGGGCTGATGGCCCGCATTGCAAAGGACCCACCGATGAACAAGCCTCTCCTGTCTGTCGGCGCGCTGGTCGCCTTGCTCGCCGCGCTGCCCGCCATCGCCAAGCTGCCGCCGCCCAGCGACGAGGCCAAGGCCAGGGCCGCCGAGGCTGCGGCCAAGACTGCGCACGGCAACAAAGTGGCCGAGTTGCAGCTCTGCAAGAGCATGGACAAGGTGGCCACCGACTACCACGCCAAGGCCAAGAAAGAGGGCAAGGCTGCCGCGCCCCCCGAGAAGACGGCGGCCTGCGCCGACCCCGGCCCCTTCGTGTACGTCCCCGCACCGCCGCCGGCTGCCCCAGGCGCGGCACCTGCCGCCCCGACCGCGGTGGCTGCAGCACCCGCGCCGGCACCGGCTGCAGCGCCCAAGAAGTAGCGCGCCAGCGCGCTGGGCCATGCCGCTGTCAGCCGAGATCCACGCAGCCACGAGTGAGACCGACCGGCCCCTCGTCTCTGGCGCGCCGCGCCTGACGCAGGCACGCTGCGAACTGCTGCGCGAGATCTGCATCGTCGACGAGTACGGCGAGCAGCGCAGCATCCACATCCCAGCTGAACGGCCGCTCACGGTCTTCGTCGACAAGCGCGAACTCGTCACGCTGATGACCCTGGGCGAGCGCCCGGAACTGCTGGTGCTGGGCTACCTGCGCAACCAGCGCCTGATCGCCGATGTCAGCGAGGTCGAATCGGTGACGGTCGATTGGGACGTCGGCGCTGCCGCGGTGCGCACCCACGCGGGCGTGCGCGACATCGAGGCCAAGACGGCGCACCGCATCGTCACCACCGGGTGCGGCCAGGGCACGGTGTT
>JANNWL010000468.1:0-7166 GCA_031414735.1 Burkholderiales bacterium | reverse complement strand
CAAACCGGGCGCGGCCAATCAGCAAGGCGGCAAATGTCACCCACGACAATACCGAGAAGATCGTCTTGTGGTCCCAGCGCAGCGCGACGCCAACCCCATACAACGACTCGCGAAACCCGAATGCGACCACCAGCGTCGCTGTGAGGAGCACAAAACCCGCCCCAACAAAACGAAACGTCAGGCGCTCGATCATCAGCAACGGCATGCCGCTGCCCAGGCTGGCTGCCCGGCGCATGCGCTCTTCGGTGCGCCCCATGTACCAGGCGTGGGCCACAGCAACACCGAACAGGCCATACGACGCGATCCCCAGCGCCCAATGCAGCGGCAGCCAGACCGAAGTGCTCGCCGGCAACGGGGCCCCGGGGAAAAACTGGGCCAGCAGGACCGCCGCAGAGCCCAGCAAACACAGTGACCAGCGGATCTTGAGTTGCGGGTAGAAGTAGCTCTCGACCGCATACACGGCGGCGATCAGCCACACCGTGACAGACAAGGCAGCGGCAAAACCGAAATGGGGTGCGTCGCCCGAGAAACCACTCACCAGCAGTGCCGCATGCATGACCCAGGTGAGCAGCACGATCAGGCGCGCCGCGGTGTCGCGCTGGCTCAGCGCCACCGCCGGCACCAGGTAACCCACAGCCACGGTCAGGCTGAGGCTCAGGCTGGGCAGGGCTTCGCTGGCTAGAATCATGGGTACAGTTTAGCGTTTCGACTGCCACCTTCGTGCGCTGGTGTCCCAAGCAAACGCGCACCCCTTTCCGCAAAGCACCCATGGCCTCATCGCTCTCCGACAAACTATCGCGTCTCGTCAAGGAAATGCGGGGCCAGGCACGCATCACCGAATCGAACGTGGCCGACATGCTGCGCGAAGTGCGCATGGCGCTGCTCGAGGCCGATGTGGCCCTGCCCGTGGTGCGTGACTTCATTGCCCGCGTCAAGGACAAGGCGCTGGGCCAGGAAGTGGCCGGCTCGCTCAACCCCGGCCAGGCGCTGGTGGGCATCGTGCACAAGGAGCTCGCCGCGACGATGGGCGACGGGGTGGTGGACATCGATCTGGCCACCCAGCCGCCGGCGGTGATCCTGATGGCCGGCCTGCAAGGCGCGGGCAAGACCACCACCACGGGCAAGCTGGCCAAGCACCTCATTACCAAGCGCAAGAAGAAGGTGCTCACGGTCTCGGCCGACGTCTACCGGCCGGCAGCCATCGAACAGTTGAAGACGGTGACCGCGCAGGCCGGCGCCGAGTGGTTCCCCTCGTCGCCCGAGCAGAAGCCGCGCGACATCGCGCTGGCGGCACTCGACCACGCCCGGCGCCACTACTTCGACGTGCTGCTGGTCGACACCGCCGGCCGGCTGGGCATCGACGAAGCGCTGATGGCCGAGATCACCGAACTGCACGCCGTGCTCAAGCCGGTGGAGACGTTGTTCGTCGTCGATGCCATGCAAGGCCAGGACGCGGTGAACACGGCCAAGGCCTTCAAGGACGCGCTGCCCTTGACCGGCGTGGTGCTGACCAAGCTCGACGGCGATTCGCGCGGCGGCGCGGCGCTGTCGGTGCGGCAGATCACCGGCGCGCCGATCAAGTTCGCCGGCGTGTCGGAGAAGCTCGACGGCCTGGAGGTCTTCGACGCCGAACGCCACGCCTCGCGCGTGCTGGGCATGGGCGACATCCTGGCGCTCGTCGAAGAGGTGCAGAAGGGCGTCGACATCGACGCCGCACAGAAGCTCGCCGACAAGGTCAGGTCAGGCAGCGGCTTCGACCTCAACGACTTCCTCTCGCAAATCACGCAGATGAAGAAGATGGGCGGCTTGGCCGGGTTGATGGACAAGCTGCCCAGCCAGCTCACGGCCAAGGCGGCAGGCGCCGACATGGGCAAGGCCGAGCGCGATGTGAAGCGCATGGAAGGCATCATCTGCGCCATGACGCCGCTGGAGCGGCGCAAGCCCGAACTCATCAAGGCCAGCCGCAAACGCCGCATCGCCACCGGCGCCGGCGTGCAGGTTCAGGAAGTCAACCGCATGCTCAACCAGTTCGAGCAGATGCAGGACATGATGAAAAAGATGAAGGGCGGCGGCCTCATGAAGATGATGAAGCGGATGGGCGGGGGCGGTGGCGGCTTTCCGGGCATGCCGCGCTGAGCGCAAGTTCAGCCCAGCATCGCGGACGCGAACTCACGCGCGTCGAAGGTCTGCAGGTCTTCCACCCGTTCGCCGATGCCGATGAAGTAGACCGGCACCACGCGCCCTTGCTCAGCGCACCAGCGTGCGATGGCTGCCAGCACGCCGCCTTTGGCCGTGCCGTCGAGCTTGGTGACGATCAGGCCCGTGAGGCCCAGCGCCGCGTCGAAAGCCTTCACCTGGGCCAGCGCGTTCTGCCCGGTGTTGCCGTCCACGACCAGCAGCACCTCGTGCGGCGCACCTTCTTGCGCCTTGGCAACCGTGCGCTGGATTTTCTTCAGCTCTTCCATCAGGTGCAGTTGCGTCGTCAAACGGCCGGCGGTGTCGGCGATGACGACATCGCAGCCGCGCGCGCGGCCGGCGGTGACGGCGTCAAACGTCACCGCCGCCGGGTCGCCGCCTTGCTGGCTGACGACCTCGACCTGGTTGCGCCCGGCCCACACCGCGAGCTGTTCGCGGGCGGCCGCTCGAAAGGTGTCGGCTGCGGCCAGCAGCACCTTGCAGCCGGCCTCGGCCAAGTGGCGCGTGAGTTTTCCGATGCTGGTCGTCTTGCCCGCGCCATTCACGCCCACGACCATGATCACCGTCGGCACCGCCGGGCCGATGGCCAGCGACCTCTGCAGCGGCTGGAGCAGGTCGGTCACGGCGTCGGCCAGCAGCGCCTTCACGGCCGCCGGCTCGGTGGCCTTGCTGTCCTTGACGCGCCGCTTCAGGTCATCCAGCAGGTACTGTGTGGCTGACACACCGGCGTCAGCCTGCAACAGGGCAGCCTCAAGGTCTTCGTAAAGCGCGTCATCAATGCGCGTGCCGGTGAACACCTGGGCGATGCCGGCGCCGGTTTTGCGCAAACCCTGGGCCAGCCTGCCCAGCCAGCCCGCCCGCGGTTCGGGCGTGGTAGGCCGCTCGGCCAAGGCCGCGGTGGGTGCAAGCGCGGGGACCGGCGCTTGCGCCTGCAGGACAGGCACCGCCGGTTCGACGGCCGCGGCAGGCGCCGGCTTTTTCTTGAAGAAGCTGAACATAGGTGGGGGAGGATCGACACGGGCTGGTGCTGGGGAAGCGCTCGGCGCTGGCCTGTCAGGCACGGGGCTGGCTCGGCCCGTTATAATTTTCTGCTCAGGCGCTTTAGCTCAGCTGGTTAGAGCGACGGAATCATAATCCGCAGGTCCGGGGTTCAAATCCCTGAAGCGCCACCAACACCCGCAGCCCCCGCCATCTGACCGACCGCGGGGGCTGTCTCGTTTGCGCCGTCCGTGCGGCCCTGGGTCAGCCGGTGCAGCACCTGCTGGCCGGACTCTGCCACCTGCTGCATCGTGGCTTCGAGCAAGGCCATGTCGCGCAGCGACTGTGCGAAGGCCTGGTACTCGGTCGACCGGGCTTCGGCCAGGGCCAGCGTCGGCGCGCCGCCCCGCAAAACGCCGGCCAGGGAACCAAACCCGGCCTGCAAGCGCGCGAGCTGCTCGCGCAGCTGCGAGTCGGCAGCGGCTGGCGCCTGGCCGGTCGCGGCCAAGGCGTCGAGCATGTCATGCAGTGCCTGCATGCGCGCCTCGAAGGCGCCTTGTTCGCGGGCGGCCAGCAGCTGTGTGTCCTGGCTGCGCTGGGCGCCGGCGCCCAGCGTGCGCAGCGACTCGTCACGCAAGCCGTCGAGCTGGCGTTCGAGGTGCTTGTTCAAGGCACCCAGCCGCGAGCCGACACTCACCACCTCGCTGAGGATCTTGTCCAGGTCGCGCACGATGAGCGCGATGCGGTCGAGGAAGTGGTTCAGGTCCTGCGCAAGCTCGCCAAACTCGTCGGCCGTTTTCACGCCGGCCCGCGGCGACAGGTCCATCACCCCCTTGGCCAGGCCCGACACGGTGGAGCGCAGCGCCAGCAGGGGCTCCATGCGCACTTTCAGGAGCAGAAACAGCACGATGGTGTGGGCGAGGATCTTCAGGCTCAGCGCGGCGCCGGTCAGGCGCACTTCCTGCCACCAGGCCGCTTCCTTGCGTTCGAGATAGCTGCGCACATGCACGGTACCCAGCACCTCGCCGACTCTGGCCTTCACGTGGCAGGCCAGGCAATACGCCTCGGCCGTCATCGAGACCGAGGCGACCTGGTGGGCGCCATCGGTCCAGCGCGGTTGCAACCCAACGACGTCCATGCCGCGGGTTTCCTTCATCGACGCCACGGTCACGGCCGACGGCAGCACGGCAATCGCGAGGCCGAGGTCGTCGTAGTTGCGGTTGAGGATGGGGTAGACCGTTTGCGCTGCGGTCGGCCCGCCCGAGTTCAGCATGATGGACTTGACGTCGTTGGCCAGCTGCTGCGCCGCGCGCTCGACGCGCACAGGTTCCTGGCGGCTGAAGTCCCAGCGCAAGGCCGCGTAGCGGATGGCCATCTCGACACCGGCCACCAGCAGCAGCAGCAGGAAGAAGTCCCGGATCATGTGGAACATGAAGGACTGCTCGAATCGGCCGGTGCCGAGCGCGGGATTGGACATACAGCTCCATCAAGAGAGACCCGGCCGGGATGCGGACGGCCGCCGATGATGGCCCAGCTTGGCGCGGCGCGTCGGCCCCAGGCCCGCGCCGCCGCGAGCGGCCCGTCAAGGCACGGTGTTCACGAAGTAAGGCACCACCGCAGCCCAGCCACGGTCTGGCGGTTCGGCGAAGAAGGCGTGGCGGCTGCGGCTGCGTTGCACCCTGTCACGCCACCAGGCCTCGGTTTCCGGGCCCAAGCCCCAGGAGTTGCCCAGCCTGCGCCACATGTTCATGACCGTGATCTGGCCCTCTGCCAGGGTCATGCTCTGCACGCCGTCGCCCAGCCGCCAGTTGTATTCGCCTGCCGGGAGGTCCAGCAGCAGATAGGTGTCGGGGGCCAGCGGCGGCGTGCTTTGCGCCCTCGTCCGCGTGCTGCCCTGGCTCCAGTCGCCTTGCCGTACCGCCTGGGTGTCATCGATCTCTGGCGTGCCGGCAGGCCACAGCTTGAGGGGTGCGTTGTCGACCAGGCGACTGGCGCTGTAGTAGCTGTTTGTCACCACCAGACCGGCCCTGCCGGCTGCGGGCTTGTAGTCGGCCATGTCGGCGAGCGCCACCCAGCGGCTGTCGGGCACCGGCAGAGCGCGCTGCCACCACGCGGCGTCCAACAGGTCGCGAGGCAGTTCGTGCTGCAGCAGGGCTTGAACCGCGACCAGCTCGTACCTGTCCCGCCACTCACTCAGCACCGTGCTCTGGTTGTTGCGCGCCCCGTGCCACACCCAGCGCCCGTCGCTGCGGTCCAACACGGCCACCTCGAACATCCAGTGGAAGTCGCGGTTGGCCTGCATCCAGTCCCAGTACACCAGGGCCACGTAACGCCGGGTGGGCGCGGGGCTGATGGCGGCCAGCACCGCTTGCGGCTGGCGCGAGCCGAGTTCTCCGGTGTGCACGCGCACGGCCGTCGGCAACGCTGCCGGCGGCGCCTGCACAAAGCTGGCAATGCGGCGGCAGAAGCGGGCCGCGTCGGGGTGCAGCGTGCTGGTCTTCAGGCCGAACATCAGCGTGACCACGGGCGGGTTGCAGCGGCTGTCGGGCGAAAGGATGACGATCTCGACGGCGGCCGCATCCAGCCGCGCTGGCAACTCGTCGCGCCAGACCTGGTGCCCGCGCATCATGTGCAGCAGGTGGTTCGGTGGCGGCGGTGCCACGGGCGCGCTGCCCGCTGCGGGCAGCGCTGGCGCAGCTGCCGGACTCTGGGCCTGCGCCGGCCCCAGTTGCAGCGCTACCAGCAAGGCCAAAAAGGCCCCCGCAGCCGCGCGGGGACGCAAGATCGAAAGGCTGGCCAGCATGCTTGAACCCGTGTGAACGCAATGCGCCGGATTCTAGGAAACACCGGCCCACACCAACGAGTCCGGGCTGAGGCAACCCCGCGGCGTTGATCTTCAACCGCGGGCTTCGCAGCAGCAGGGCGTCAACCCTGCAGGGGCTCAGCGTCGGCTCAGCGACACCGCGTAGCTGGCGGCCCGCGCTGCCAACGTCGGATCGGCGCTGGCGGCGATGCCGGTCGGCAAGATCGTGGGGATGAAGGTCTCGCGGTCGCACGATTGCTCCGTGGTGCGGTCGATCACCAAGCGGCCCATCGTGACTTCCGCGCGGTCGGCCGGCCAAGGGTCGGTGGGGTCGACCAGCTGGTCTTGCGGCTGCGCCAACATCGCGATGACGTTGTAGGCCACGGCACCTTTGGCCAGGCGCTCAGCCAGCTCGGCCCGCAGGAAGTCGGCGCCCTTGGCCTTGGCTTCCTCGTCGCTCAGCCCGACGCGCCCGGCCACCGGCTCGAAGCGCCAGCGCAGGGCCTGCGTCTTGCCGGCAGCGTTGGTGGCGATGAAGGCGTTGGTGCTGAAATAGGGCACGGTGGCGAAGCTGGCGGGCACCGGCTGGCTGGCCAGGTAGGCGGCTTGGCGGGTGGTGGCGGGGTTGGCCTTGCTGAAGGCGGCAATGGCCTCGGGATTCATCTTGCCGGTGGCCGGGTCGGGCGCGCGAACTTTCATGAATTCCACAAACTGGGCCGGTGTCTGGGCGAAGAAGTGGGGTGCGGACACAAAGATCCACTCCAGCCGGTCGGCACCCTCACCGGCGCGCACGGCGATGCCACGCACCGATTTGCCGTTGTCCGGCGCCTTGGGGTTGCCCCCGCCGATCGAGAAACGCCCGATCAGTGGCGTGCGCTGGCCGGCCTGGAACATCTTGGCGCGGGTGATGGCGGCGGCGGCTGGCGCGGCTTCGAACTGACCGGCCATGCAGAACCCCTTGGCGTGTGAGCTGCGCACCATCTGTTTGCCGAAAACGCCGTTCAGCGCGTCGACCAGCGCCACGGGTGACACGGCGGGGGCTGCCGGCGCCGTGTCGACCATGGCGGCGGCCGGCGGCGCGGCGGTCTGTGTGCTGGCGCAGCCGGCGGCGGCGGCCGCGGCGGCCACGATCAGCAGGCGGCGGGCGGGGGTGTGACGTGGCTGGGGCATGGATCGACTCCTGAGAACG
>JANNWL010000467.1:0-19396 GCA_031414735.1 Burkholderiales bacterium | reverse complement strand
AGGTCGACGCCAATGACGCGCCCGAAGCCGCGACAGGTGTCGCAGGCGCCATACGCGCTGTTGAAGCTGAACATCGCCGGCTGCGGGTCGGCGTAGCGGCGGTCGCTCTCGGGGCAGTGCAGGCCGGTGGAGTACTTCCACTGCGTGCCGCTCTCGCCGACGTACACCGTCAGCCGCCCGCCGCCACGCTTCAGGCCGGATTCGATGGCCTCCATCACCCGAACCTGCTCGGCGCTGGCCATGCGCACACGGTCCGCCACCACGTCCAGCCGCTTGATGGGGCCGATCACGCGCTCGGCCTGCACGCGCGTGAAGCCGCTGGCCGACAGCCACTGCTCTTGTTGTTCGGCGCTGGTGTCGGCGGGCAGGTCGACGGGGAAAGTCAGCACCAGCCTCGGGTCGCCAGCCGCCACAGCGCGCTGCAGCATGTCGGCATAGATGGTCGCCGGCGTGTCGTGCCGCACCGGCAGCGCCGTGTCCTGGTCGAACAACTGCGCCGCGCGCGCGAAGAGCAGCTTCAGGTGGTCGTTCAGCTCGGTCATCGTGCCGACCGTGCTGCGGCTGGTGCGCACCGGGTTCGTCTGGTCGATGGCAATCGCCGGCGGCACGCCGTCGACACGGTCCACGGCCGGGCGGTCCATGCGGTCCAGGAACTGGCGCGCATAGGCGCTGAAGGTCTCGACGTAACGCCGCTGGCCTTCGGCGTACAGCGTGTCGAAGACCAGGCTGCTCTTGCCCGAGCCGCTGGGCCCGGTGACCACCGTCATCTCGCCCGTGCGGATGTCGAGGTCCAGGTTCTTCAGGTTGTGCTGGCGCGCGCCGCGAATGCGGATCAGGCCGCTTTCGTCAGCAGGCGATTGGGCGGCGGATGCAGTGGGTTTGACGGGGGACAGCATGGCTCAGAAGGGGCGCGGCAAGAGCCGAACCGGCCATTCTAGGGAGCGGCGCCCCGCGACGCTGGCGCAGGGCCGCGGGCCTCAGACCCCCGGCGCCACGAGCGCGCCGCGAATGTCGTGGCGGGCCAGTGAACGCGCCACCAGCCCGCTGGCCTTGGCTTGTTCGACGAAGCTGCGCAGCAGCTGCTCTGCCTCCGCGCCGCGACCAGCCTGCACGCCCATGGCCTGTTCGATGACCATGAAACGGCCGGGCAGCAGGCGCAACCCGCCCAGGCGCGCGGCGTCGGCTTCGAGCTGCTGCCTGACGCCGGCGGCGACGTCGGCGTTCTGCGCCAGGAACTCGGCCACCACCGTCGGCGAGGTGGGCGCGCGCAGGATCTGTGCGGCCTTGAGTTCGCGGGCGAGGAAGAGGTCGTAGGCGCTGCCGCGGCCGACCATCACCTTGGTGCCGGCGCGGTCGACCTGGGCGTTGTCGGTCAACGCTGAGGCGTTGCGCACCAGGTAGGCGCCTTCGATCAACACATACGGCGCTGAGAAGCGGATGCCTTCCCCGCGCAGCGGGTCGATGGCGAAGAAGCCGATGTCAGCCTGGCCGCCGCGCACCACCTCCACCGACTTGGCCGCGGCGTCGACCACCACCAGTTCAACGGCCACACCCAGCTGCTCGGCCAGTGCCGTGGCGAGGTCCACCGACACACCAGACACCTGGCCCGAGGCGGCGTCCTTGCGCGCGAGGATCGGGTTGCCCAGGTTGATGCAGGCGCGCAGCCGCCCGGCAGGCGCCAGCGCCGACACCACGGCCGCCGATGGCTGGGTCGCGCAGGCCGAAGTCCCCGCCATCGTGCACACGCCCAAAAAGGTGGCCGCACTGCGGCGGGAGACGAGCTCGTCGTTCATGGGTGGGCTCCTTCAGTCCAGCTGCAATTTTCGTGACTTGATCAGCGCCGACCAACGCTCGCTCTCGACCTTGACGTAGGCCGCGAACTCCGCGGCATTGCGGGGCTGCACTTCCGACCCCGCGCCGGCAAAGCGTGCCTTCACCTCGGCCGCGGCGAGCACCTTGCGCAGTTCGGTGGACAGCCGATCGACCACCTCGCGCGCCACGCCGGCAGGCGCCACCAGGCCCTGGAAACCGACGGCCTCCAGTCCGGCCAGGCCTTGCTCGGCCACGGTCGGCACGTCGGGCAGATTCGGGTCGCGCCGCGGCCCGGTGACGGCCAGCGCTTTGAGCCGGCCGCCCTTGACCTGCGGCAGCAGCACCGTGCCGGCGTCGATGAGCAGATGGGTCTGGCCGCCGATGAGGTCGGTGACGGCCGGCGCACTGCCCTTGTACGGCACGTGCAGCAGGTCGATGCCAGCCACAGCGTTGAGCAACTCGCCGTTCAGGTGCGTCGACGAGCCCGGCCCGCCCGACGCGAAGTTGGCCCTGCCCGGATTCGCCTTGGCCCAGGCGATGAACTGCTTCAAGTCGCTGGCCGGATGCTCGGTGCGCGTGGCGACGATGTAGGCGCTTTCGGCGATCTGCCCGATGTAGCTGAACTGGCGCACCGGGTCGTAAGGCATCTTGGCCTGCAGGTAGGGCGCGATGGCAAACGGCCCGGTGTTGGCCACCAGCAGCGTGTAGCCGTCGGGCGCCGTGCGCGTGAGCTCGGTCGCGGCCACCACGCCGCCGGCGCCGGGCCTGTAGTCGATGACCACCGGCTGGCCCAGCGCGGCTTCCAGGCCGGCCTGGATGGTGCGCGCGCTGAAGTCGATGCCGCCGCCCGGCGGGAAGCCGACGATGAGCTTGATCGGCTTGTTCGGGTAACCGGCTTGTGCGCGTGTGGCCACAGGCCAGGCCGTGACTGTGGCCAGCGTGGCCAGCGCGCCCAGGGTCTGTCTTCTTTGCATGCTTGTCTCCCGTGGTGTGAACTGATCATGCAGGCCGCGCGCGCGACGTCAACGCAAATTGCCCGTGTGCCCCAGGTTGTAGCGCCCCGGCTGCGGCCACACGGCCAGGCCGTGGGGTTGCTTGCCGACCTTGATGAAGTCGACCGCGCCACTGCCAGTGTGGATGCGGTAGACCACGTCGTCGAAGCGGCCTGACAACCAAAGATAGCGGCCGTCGGCGCTGACGTTGCCCATGTCGGGGCTGCCGCCGCCGGGGATGGGCCAGGTCTTGACGACCTGGCTGGTGGCGAAGTCGATCACCGACACGCTGCCTTTGCCCTGCGGTTTGCCCTGCACGTAGTTGCTGCCCCGGTTGGCCACGTACAGCAGCTTGCCGTCACGGCTGGGGTACAGGCCGTGCGCGCCCACGCCAGTCTTGATGAAGCCGGTTTGCTTGAAGCTGGCGCTGTCCATCACATGCACGCCGTCGGCCATCATGTCGGCAACAAACAGGGTCTTGCCGTTCGGCGACAGGCGCACGTCTTGCGGCATGCCCGGCGTCACACACAACTGCCCGCCAATGTCGCTGGGGTCGGGCACGAACTTGGGGGTGCGCAGGCCGGGCTTCACCAGGGCCAGCGCGTCGGGCCGGTTGAAGTACTGGCTGAGCTTGACGGTGGCCACCACCTTGCGCTGCTGCAGGTCGATCTGGGTGATCGCGCCGCCGAACTCGCAGGTGAAGAACACCATCCGGCCGTCGATGCTGAAGTCGGCATGGTTGATGCCGGGGCAATCGGGCGTGGCGATGCTGAAGTCCAGCTTCTTGGTCTTGGCGTCACGGAAATCCAGCCGCTTGAGGGCTTCGGCCACGACGATGGCGTGGCGCCCATCGGGCGACCAGTACATGTTGTACGGGTCGTCCACCGGCACCGTCTTGCCCGGCTTGGCGGTCAGGGGGTCGATGGCAGTGAGGCTGCCCTTGTCGCTGTTTTCGGCGTTGTTGGCCACGTACAGCGTCTTCAGGTCCCAGCTGGGCACCACATGCTGCGGGTACAGACCGACCTTGAAGGTGTGCGTCACTCTCAGCGTGGCCGGGTCGATGACCGACACGCTGTGCTCCTTGTGGTTGGGCACGTAAACCCGTTCCAGCGCACCCGCCGTGGCCGGGCTGAACTTGCCCGCGGCGGTTTCGGAGTAGAGGTTCTGGGGGTCTGGCACCGGCGGCATGCCAGGCACGGTCTGGATGGCGGTGGCGGCCGAAGAGGCAGGCGGCTGGGCGCCGCCCAGGCTGCTGGCAACCAGCAAGCCGAGTCCGGTTGCGAAAGCGGTGGGTGTGAAACGCATGGCGGTGGGGCGGCGAGGTGCCGACAGTGGGTGTGAAAGGGTGAAGGATGCAAGTACGTGCACGTGCGGCGCGCGAAGCGGGGGCTGCAAGCCCGCCGTCAAGGCCGCGGCGCTGCGGCACGGCGGATGGCCGCCACGCTGCGCTGCACGATCAGCGTGACGCCGAGCTGCCCCAGTTCGGCAGTGGCGCGGCGGGGGTCACCGGCCACACCGGCGGCATCGGCCACCATGTGGTCGGGCTGCACGCGGCTGGCGTCCACGGCCAGCATCAGGGCGGTGTCGGCGGCACCGGCGTGGCTGCCGATCTGCGCGTCGCTCAGGCCGCGCTGGCGCAGTTGCTGGATGAAGGGCTGCTGCGCCGCGTCGTAGTACTCGGCGATGTGGTGCGCCCGCGCCGGGCCGGCCTGCCATTGCTGGTTCAGCTGCAGCGCCACGGCCTTGAGAGCGGCTTGGTAGTTGCCGCTGTCGCCGACAAACACGATGTCGGTGAAACCGTGCGCAGCCAGTGAACGCGCAGCGCCCACCAGCACGGCCTTGAAGGCGTCCTCCGGCACGCTCAAGGTGCCGGCGTAGCGCATGTGCCCGCTGGGCGGATTGATGCCGCCTTCGGGCACGTAGGCCAGCACGGGCGCCACCAGCGCATTGCCCAGTTCGCTGGCAATGCGGCCCGCCAGCGCATGGACGCGAAAGTTGTGCTTGCCCAGCGCCATGTGCGGGCCGTTCTGTTCGGTGCCGCCCACCGGGATGATGGCCATGCGCCTGCCGGCTTGGAGCGCTGCGCGCACGTCGCTGCTGCTCAAGTCTTGCAGGTAGACGCTGCTGGGGGCTGCGATCGTCGGCCCCGCACACAGGCAGAGGAGGAAGACGGCAGCGTGGAATATGCGCATGGGTGGCTGGATTGAAAATCGCCTGGGAACGATACACCGTGCTCCTGATGCGTCAGAAGCACATGTCAAGACCGCGGGGACGCTGGCAAAGTCACCGGCATCGGCCTCCTCCAGCGTCGCCTGAATTTGGCCGATCTGTCACTCACCCGGCTTCGCCGGTCGCCTGCACCGCCAGGGGCACCGCCAACTCTTTGTCATAGGAGGGGCTCCGCCGACATTACTTGCAGGTTTAGTATGTGACTATTCAGTAACTTTGCGATCGCAGGCGTCCAATATGAATTGTTCGAGCTTGATTTGCAGGGCACCGGGCCGGTGGCTCGCGCTGGCCTGCATGGGCGCCCTGAGCGCCAACGCCATCGGCCAGGACGTGTCCGGGCCGGCCTTGTGGGAAGTCGGCGGCGTCGCGTTTGGCGTGTCGCAACAGGCTTACCCCGGGTCTGACCAGCAAATCAACCGGGCCTTGCCACTGCCCTACTTCATCTACCGCGGGGAGCGGCTGCGTGCAGACCGCGACACGGCAGGCATCCGCGCGCTGAAGACCGACACCTTCGAGTTGGATGTCGGCTTCGCCGGGTCCTTCGGCGCCGGCAGCGGCGCGCTGGATGCACGCCGGGGCATGCGCGAACTGGGCACGCTGGTGGAACTGGGCCCGCGCTTGAAGTGGCGCCTGGGCGCAGCACCCGACGGTGGGCGGCTGACGGCCGAATTTCCACTGCGCGCGGTGTTCGACCTCAGCAACAAGGGCGCGCACCGGGGCGTCAGCTTCGAGCCCAGACTGGTCTATGCACGGCAGTCTGGCCCCTGGCGCTATGGCGCATCGGCAGGCGCCATCGTGGCCGACACCCGGCTGGCGCAAACCTTCTACCAGGTCACCGCGGCCGAAGCGCTTGCGGGGCGGCCCGCCTACAGCGCCGAAAGCGGCCTCGTCGCTTGGCGCCTGGGCGGCTCGTTCTCTCGCAGCTTGAGCCGCGACTGGAGCCTGTTCGGCTTCGCCAGGCTGGACAGCGTCGCCGGCGCGGCCAACGAGTCCAGCCCGCTGGTGCGCCGCACGACAGGGGCCAGCGTGGGCCTGGGCGTGTCCTACACCTGGATGCGCTCGCAGCAACGCGCCCAGGACTGACTTGCCAACGCCGATGCGCTGCCTGACGTCCTCATTCATCATCGCGGCCGTCTTGTTGGCCGGATGCACCGCCGTGAACCCCTACTACGACGCCAGCAAGAAGCACCACCGCCCCGACGGCTTCAACAACAACTACATCGACAACTGGCGGCCTGACCAGCCCAGCTTCCTGGCCTGGCAGCGTGCGCGCTGGACCAACGCGCTGCCGCCGCAGGACCCCACCCGCGTGCGCGTGGTCAAGCCTGACCTGGCCTACCTGCAGGCCAACCGAAGTGATGTCACCGTGACCTGGATCGGTCATTCCACCGCCCTGTGGCAACTCGGCGGCCTGAACATCCTGACCGACCCGCACTTCACCGAGCGCGCCTCGCCAGTAGGCTTTGCGGGCCCCAAGCGCGAAGTGGCGCTGCCGGTGCAACTGGCGGCGTTGCCGCGCATCGACCTGGTTTTGATCAGCCACAACCACTACGACCACCTCGACCTGCGAACCGTGCAGATGTTGAACCGCCAGCCCGGCGGGCCGCCGCTGTTCGTCGTGCCGCTGGGGCTGGACCTGTGGATGAAGGACCAGGGCATCACCCGCGTGCAGCGCATGGACTGGTGGGAACGCGTGCGCGTGCCGGCGGCCACAGGCGAGGTCACCATCCACTTCGTGCCCGTCCAGCATTGGTCCAGCAGAAGCCCGTGGGACCGCAACGCCACGCTGTGGGGCGGCTTTGTGGCGCAGGCGCAGGTGAACCAGGCCCCGTACTCGATGTTCTTCTCGGGCGACACCGGGTACTCGAAAGACTTCGCCGACATCGGTGCGCGCTTCGGCGGCTTCGACTTTTCGCAGATCGCCGTGGGTTGCTACCTGCCGCGCTGGTTCATGCGAGAGCAGCACGTCAACGAAGAAGAGGCCGTGCAGATCCACCTGGACGTGAAGAGCAGGCTGAGCCTGGGCGTGCATTGGGGCACTTTCCGCCTGTGCGATGACGCCATCGACGCGCCCATCGACGAATTGCCCAAGGCGCGCAAGAAGCTCGGAGTGGCCGACGACGCCTTCGTACTCTTCGCCCTGGGCGAGACCCGTGTGTTGCAGCGTGCCGCACGGCCGGTGAACTGACTTCGCTCGGTCGGGCGCGGCACTCAGTCGCGCACAGCAACCACTTTGGCGCTCTGCGACTCCAGCCGCAGGGCCGCAAGCGCCGCCGCCAATGACAGCAGCACGCAACCCATGATGAGCAGCAACAGGGCGACCGGCGTGGCCGAACGCTCGACGACGACCGCCGTCAGCGCGCTCATGACGGCCCCGACCGTCATGGCCAGGGCACCGCTCAGCCCCGCGGCGGTGCCCGCCAGCGCGGGGCGCACCGACAGCGCGCCGGCATTGGCCGTCGGCAGTGTCAGGCCGTTGCCCAGACCGACGAAGACAGTCAGCCCGAAGAGCGCCACCGGGTGCGACGCGCCGGCAGCGAACAGCGCCAGGGCCAGCACCAGCGCAGCGATCGACACCGCCCTGCCGGACAGGAGCAGGACACCGATGCCCAGGCGGCGCGCGTGGCGGGCGCTGAGAGCCGCGCCGACGATGAAGCCGCCGGTGATCGACCCCACGCCGACGCCCACTTCTGCGGGCGACAGGCCCCAGGCCGCGGCGGCCACGTAAGGCACCCCGGTGACGAAGGCATAGAAGGCGCTCACCGAAAAGGCCGTGCACAGCACATAGGCCCAGTACCGGCGCGACCGCAACAAGGCCCACCAGTCGCCCAGGCGCGGCGGCGACAGGCCTGGCGCGCGCGTCTCGCCCATGTCGGCCCATGCCAGCAGCAGCAGCGCACCGCCCAGCCCGGCGTACAACGCGAACAGCGACCGCCAACCCAGGCTCACGTCCAGGAAGCCTCCCAGCATGGGGCCCAGCATCGGCGCGACCGCCATGGCGGAGGAAATCAGGCTCAGCTTGGCGGCGGACTCGATGGCCGAATACTGGTCCCGAATCACCGCGCTGGACACCACCACGCCGGCAACGATCACGGCCTGCATGACGCGACAGGCCAGCAGCACGGCCACGTCCTGCGCCAACATGCAGCCCAGCGACGCGGCGGTGTACAGCACCAAGGCGGTCAGCATCACGGGCCGGCGGCCGAAGCGGTCCGACAAGGGGCCGAGTACCAACTGAAACACCGCCGAGGCGAGCATGTAACCCGACACCGTCAACGTCGTCACGGCCTCGCCGGCGCCCAGGTCGCGTGCCATCGAAGGCAGCGACGGCAGGATCATGTTCAAGGTCAGCGCCGACAGCGCGGTGAGCAACGTCAGGGTGACCAGGCGTGGGGGTGTGCGAGTCAAGTGCGGTTCAGTACGTCAAACGCGCATGGTAGGTCTTGCGCGACGCTTCCAGCGCCTGGCCCAGCGTGGTGATGCCCTGGGCCTGCAGCAGCGGCAGCATCTTCAGGAAGACTTCGGCCGTGACCATGGCGTCGCCCAGCGCGGTGTGGCGGCCGAGCACGCTGACGCCCAGGCGTTCACACATGGCTTCCAGGCTGTGCGATGCCTGCTGCGGGTGGACCACGGCGGACAGCAGCAAGGTGTCGAGCACGGGTTGCTCGAAGCGCACGCCAGTGGACGCCTCCTTCAACTGCAGGAAGCGCATGTCGAAGGCGGCGTTGTGGGCCACCAGCACGCTGTCTTGCGCAAAGGCGTGGAAGGCCGGCAGCACCGCGTCGATGGTCGGCTGGCCGCGCAGCGTCTGCGCTTCGATGCCGTGGATGGCCACGCCCGCTGCGGGCACCGAACGCTGCGGGTCGACGAGCTGCTCGAAACATTCCTGGCGCCGCAACTTGCCAGCGACGATGCGCGTGGCGCCGATCTGGATGATCTCGTCGCCCTGGCTGGGCGCCAGGCCCGTGGTCTCGGTGTCGAACACGGTGTACGCCAGGTCGGCCAGTGAACGATCGGCCAGCGCTGCGTTCTGGCTGCCATCCGTCGATTGAGCGAACAGGTCGAAATCGTAGAACTCGGGGCGGCTGGGCTGGGAAGTGACGGCCGCGGCCTCAAGCGGTGCGGTCTCGGCGGCCAGCGGCAGCAGGAAGCGGAAGAAGGCCTCCTGGCGCACGCGTTCGCGCTCGAACCAGAAGGCGCCGCCGTGGCGTTCGACCACGTCGCGCACCGTGAGCGCACTGGTGTCGTCGCCCACCTTCAGCGGCTCGGTCTCCCAGGCCATCACGGTCTCTGTGCTCAATAGGAAGCCATCGTGCTGCGCACTCGGCAATTCGCCCTTGGGGCAGCCCGGCGGGCTCATGGCCTGGCCGGCCCAGACCAGGTCGAGCTGGGCACGTTCGCCGCTGGGCTGCAGGCGGATGCGCACGCGCTGCAGGCCGGTGTCTTCGACCAGGCGCCCGGTGAGGTGCAGCAGGGCTTGGATGAGCGAATAGCTGTCCACCCGCAGCCACAACGTGGCATCCACCTCGGCCGCCGTGGCGCGGCAGCCGTGCACGGCCTCGATGCGCAGCAGCGCGGCGGCCACGAGATCGGCGCCCAGCATGTCCTCCAGCGGCCAACGTGTCTTGAGCACGCGCGCGCCCTGTGCCGCGGCCTCGTTCAGGCGACGCGACATGCCGGCAATCTCGTCGCGGATGACGGCCAGGAAGCGCTCGCGCGTCGGCGCATCGAGCGCCGGGTCGTCCAGCAACTCCACGGCCGCCTGCAGGTTGCCCAGCGCCCCGCGGCTGCCTTCGGTGAGGCTGTGGACGAGGCGGTCGCGTTCGCCCTCGTCGGCCATGTCGCGGGTGATGTTGTCCAGCATCAGCACGAAGCCGGCGAGCGCGTCGCCAGCACCGGCGCCGGGCGTGCGCACCGGGGCCATCTGCACGCGCAGCAGTTGGCCGCTGGCCGTGGCAGTGACGAACTGCGCCGAGGGGCTGGCCGCGCCGCGCTGCAGGCGCTGCTGCACGGCCTCGATGGCATGGGCGACCAGGCGGCGGTCGAGCACGGCGTAGATCGACCGGCCCAGGCCGATGGCCTCGGCGCCGCCTATTGCCGGGCCCGTGCCGGCCGCGGACACGAGGGCGCGGAACTGCAAGCGCGCGCGGGCGTTGAACAACAGGATGCGGCCGTCCAGGTTGCACACCACCACGCTCTGCGTCAGCTCGGCCATCAGCGCGGCCAGGCGGTTGCGCTCTTGCTCGACGTCTTGACTGGCTTCGGCCACGCGCGCGGCGATGTCGGCACGCAGGCCGTCGCGCTGCTGCACCAGGGCCTGCACCGCCGTGGCCAGGGCGCGGGCGCCGGGGCTGCCCTCGACCAGTGGCGCCCGCGGGCTTGCAGTGGACGGCATGTCGCGCGCCTCACCACGGGCCAGTTCCACCTGCAGCTGCTCGGCCAGGCGGCCAGGTGCCGCGGCGTAGTGCCGCCAGGCCCAGCGCGCGCACACGCCGCCGGCCAGGGACAGAAAGAACCACAGCATCACCACCAGCGCCGTGCGCGGCCCCAACAGCTCGATCAAGGTTGCGCGCTCTGCGGGCTCGGCAGTGGCCAGCAGCAGTGCCGCCGCAGCGCCCAGGGCGAACGCCCCCAGCACCGCAGGCGCCAGGGCGGCGGCCAGCTCCCGCGCATCGATCTTCATGGCGGCAGCGCGGCCAGCATGTCGCGCACCCGCGCGGCCAGCTCCTGGGTCGAGAAGGGCTTGGTCATGTAGCCGTCGGCCCCCAGGCCCATACCTTGGGCGCGGTCGGTGTCGCGGCCCTTGGCGGTGAGCATGAGGATCTTCACGCCGTTCAGCGACTCGTCGGCACGCACCGCGGCGCAGACCTCGAAGCCGCTCTTGCCCGGCATCATCACGTCCAGCAGCACCAGCGCCGGGCGTTCGCTGCGGATGAGATCGAGCGCGGCGATGCCGTCGCGCGCCACCAGCACCTGGTGGCCTTCGCGCTTCATCAGGAATTCCAGCGAGATGAGGATGTTGGGCTCGTCATCCGCGACCAGCACCTTGTGTGTCATGGCGTTGTCTCCGCGTTGTCAGTGTTCAGGGGGATGTCGAAGCCGAAGCAGGCACCCTGGCCGGGCTCGCTGCGCAGCCACAGCCGCCCCCCGAAATGTTCCACGATCTGGCGGCTGATGGGCAAGCCCAGACCCGTGCCCTGCGGGCGGTTGGCCGCGTCGCCGCCCTGGCGGAATTTTTCGAACACCAGCGCCTGCTGCGCCGCGGGCACGCCGGGGCCGTTGTCCTGGACTTCGACGCGCAAGCCGCCCGGCAGCGGCGTCAGGCGCAGGTCGACCCGGCCGCTGCCCTGCGGCACGAACTTGGCGGCGTTGGAGAGCAGGTTCAGCACCACCTGCAGCAGCCGGTCGGCGTCGGCACGCAAGGCGGGCACCGCGGGCGGCGCCTGCAGCGCGACCACCGCGCCGCGTTCGCGGAAGAGCTCGGCCGTGGTCGCCAGGGCCTGTTGCAGCAATGCGCGCAGGTCGATGTCCGCGGTGTGCCATTCGGCGTGGCCGGACTCGATCTTGGCCATGTCCAGCACCTGGTTCACCAGCCGCGACAGGCGCTCGGCCTCGGCCACCACCAGGCCCAGGAACTGCTGGCGCTGGACGACTTCCATGGCCGGGTCGTCACGCATCAGTTCGCTGAGCGCGCGGATGCTGGTCAGCGGCGTGCGCAGCTCGTGGGTGACGCTGCTCATGAAGTCGTCCTTCAGGCGGTCCAGGCCCTTGAGCTGTTCATTCAGGTGGCGCAGTTCGCTGGCCTCCTGCACGATGCGCATGACGTCGTCCAGGCCCAGGGCTTCTTCTTCCACCACCGACGCCACCATGGCGCGCGCCGACGCGCTGCCGATGGCGCCGGCCAGTTGCGTTTCAGCCCAATTCACCAGCGCCGGGTCGGCACGCTCGGCCGCGCCGTGTTCGCGCGCATAACCGGCGAACAGCGCCTGCGCCCGCGGCAGGCCGAGGAAGCGGCCCAGCAGCGCCACCAGGTCGGCCACCTGGGCGCGGCCGCGCCAGAACACGCGGCCTTGCGCGCCGCGCTCGAAGACGTCGACGAACAGCACGGCCTGGCTGGCCTCGGCCGCCGTGGGCGGCCGCGCCAGCGACACGGCCACGAACAGGCCCAGGTTGGCCAGCAGGCTCCAGAACAGCGCGTGGGTGAGGTTGTCCATGCCCGTCAGGCCCAGCAACGCCTCGGGCCGCAGCAGGGCGATGCCGAAGGGCCCGTGCAGCAAGAAGCCCGCGTCCAGCCAGCCCGACTTGGCCACCGACGGCAGCAGCAGTGTCCACAGCCACAGCAGCGCGCCGGCCGACAGCCCCGCCAGCGCGCCGTTGCGCGTGCCGCCTTTCCAGAACATGCCGCCCAGCAGCGCCGGCGCGAACTGCGCCACGGCGGCGAAGCTGATGAGGCCGATGCTGACCAACGCATAGGCCTCGCCGGCCACGCGGTAGTACAGCCAGCCCAGCAGCAGCAGGCCGACGATGACGGCACGCCGCGTGAACAGCAGCACCCGCGTCAGGTCGCGCTGGCTGCCCGGGCCAGGACCGCGCCGGCGCAGCAGCAAGGGCAGCACCAGGTCGTTGCAGACCATGGTGGACACGGCAATCGCCTCCACCACCACCATGCCGGTGGCGGCCGACAAGCCGCCGATGAAGGCCAGCAGCGCCAGCCAGGGCATGCCGGCGGCCAGGGGCAGCGACAGCACGAAGGTCTCGGCATTGGCGCTGCCCGACCCGAAGAACAGCAGGCCGCCGAAAGCGATCGGCAACACGAACAGATTGATCAGCAGCAGGTAGGCCGGGAAGGCCCAGGCAGCGCGCTTGACATGCCGCTCATCGACGTTCTCCACCACCATCACCTGGAACTGCCGCGGCAGCATCAGCACCGACAGCATGGCCAGCAGCAGCAGCGCGAACCATTGGTCGTAAGCGAAGCCGGCCGCGTCGGGCTGCAGCGCCTGGGCCATGGCCGGCACCGCCAGCGCGCGCTGGAACAGGTCGCCCGGGCCGCTGAACACGCCCCAGGTGACGAACACGCCCACCGCCACGAAGGCCAGCAGCTTGACGACCGATTCCGTGGCGATGGCCGCCACCAGGCCTTCGTGGCGTTCGGTGTTGTCGAGGTGGCGCGTGCCGAAGGCGATGGTGAAGCCGGCCAGCACCAGCGCCACCACCAGCGTGCCGTCGAACCAGCGCCCAGGCTCGGGCGCGGCGCTGCCGCCGGTCAGCAGCGCGTAGCCGGCACCCACGGCCTTGAGCTGCAGGGCCACGTAAGGCACCACGCCGACGAGCGCCACCAGCGTCACCAGGCCGGCCAGCGCGCGGCTCTTGCCGTAGCGGCTGGCGATGAAGTCGGCAATCGACGTGATGCGGTAGCTGCGCGCGATGCGGATCATCTTGCGCAGCACCGGCCAGGCCAGCACCATGGCCAGCGTGGGCCCGAGGTAGATGGGCAGGAACCAGACGCCGCCAGCGGCAGCCCGGCCGACGCTGCCGAAGTAGGTCCAGGCGGTGCAGTACACGCCCATCGACAGCGCGTAGACCCAGGCGTTGGCAATGACGCTGCGGCCCTGCGCCGCGCGCCGGTCGGCCCACCAGGCCACGCCGAAAAGCGCCAGCAGGTAGGCCAGCGACGCCACCACCAGCACCGCGCCGGGCAGCAAGGCGCCAGGGGGCACGCCGGGGAGCGGGGCGGACGCGGGGATTGACACGGGTGTGGCTCAGTCTGGATCGCTGTCCGCGCGGTCCAGCCACCATGCCAGCAGCGCAATCAGACCCACCCAGGCCAGGAACAAGGCCACCGGCAGGCGCGGCAGCCCGAACCACAGGCCGGAGCCCAGCCACAGGCGCAGCAGCGGAAAGTTGAACAGCAGCGCGCCGGCGACAAACAGCGCCAACAGCTTTTGAACCAGGGGGCTGGGCTTCATCCAGGCAGCGGTGCGGGCCGTGTATTCACAGTGCGTCGAGCCGGTAATGCTGGCGCAGGAACAGGCGGAAGTCATTGACGACGGCCAAGGCATCGCGCAAGGGCTCGCGCTCGGTGGCGGCCAGGGCCGAGGGCCGCACCTCGTTGTCGGGCAGCTCGCCGCGGGCGCGCTGGTGCAGCTGGTGCGTCAGGCGCAGCTGCATCAGCACATGCAGCGCGTGGGTCAGCGCGTCGGCCGTGTCGGCAGGCAGGCGGCCCCGTGTGGCCAGACGCCGCAGCCGCGCCGCCGTGCCGGCTTCGCGCACGCCGTACTGCAGCGACAGCGCGCGCACACCGTGCACGATGGGGAAGGTGCCCAGCTTTTTCAGGTCCAGCGGCTGTTCGTCGCGCCAGGGGCGCAGCCAGGTGAACCAGCCACCGGGCTCGTGGAACTGGTCGGCGGCGGCGGCAAAGCGGGCCAGGAAGGCGTCGTGGTGGCTGAAGATGGCGTCCAGGTAGGCGCGCGCGTCATCCAGCAAGGTGGCATCGCCAGCCACCACGGCGGCGTCGAAAAAGATCGCCAGGTGCATCGGGCCGTCGCTGCCTGGCCCGTGGCCATACAGCCAGCCGCGCAGGGTTTCCTTGAACGCCGCCATGGGCTGCCGCCACAGCGGGTTGGTGAGCATGATGTCGCCCGGGCAGCGCGGGTAGCCCAGCGCGGCCAGCGCGGCGTTGAAGTCCTGCGCAATGGCTTCCAGGCCCGGGCAGTCGAAGCCGTCGCGCAGCAGCAGGGCATTGTCCTGGTCGGTCTTGAGGATCTGCTCGCCACGGCCCTCGCTGCCCATCACCAGCAGGCAGGAATGGGCCACCAGGTCGGGCGGCGCCAGCAGCGCCCACAGCCTGGCGAAGATGAGCCCGTTCAGGCGGCCGACCTGCTGCGCGATGTGGTCCACCGGCGTGGCCTGGGCATGCAGGCGCAGCACCATCGCGTCGATGTGCTGGGCAGCCGTACGCAGCGCCGGCACGGCAGTGGCTGCATCAACCTGCAATGCGATGTCGTCGGCAACAGCGTCTTCTGAGGTCCGCGGTGACATGGGTAGAAGAAGAGCTGAAAGGGCCCGCCGACAAACTGCCTGCGGGCCCTTTGGTTTCAGGTCGGATGCAGGGTCAGTGGCCCGACGCTCCCGAGGCGCCGATACCGGTTTCCGACCGCACCTGCTGCGCCAGAAAGCCTGCGCGATCCTGCGCGCCGCGCTTGCTGCTGTCCAGCACGCTGAACAACCAGATGCCGAAGAAGGCCAGGGTCATCGAGAACAGCGCCGGGCTGGCATAGGGGAACAGCGCCGAGCCCTTGGGGTTGCCCAGCGTGACTTCCCACACCGCGGGCGACACGACAGTCAGCGCCACCGAGGCCACCAGGCCCAGGAAGCCGCCGATCACCGCGCCGCGCGTGGTGCAGCCCTTCCACAGCACGCTCATCAAGAGCACGGGGAAGTTGGCAGACGCTGCAATCGCGAAAGCCAAGCTGACCATGAAGGCGATGTTCTGCTTCTCGAAGGCGATGCCCAGGGCCACGGCGACGATGCCCAGCGCCACGGTGGTCAGGCGCGAGATCTTCAACTCGGACTTGCTGTCGGCCTGGCCCTTCTTGATGACGGTGGCGTAGATGTCGTGCGACACGGCGCTGGCGCCGCTGAGCGTCAGGCCCGCCACCACGGCCAGGATGGTCGCGAAGGCCACCGCCGAGATGAAGCCCAGGAACACGTTGCCGCCGACCGCGTTGGCCAGGTGGATGGCGGCCATGTTGTTGCCGCCCAGCAAGGCGCCCTTGGCGTCCAGGAAGCTCGGGTTGGTGAGCACGAAGGTGATGGCGCCGAAGCCGATGATGAAGGTCAGGATGTAAAAGTAGCCGATCCAGGTGGTGGCCCACAGCACCGACTTGCGCGCTTCCTTGGCGTTGGGCACGGTGAAGAAACGCATCAGGATGTGCGGCAGCCCGGCGGTGCCGAACATCAGCGCCATGCCGAAGCTGATGGCCGAGATGGGGTCCTTCACGAAGCCGCCCGGGCCCATGATGGCGTTGCCCAGTTTGGTCGCCTCCTCGGCCGTCTTGCCGTTGCTCAGTGCCAGGTCGGTCTTGATCTTCACCGCGCCGGCAAACATCGCCTCGGGGCTGAAGCCGAAGTGCCACAGCACCGCACCGGCCATGAAGGTGGCGCCGAAAAGCAGCATGATGGCCTTGATGATCTGCACCCAGGTGGTGGCCGTCATGCCGCCGAAGAGCACATAGACCATCATCAGCCCGCCGACGATGACCACCGCCATCCAGTATTCCAGCCCGAACAGCAGCTTGATGAGCTGGCCCGCGCCAACCATCTGCGCAATCAGATAGAACGCCACCACCACCAGCGTGCCGCTGGCCGCAAACACGCGCACCGGGGTCTGGTTGAAGCGGAAGGCGGCGACGTCGGCAAAGGTGAACTTGCCCAGGTTGCGCAGCCGCTCGGCGAGCAGGAAGGTGACGATCGGCCAGCCCACGAGAAAGCCGATGGAGAAGATCAGGCCATCGAAGCCCGACACCATCACCGCTGCCGATATGCCCAGGAAGGACGCCGCCGACATGTAGTCGCCAGCAATCGCCAGGCCGTTCTGGAAGCCGGTGATGCCGCCGCCGCCGGTGTAGAAGTCGGCCGCGCTCTTGGTCTTGGCCGCGGCCCACTTGGTGATGAACAGCGTGAAGACCACGAAGATGGCGAACATCGAGATCGCCGTCCAATTGGTGGCCTGCTTGGCGGCCTGACCGAGGTCGGCGCCGGCCGCGATGGCCGCGCCTGCGCCCACCAGGGCGGCCAACGGCAACGCTAATTTGGTCGTGGCCTTCATTTCAGCACCGCCTGGTTGATTTCTTCCGACAGGCGGTCGAAGCTGCTGTTGGCACGCCGCACATAGACCGCGGTGATGACCACCGTGAACACGATGACACCCAGGCCGATGGGCATGCCCAACGTCATGACACCGTCGCCCAGCCGGCTGGCCAACAGCGGCTTGTTGAAGGCCACGAGCAGGATGAAGCCGTAGTACACGACCAGCATCGCCAGCGTCAGCCACAGGCCGAAGCTGGTGCGTGTGGCCTTGAGCTCTCGGTACTTCGGATGCGCTGCGATGCGCGCGGCCAGATCGGTTTCCATGGGGTATCTCCTTCGTTGCTGCCCGTGCCGGCTTTGTCTTGCACGAAACCCCACTTTGCATGGGGGTACTGACCAAGCGCTGACGCGAAACCAACGCTGGCTGACAGACCGAGTGGAACCCCGCCGCCGTGACAATGCCTTGATGAAGCGCAAACCTACCCGCCCTGGTGAGCCGCCGGCCTACGTGAACCTGCGTGGCGAGCCCATCGATCTGGCCGCCTTGCGCCGCATGCTGCTGAGCGGGCCGGACGAGCACGACGAGCCCGCTCGCAAGCCCGCGGCCCAGCCCGGCGCCAAGCCCCCGCGCGTGGCGCTGGAAGCCGACGACATCGAACTGGTGTTCGACGCGCTTTGCGTGGCCGGCTGTGCGCGCGGCAAGACCTGGCTGTATCAATTCCTGCGCGCGCTGGAGCGCAAGACCTCGCGCGGCGTGTACTTCACCGCCGCCGAGGTGGACTCGGCGTTGCACACCCTGCGCTCAGACAAGCGCATCGTCGACGCCGAGGGCACGGGCTTCGACCTCACGCCCGAAGCCCGCACCGCGCGCCTGCCCGCGCTGCTGGACCGCGCGGCCGCCGACGAAACCTGGAAGGCCTGGGCGCGTGCCGGCGCCAGCTACGGCCTGCACTCCCCCGAACCGCCCGAGCCGAGCTTTCGCACCCGCGCCGAGGTGGTGGCCTTCGCCCGGCTGGTGCTGCACGCAGGGCTGAAGCTGGAGCGCTTTCGCATCGTGTCGTACCGCGTGATGGGGCTGGCCGCCGACCCCTTCATGCTGGCGCAGGCACTCTGCGATCCCTTCGTGCCGGCCCTGGTCGAACGCATGGACGGCCCGCTGCTCGAATCGCTGCTCGATTCCTTCATGCGCAAGCTGGACCTGGCCAGCCCGGCTTTCCGGCCGCTGCGCGATTGGCTGGACCAGTTGCTGCTGCGCGAACCCAAACGCGTGCCGCCCAACCTGCGCTACCTGATCGCCGAGACCCGCCTGCACCGCGGCGACATCGCCGGCTGCCGCGCCGCGTTGGCCGGCCTGAGCGGTGTCGGCATCCCCCTGATGCACGCCGCCACGCAAGCCTGGGCCGGCGAGTGGGTGGCCGCGTCGGCGGCTTTCTCGGCAGGCTTGAAGGAGGCCTTCAAGGCCGTGAAGGTCAAGCGCGGCATCGGACCGCCCAGCCTGATGCAGTTCTACGTGCTGAGCCTGCTGGCCCAGCCCGAACCCGCGGCCTGGACGGCGGCGCAGAAGTTCTGCGTGGCCGAGTCCGGCACGCGCCAGCCGCCGCCCGACACCGGCTGGGGCCTGTGGGCCCATGCCGCCGCCGTGCGCCTGGGCGACGCAGCGCTGCAGCCCGAGGTGCTGGCCCGGCCGGCCGGCGAATTCCTGCCCATGGACACCGACGACAACGCCAACCGCCTGGTGTTGGCGGCATGGTTGGGCCACGAATCGCCGGGCTGGACCGCCGCCGAAGCCAAGCTCACCGTGCGCGCCCTGCACGCCGCCGGCAAGCCCTGGAAGGCCGACCTCGTGCGCCAGGCCTGCGAACGCCTGGGCCTGGCCGTGCCGCCACGCGACGCGGGCGACCCGCCGCCCTGGCCGGCCGTGTTCTTCAGCCGCCCGCAAGAAACCTGGCGTGACGCGCTGGCCGCCATCGAGGCGCTGGGCCAGACCAAGACGGCTGCCGCGGCCGAGGCCGCGCCCGCCACGCTGCAATGGCGCATCACGCTGGACGCCGAGGGCCGCCCCACTGACGTCGAACCCTGGGAACGCACGGCCGGCGTGCGCGGGCCGGGCAAGCCCAAGCAGGCGACGCTTTCAAAGGTGAAAAAGAGCACCCGGCTCGACCCGCGAGACGCCGCCGTGGCGCGCTGCATTGACGCCTGGCGCTGGCAGCCGGGGCAACTGGCCATGGACGTGACAGGCGCCAGCATCGCTCTGGTCGGCCACCCGGAAGTGTTCTTTGCCGACACCCCGCTGCAGCGCGTGGATCTGCGCGAGGCGCTGCCGGTGCTTGAAGTGCAGCGCGTGGCGGCCGCCGCAGACCAGCCCGAGCGCTTTGTCTTCCACCTCGTCGACAAGCTGCTGGCCGACCGCCTGCCCGACCCCGGCATGCGCTTCACCGGCACCGACCCCAGCGCCGAGGCCGACCGCCGCAACAGCCTGCGCATCGTGCGCGACGCGCCCGAAAGCGCGCGCCTGGTGCGCATCAGCGCGGCACAGCGCCGCGTGGCCGAAC
>JANNWL010000466.1:0-10267 GCA_031414735.1 Burkholderiales bacterium | reverse complement strand
TCGCGCGCCGAGTTCACGGTGGCGCGCGAATTCAACGTGCTGCCGCGCACCGCCTGGTTCAGCGAGCGCAGCGCCTGCTACCTGGGCGCGGGCCGGCCGGTGGTGACGCAGGACACGGGGTTTTCCGACGTGCTTCCGACCGGTGAAGGACTGTTCGCCTTCAACACCACGGAAGAAGCGGTGGAGGCCATCCGCGCCATCAACGCCGACTACCCGCGCCATGCCAAGGCCGCCAAGGCCATCGCGCACGACTGGTTCAGCAGCGACGTGGTGCTGCCCAAACTGTTGGCTGACCTCGGCGCATGAAGCACCTCGTCGTCAACGCCGACGACTTCGGCCTCACCACCGGCATCAACGCCGGCATCGTGCAGGCGCACCTGCACGGCATCGTCAGCAGTGCCACGCTGATGGTGCACGGCGCCGCAGCCGCCGAGGCTGCGGCCTGGGCGCGCGAGCATCCGTCGCTGGGCGTGGGCCTGCACATCGACCTGTGGGAACACGTGCTGCGCGATGGCGTATGGGTGCGGACCTACGAACACTGCGCGGGCGACGCCGACGCGGTGCTGGCAGAGATCGAACGGCAGCTGGTGCGCTTCCGCAGCCTGCTCGGTCGCGAACCCGACCACATCGACACCCACCAGCATGTGCACCGCCGGGATCCCGTGGGCGACGTGGTGCGCGGCGTGGCTGCCCGCCACGGTCTGCCGCTGCGCGAACACGGCGGCCTGCGCTACGTGGGCGGCTTCTATGGCCAGGACGGCATGGGCGGGAGGTACCCCGAAGGCATCACGCCGGAGCGACTGATGGAACTGATAGACGCACTGCCCGAAGATGGCGTCACAGAACTTTCCTGCCACCCCGGCGTGGTGGCCGCAGACGATGCCCTGGGCGGCACCATGTACCGCATCGAGCGCAACATCGAAACCCACACGCTGTGCGACCCGCGCGTGCGGGCGCGTCTGGCGCGGGGCGATGTGCGGCTGGGCACCTTTGCCGACTTTGCCGCAGCTGCTGGGGCAGCTTCATGACCCGCGGCCCGTCATCCCTGCGCATCGTCGTCATGGGCTACGTCGTGCGCGGCCCGCTGGCCGGGCCCACCTGGCACCACCTGCAGTACGTGCGCGGCCTGGTCGACCTGGGGCATGACGTCTGGTACCTGGAAGACAGCGACGACTACGCGTCGTGCTACGACCCTGCGCAGCAGATCGTCACCGCCGACGCGTCCTACGGCCTGGCCTATGCGCAGCGCGTGTTCGACCGCTTCGGCATGGGCCAGCGCTGGTCCTACTTTGATGCGATGGAGAAGCGCTGGCACGGGCCGGCCGGCGCCCACATGCCCGAGATCTGCCGCAGTGCCGACCTGCTGCTCAACGTGTCGGGCGTGAACGCGCTGCGGCCCTGGGTGGCGGACATTCCGCACCGCGTGCTCATCGACACCGACCCGGTGTTCATGCAGGTCGACATCCTCAACGACGGCCCGCGCCGCCTGTTTGCCGAAGCACACACCGCCTTCTTCACCTTTGGCGAATCCTTCGGCCTGCCCGGCTGCACCATGCCCGACGACGGCCTGCCCTGGCAGCCCACGCGCCAGCCCGTGCTGCTGGACGCCTGGGCGCCCACGCCGGGCCGCCCCGACGGCCGCTACACCACCGTGCTGCTGTGGGACAGCTACGACGTGCGCGAATGGCAGGGCCGCAGCTTCGGCATGAAGTCGCAGGAGATGGAACGCGTGCTCGACATGCCCGCGCGCTGCGGCCACCGCTTCGAGATGGCCCTGGGCGGCCCCACCGCGCCGCACAACCGGCTGGCTGAACTGGGCTGGCAGGTTGCCGACCCGCTGGCCATCACCTGCGACCCCTGGGACTACCAGGCGTACATCCGCCAGAGCAAGGGCGAGTTCAGTGTCGCCAAGCATGGCTATGTGGTCAGCGGCAGCGGCTGGTTCAGCGAACGCAGCACCTGCTATATGGCGCTGGGCCGGCCCGTCGTCGTGCAGGACACGGGCTTCTCGCGCCACCTGCCCACCGGCGAAGGCCTGCTGGCATTCAACGACCTCGACGAGGCGGTTGCCGCCGTCGCCGAGGTCGACGCACACTACCCCCGCCATGTCGAAGCGGCGCGCGCCGTCATCGAATCGCATTTCGACGCGCGCCAGGTGCTGGCGCGACTCGTCGAACAGGCCCTGGCCCCCACAAAACCCTGACCGGAGACGAGCATGCCCACCATAGACCGCGAAAAGACCGATGCCGACGCCCGCGTCTGGTTCGACAAACTCTGGGCCGACGGCGACCCCTGGGATCTGGAAGCCAACCCCTTCGAGCGCGCCAAGTACGAGGCCCAGATCGCCCTGCTCGACGCCGACCGTGGCCCGGGCATGAAGTACGGCCGCACGCTGGAGATCGGCTGCGCTGCCGGGGCTTTCACGCGCCGCCTGGCGCCGCGGTGTGAATCGGTCCTGGGCATCGACATCGCCCAGCCGGCCATCGCGCTGGCGCGCGAGCGCAACGCCGCGCCCAACGTCAGCTACGACCTCGTCAACGCGATGGAGTGGGAAAGCGGCCTGCGCGAAGGCAACTGGGACCTCATCGTCTGTGCCGAGACCCTGTGCTATCTGGGTTGGCTGTACCCCTTCTTCAACGTGGCCTGGTTCGCGCGTTGCCTATACGAGGGCACGCGCCCGGGCGGCCGGCTGCTGCTGGCCAACACCTGCGGCGGTGTCGACGACTGGCTGCTCAAGCCCTGGGTCATCGGCAGCTACCACGACCTGTTCAAGAACGTCGGCTTCGTGCCGCAGCAGCAGACCGTCTTCCGCGGCAACAAGAACGGCGCCGAGATCGAAGCGCTGGTCTGGCTGCTCGACAGGCCGGCCTGACGAGGCGGGGCATTACCCGTAGTCGATGCCGAGCGCCTGCAGCCGCTCGACCAGCGCCATGTCGGGCGTGGATGCCGCCGCTGGGCCGATGTACAAGGTGCTCGCGGCCGACAGGTCGACATGCTGAAGCCCGGCGAGCGGCACGGGCGTCATCCTTGGCCGGCAACCCAGGTGCACGGCCGCCTCGTAGACGATGGCCTGGTGCTGCACGGGGTAGTGGGCCGCCAGCTTTTCGATCAGGAACGGCATCAGCGGTGTCGGGTAGCGGCCCTCGGCTCGGTAGTGCCCGTTGCCCAGGATGCCGATCTGCCAGAGCACCAGTGCGCTGGCGGGGTCCACCGCGCGCTGGTTGAACAGGAAGTCGGTGGCTTCGTAGGACAGGCAGCCGGTGGCGGCCGGATCGACGCAGAGGTCGGCGAACAAGCAATCCTCGGCCGATATTCCCGGCAGCATCACGGCGCTGTAGCCCTCTGCACGGGCCCTCGTCACCGCCACGTGCGACGGGTAGACGAACACGCCGGGGTGCCCGTAGAAGACTGCGCACACGCGTTCGCTCGCGCGCACGGCCTGCAAAATCCGCTCGACCATCTGTTCGTAGCTGGCCAGTCGGTCCTGACCCTCGCCGTAGAAGCGCTGCAGTGACTCCATGCGCTTGGGGTTGAGGTCGTGGATTACCCGCTCGGCCACCGGGTCGCCGACGACATACAGCACGCGGTCGGCCGCCTTGATCCAGGCGATCGACTCGGTCGTCATCTGGCCAACGGTGCGCAAGCCGGTGCCCACCACCACCAGCTGGCCAGGTCGCGCCGTGCTGGACGATTTGGCTGCGGCGGCTGCGGCGGATTCAGCGGTTGCAGCGGTTACAGCGGGTTCAACGACCGCGCCCAAGCCCTGGTCGGGTGACGTGTTCATGGTGCCACCCCCTGCATCATGGCCGTCTCGATGGCCGAGGCATCGCGCGACCTGAGCGCCTGCACATCCTGGGGCGCGAGGCCCTGCTGCTCGAAGATCGACTCGGGGTCGCGTATCAGACCGCAAAGCATGTCGACGTCGACGCTCAGGCGGGCCAGGAAGCAGGTCAGCGGGGCGGCGTCGGCCGGTCCGGGCAGCGCCGCCGCCGCCGGCGAGGGTGCCGGCGCGGGGTCGGCCGCCGCAACTGCATCGGGTGGGCTCATGGTGTGGTCTCCTGGGTGGGTGGTGGGCGGACCGTGGGCGCTCAGGGCCGTACCGTGGTGTTGCCACGGGCCCTCGTCGATGCGCACGCTCCATTGCAGGTCGCTGACGCCAGGCACCCGCGGCGTGCAGGTCAGGTGCAGTTCCACGCGCGAGCCGCTGTGGACTTCGACAGCACTTTCGAGCGGCAGGGTCAGCTGCCCCCAATGGGTTTCGGGCATGTCGGGCGCATTGCTGAGCAGGACTGCGGGCGCGAGTTCGGCGTCGAACCACGCCACCAGCGCATTGATGCGGCCTCCCCGCGTGGCCTCCAGGCAGACCTCGGCACGGTGGGCTTGCAGCGCGTCGTGCAGGCTGGCCCGTGTCGTGTCGGTCTGCCACAGGGTTTGCGGCGCAGTCAGCAGGTCGCAGCCGCGCACCTGGTAGCGGCGGCAGAGCAGGTCGTGGACCGATGCCTCGGCAAGTTCGGCCATGTCGAAGCCGAATGGGGTTGCGCGAAGGAAGTCGATTTCGCAGGCGGTGGCCAAGTCGGCTGCCGCGACGCGTGCCACCACCGTGCGCGGCAGCATCGTGCCGCCTGGCCTGAGCCAGCGGTCGCGGGCCAGCAACACCGGAAACAGCAGGTTCTCGTCCACGCCGATGGTGCCGAGCCACTCGGAAACGATGACGTCGACCTGTTCAGGCAGGTGCACGTGCTGCATGTCGTCCTCGGCGACCTGGATGACGCCGGCGTAGCCATTCTTGGCCGCCAGCCGGCGCGCCAGGCGTGCCGTGGCGGTGCGTTCGACGGCGTAGACGCGTGCCGCGCCGGCCCGGGCGGCCATCAGGCTCAGGATGCCGCTGCCGGCACCCAGGTCGAGCACCACGCACCCCGGTCGCACCAGCGCAGTGATGGCGCATTGGAACGCGTCGACGCGCTGGCGGTCACGCAGCATCCAGCGGTGGATTTGAAGATCACCGTAGGACAGCGTGGAGTTCATGGGATGCGGTGGTGACGTCTATGCGGTTGCTCTTGCAGATGCTCCCGGACACGCTGCACGCCGCCTGGCGGGGCGGTGTGCGGCCTGATCCGGTTCAGAAGAACAAGGGCGGGCGGATCAACGGCGGACGGATCAGCGGCGGGCGAACCAGCAGCGGCGGGCGGATCAGCGGTGGGCGAACCAGCAGCGGCGGACGGATCAGCGGTGGGCGAACCAGCAGCGGCGGGCGGATCAGCGGCGGACGGATCAGCGGTGGGCGGACGAGCAGCGGCGGGCGGATCAGCGGTGGACGGATCAGCGGCGGGCGCACCAGCAAGGGCGGGCGGATCAGGGGCGGTCGCACCAGCAGCGGCGGCCTGATCAGCGGCGGGCGCACCAGCAAGGGCGGGCGGATCAGCGGCGGGCGCACCAGCAGCGGCGGGCGGATCAACGGCGGGCGCACCAGGGGCGGGGGCAGGTTCGACGGCGAGCTGCCGCCGGCCTCTTCGTAGCCGCCATAGCCTGAACTGGCGCCGGGGTCGGCGTAGCCCGATGTGTCGTAGCCCGCGTACGGGTCGGTGTAGCCGCTGTAGTCGTAGCCCGAGTACGGGTCGGCGTAGCCGCTGTAGTCGTAACCCGCGTAGGGGTCGGTGTAGGCGCTGTAGTCCGCTGCCGCGTACGGGTCGTAAGCGGTGGCATCCGCGGCGCCGTAGGGGTCGGCGTAGCTGCTGTAGTCGTAGCCCGAGTAGGGGTCAGCAGCGCCGCCACCGGTGTAGTCGTAGCCGGTTTGCCCGTAAGGGTCCTGGCCCGCATAGGGGTCGTAGTAGGCGGCCGCGGCCGCGGCTGCGGCTTCCGCCGCGCCGGTGTAATCCGGAGAAGGGTCGTAACTGTAGGGGTCGTAGTAGGACATGGGGTGCACCTTTGTCTCGCCAGTGGAAGGGTGTTGCGATGCGATCCGCGTGAGTTGTCGGGTCGTCGCGTCGAAGGTCAACTGGAGGTGGATGTCGAAGGTCTTGGGTTCGCGGTCTGCAGCATCCGGTGTTGCCGTGTTCCCGGCGGCCGATGTCGATGGCAGGTCTTTCGAGCTCGTGGGTTCGCCGGCTTTGCTCGCCGACATCAACTTGACGGCGGTGGCGCGTCGCTTGGGGGTGTTCATGACTGTGCTCGCCATGGGTGCTGTTGTGGCAGGGACTTCCAGATCCAGGGGACGCAATAATCTGCCGACAAGGGCCGCGCGCCATCCCGAGAACTGGGGGGGGGCGGGCTGATGGGCACGGATGACAGGGTGTCCGGCAGGAGCCGCCTGCTCCACGCAAAACGTGGAAGGGGCTCCGGAGGCCGGCAATCAAACGATTGCTTGAAAATAGTCAATCGTTTGATTTGTAGGCTAGACTCCTGCCATGCCCGTTCGTTCTGCTGCCCCGCCCGCCGTACCGGCCACCCCGGAAGATGCCCGCCAGCGGCTGCTCGCAGCCGGGCTGCGGCTGTTTGCCGAGCAGGGCTACAGCAAGACCAGCACGCGCGAACTGGCCGATGCGGCACGCGTCAACATCGCGTCCATCAGCTACTACTTCGGTGACAAGGCCGGCCTGTACCGGGCGACCTTCATCGAACCCATGGGCGAGCCCGAGGCCGACATCGCCCGCTACGCCGACCCCGGCATGTCGCTGGCCCAGGCGCTGCGCGGCTTCTACGCCAGCTTTCTGGAGCCGCTGAAGCAGGGCGACGTGGCACGGCAGTGCATGAAGCTGCAGTTCCGCGAGATGGTCGAGCCCACGGGACTGTTCGACCCGCATGAGGCCTGCGGCATCCGCCCGCTGCACGAAGCGCTGGTGCAGGTGCTGTGCCGGCACCTCTTGCTCGCCGCGCCTGACCACGACGTGGCGCGGCTGGCCATCTGCCTGGCCGGGCTGGGCGTGCACATGCACGTGGGGCGCGACATCACCGACCAACTGGTGCCCGGGCTGAACCAGGGCGCGGATGCGCTGGATGTGTGGGCCGACCGGTTGGTGATGTTCGGGCTGGCCATGGTGCAGGCCGAGGCGGCTCGCCGCGGCCAGGCGCTTTCAGGAGAACAAGCTTGACACCCCGAACCTTCGTCGGCCGGGCATGGGCCCCGACCCTGGCCGCCGCAGCGCTGCTGGCCGGCTGCGCCAGCGCCCCGCCAGCCCCGACTGCCGTGCCTGCCGCCGCGCTGGCTGCTGCCTGGCAGGCCCCTTTGCCGCACGGCGGTGCCACAGCCGAACTGGCGCGCTGGTGGTCGCAGTTCAACGACCCGGTGCTGACGGAACTGCAGGCCGCGGCGCAGCAGGCCAGCCCCAGCCTGGCCGAGGCGCGCGCGCGCATCCAGCGGGCGCGCGCCACGCTCACCGGCGCCGAGTCTGCCGACCTGCCGCGCCTGGACGCCGTGGGCAGTGCCAGCCGCGCGCGGCAAGCACCTGGGCGGGCCACATCAAGTGCCTTGAGCCTGGGCCTGCAACTGAGCTGGGAGCAGGACTTGCTGCGCGCCGTCGGTCTGGGCAGTGGCGGCCGCGCCGACGCCGCGCAGGCGCGCTTTCAAGCCGCGCAGGCCGGCTGGCACGAGGCCCGCGTGTCGGTGGCCGCCGAGCTCGCCAGCAGCTACACGGCGCTGCGTGCCTGCGAGGCGCAACTGGTGCAGTCTCGGCTGGACGTGGCCTCGCGCAGCGAAACCGCCCGGCTCACCGAGCAAAGTGCCCAGGCCGGTTTCACCGCGCCGGCCGACGCCGCGCTGGTCCGCGCGGGCGTGGCGCAAACGCGCAGCCAGATGTTCGTCACGCAGGCCCAGTGCGAGACGCTGGTGAAGAGCCTGGTCGAAGTCACCGACCTGCCGGAGGCCGACCTGCGCCAGCGAATCGCACCAGGTACGGCCCGGCTGCCTGCCGCGGCAGCGCTGTCGGTGTCCACGCTGCCTGCCGCCTTGTTGGCGCAGCGCCCGGACCTGACCGAGGCGGCGCGCAAGGTGGTGGCGGCCGCCAACGACCAGGCGCAGAGCGAGTCCGACGAACGCCCGCAGGTGAGCCTGTCGGGCTCGTGGGGCGGCATCCGGCTCAGCGGCGGCGACAGCCCCAGCAGCCGGGGAGCGATTTGGTCCGTGGGGCCGCTGGTGGTGAGTTTTCCGCTCTTCGACGGTGGCGCCCGCGGCGCCAACACGCAGGCCGCGCGTGCCGACTTTGACAACGCCGTCGCGCAGTACCAGGCGCTGGCGCGCCGTGCGGTGCGCGAGGTCGAAACCGCGCTCGTCACCCTGGACACCACGGCGCAGCGCGAGGTCGACGCCCTGGCTGCCGCGCGCGGCTTCGAGGCCTCGCTGGTGGCCGCCCAAGCCCGCCAGCGTGGGGGCCTGGCCAGCGTGCTGGACCTGGAGGTCTCGCGCCGCAATGCCCTGCAGGCGCAAAGCGCCTTGATCGAACTGCAGCGCGAACGCACGGCCGCCTGGATCGCGCTGTACCGCGCGCTGGGCGGCGGCTGGGATCCGGCCAGCCTGGCCGCCGCTGCCGCACCCAGTGCCGCCACCGCACAACCTTGATTGAAACGCCATCACCGATGAAGTTCATTCCCACCCTGAACCGATCCATCCGCTCGCCGGCCTGGGCCGCTGCGGCCTTGCTGGCAACCGGCGCGGCTGTGGCGTTGGCCGTGCACGCTGCTGACGACAAGGCCGGCAAGGCCACGCCGGCCGCTGCGGCCAAGGCCGCCTTGACCGTCACCGCCACCAGCGCGCAGCGCAGCAGCCTGAGCACCGGCCTGTCGGCCAACGGCAACATCGCGCCCTGGCAGGAAGCCGTGGTCGGCGCCGAGAGCAGCGGCTCGCGCCTGGCCGAGGTGCGCGTGAACGTGGGTGACGTGGTCAAGCGCGGCCAGGTGCTGGCCACCTTCGTGCCCGACATGGCGCAGGCCGACCTGGCGCAGAGCAGGGCCGCCGTGGCCGAGGCCGAAGCCAACCTGGCCGACGCCAGCGCCAACGCCCAGCGGGCGCGCGAACTGCAGACCAGCGGCGCGTTGAGCGCGCAGCAGATCAACCAGTTCCTCACCGCCGAGCGCACGGCCGCCGCGCGGCTGGAGGCCTTGCGCGCCGCCGCGCAGGTGCAGCAACTGCGCCTGGCGCAGACGCAGGTGCTGGCCCCCGACAGCGGTGTCATCTCGTCGCGCAGCGCCACGGTGGGCGCGGTGGTGCCGGCTGGCATGGAGCTGTTCAAGCTGATCCGCCAGGGCCGCCTGGAATGGCGCGCCGAAGTCGCCGCAAGCGAGCTGGCGCAGATCAAGCCGGGGCAGCCGGTGCGCATCACCGCAGGCGGTGCGGCGCCGGTCGTCGGCCGCGTGCGCATCGCGGCGCCCACGGTGGACGCGGCCACACGCAACGGATTGGTCTACGTCGACCTGCCGCAGCCGGGCACGGTGAAGGCGGGCATGTTTGCGCGCGGCGAATTCGAAACCGGCAGCTCCAGCGCGCTGACCCTGCCGCAAAGTGCGGTGCTGCTGCGCGACGGCTTCAGCTACGTCTTCAAGCTGGGCGAGGGCAACAAGGTGTCGCAGGTGAAGGTGGCAGTGGGCCGGCGCGCCGGGGACCGCATCGAGATCACGGGCGGGCTGGACCCGGCCGCGCGCGTGGTGGCCAGCGGCGGCGGTTTCCTGGCCGATGGCGACACCGTGCGTGTGGTCGATGCGCCCATGACACCGGCCCCGGCGCCAGCCGTGGCTGCGAAGTGAGCGGAGAAAGCACAGCATGAACGTCTCCTCCTGGTGCATCAAGAACCCGATTCCGGCGGTGATGCTGTTCGTCATGCTCACCCTGGCCGGCTTGATGGGTTTCAAGCAGATGAAGGTGCAGCAGTTCCCCGACATCGACCTGCCCACCATCACCGTCAGCGCCAGCTTGCCCGGCACGGCACCGGCGCAGATGGAAACCGAGGTCGCGCGCAAGATCGAGAACGCCGTCGCGGCCATCCAGGGTGTGAAGAACATCTACACCAAGGTGCAGGACGGCGTGGCCACCATCACGGTGGAATTCCGGCTGGAGAAACCCACCCAGGAGGCGCTGGACGACGTGCGCTCGGCCGTGTCGCGCGTGCGCAGCGACCTGCCGGCCGACCTGCGCGACCCCGTCATCAGCAAGCTCGACCTGGCCGGCGCGCCCATCCTCACTTACACGGTGGGCAGCAGCCGCATGGACGACGAGGGCTTGAGCTGGTTCGTGGACAACGAGGTCACGCGCGCCATGCTGGCCGTGCGCGGCGTGGGTTCG
>JANNWL010000465.1:0-1954 GCA_031414735.1 Burkholderiales bacterium | reverse complement strand
GTGCCCACGAAGACCCGGTGCCGCTGCGCCAGGTGCTGCAGCAGGTGAAAGGACCGCACCTTGTCGCCCTTGTTCGGCGGGTAGGGCATGCGGTGGACGAGGAAGAGCAGGTTGGCCACGTCCCTGCCCTACCCAAGATTGCGCACGACATACGGCCCCAGCCAGTTCGCCACGCCGATCGGCAAGCGCCGCCAGGTGTTGATCATGAGCTTGTACTTGGCATTCGCCGGGTTGTTCTGCGGCACGCTGTCGCGCTTGTACAGGCAGTACTCGTAGCGCAAGGGCGTGGGCTCGAAACCCCAGTTCCTCTTGAAGGCGTAGGTGCCGGTGCCCTGCTTGCTGCGGCCGTAGTCGAACAGCTTGACGCCGCGCGCGCAGGCGCGGCGCATCAGCTCCCAGTACTTGAAATCGTTGGCCGCCAGTTCGCGCGCGGCCTCGTCGTCGCCGGCGTAGTAGGGCAGCACCTCGTCGCGGAAGTAGAAGCTCAGCACACTGGAAAGCACGCGGCCGTCGGGCGCGGTGACGGTGAGCACCTCGCAGTCGGGGCCGAATTCGCGCATCAGTTCGTCGAAGTAGCGCCGCGGCATGGCCGGCGTGCCGTGGCGGTGGACGTTGTCGGCAAACAGCGCGAAGAAACGGCCGGCGTGCGTGTCGACCTCGCTCTTCAAGCCGTTCTTGATGCCCTTGCGCACCATCGCGCGTTGCTTGCGCGGGATGGCCAGCATGTTGGCCTCATCGTCAGGCAGGATGGCCTTGCGGAAGGTGACGTACAGGTCTTGCACCGGCCAGTCGGTGTGGCGCTGCTCGATGTGGCGCAGTTCCAGATGCTGCACACCCAGCGCGCGGGCCAGACGCTGCGCCTCGGCTTCCAGTGCCGTCGCGCTGGCGGCATCCAGCGCGGCCACGCCGCCGTACACGGCAAAGGGCAGACTGGTGAGCGAATTGCCGAAGAGCAGGCTGTTCACATGCGCCAGCGGCAGCACGCCCGTGATGCGGCCGTCGGTGCGGGCCAGCAGGTAGTGCGTGTCGTGACGGAAGACCTCGCGCAGGATGCGCTGCCAGCCGGCACGGTGGAAGAAGGTGGCCTGCGGGCAGGCCATGACGAACGCATCCCAGGCCGCTGCGCCGCCAGCGTCTGCCGGCGCGAGACGTTCGACGGTGGGCGGCATGGTCAACCGGCCGAACGGGCTGAGGCGGCCGCGCGATCGAGAAAGATCTCGTCCATGCGGCCCCAGCGGAAGTCGGCGAGCAAGGCCCGCAGGCGCGGCTCCATGCGCGGGATGTTCACGTAGTGCCGGAAACGCGTCTTGGCGTTGATGCCAGCCACGCGCGGCTGTCCGGTGTCGATCTCCCACGGGTGGAAGTAGAAGATGGCCGACTGGCGGTCTTGCTGGTTCACGCGACGCAGCATCCAGCGCGACACGGCGTAGGGCAGCAGCCTGAAGTAGCCGCCGCCGCTGGACGGCAGGTTGCGGCTGCCTACACGCAAGGTGGTGATGGGAATCTCCAGCACGCCGCTGCTGACGCGGTAGGCGAAGCGCGGCGAGTCGGGCATGCCGTAGTGGTCGTGCGCGATGGGGTAGATGCTGCTGCTGTAGCGGTAGCCGGCGCGGGCCAGCGCGTCGAAGGCCCACAGGTTGCCGGTGCCGATGGAAAAACTTGGTGCGCGGTAGCCGGTAACCGCCTGGCCGGACAGGTCTTCGAGGATGCGCTTGGCGCGCGTGATGTCCTCGGTGAACTCGGCCTCGCGCAGGTCGCTGGCACGCTGGTGGCCATAACCATGGCTGGCCAGCTCGTGGCCGCCGTCGACGATGCGCCGCACCAGTTGCGGGTAGCGCTCAGCCACCCAGCCCAGGGTGAAGAAGGTGGCGCGGGTGCCGCGCTCGGCCAGCAGGTCCAGGATGCGGCCGACGTTGTGTTCGACCCGGCACTCGCGCGTGTCCCACTCGTCACG
>JANNWL010000464.1:0-13279 GCA_031414735.1 Burkholderiales bacterium | reverse complement strand
GCTGGTCCGAGCCGCGGTACTCGGTGCCGGCGACCAGCGCACCACCCACGGTGCCGCCGTCCTTGCCCGGTGCCGCGCCGAACAGGCGCACGGCGTCGAAGGCCTGGGCGAAGCTCGATGGTGTGGTCAGAAGGATCCCGGTGGCACAGGCCAGGCGGCAAAGAAGTGGGGTGGTGTCGCGCATCGAGAGATCGTACCGTGGCCCGGTGCCGTGCCGCGGGTGGGTGCATTCCTACAATCACGGCGCATGAATACACCCCCTGCAAAGGCGCAGCCCGCGGACCGCGACCCCATCGAGACGGCAGAGTGGCTGGGCGCTTTCGATGCGGTGCTGGCTCTGGCCGGTCCGGAACGCGCACGCCAGTTGCTGGACCACCTGGCGCAGCGCGCACGCCAGCCTGCCGTGGGGTGGGAGCCGCCGCGCGGCACGGCCTACGTCAACAGCATCCCGGTGGACCGCCAGCCGCCGTTCCCGGGCGACCTGGCCATCGAGGAGCGCCTGGCGTCCTTGATGCGCTGGAACGCGCTGGCCATGGTCGTGCGCGCCAACCAGGCGCATGGCGAACTGGGCGGGCACATCGCCAGCTACGCCAGCGCGGCGGATTTGTTCGAGGTCGGCTTCAACCATTTCTTTCGTGCCCGTACAGACAGCTTTGGCGGCGACCTGGTGTTCTACCAGCCGCACTCCGCGCCGGGCATCTACGCCCGCGCCTTCCTGGAAGGGCGTTTGCAGGCGCAGGACCTGGCGCACTACCGGCAGGAGATTGCTGCGGCGCGGGCCGGCGCGCGCGGCCTGTCGAGTTACCCGCACCCGTGGCTGATGCCCGACTTCTGGCAGTTCCCGACGGGCTCGATGGGCATCGGCCCCATCAGTTCGATCTACCACGCGCGCTTTCTGCACTACCTGCAGCACCGCGGCGTGCTGCAAGACCAGGGCCGGCGCGTCTGGGGCGTGTTCGGCGACGGCGAGATGGACGAGCCCGAGAGCATGAGCGCGCTGACGCTGGCGTCGCGCGAGAGCCTGGACAATCTTGTGTGGGTGGTGAACTGCAACCTGCAGCGCCTGGACGGCCCGGTGCGCGGCAACGGCCGCATCATCGACGAGCTGGAAGCGCTGTTTGCGGGTGCGGGCTGGCGCGTCATCAAGCTGGTGTGGGGGTCGGACTGGGACGGCCTGTTTGCCCGCGACAAGACCGACGCGCTGCTGCGTGCCTTTGCCGGCACCGTGGACGGCCAGTTCCAGACCTTCGCGGCCAAGGACGGGCGCTACAACCGCGACCATTTCTTCGGCCAGACGCCCGAGCTGGCCGCGCTGGCGCAGGGCCTGACCGACGAGCAGATCGACCGTCTGAAGCGCGGCGGGCACGACCTGGTGAAGATCCACGCCGCTTACGCCGAGGCCTTGAAAACCACCGGCCGGCCAGTCGTGATCCTGGCCCACACCAAGAAGGGCTACGGCATGGGCGAATCGGCCCAGGGCCGCATGACCACGCACCAGCAGAAGAAGCTGGGTGACAGCGACCTGATCGCCTTCCGCAACCGCTTTGCACTGCCGCTGACCGACGAGCAGGCCTGCAAGCTGGAGTTCGTGAAGCCGGCCGACGACGCGCCCGAGATGCGCTACCTGCAGGCCCGTCGCGCCGCGCTGGGCGGCAGCATGCCCGCGCGCGTGCGCCGGGCCGCTGCCTTGCCGGTGCCGCCACTGGCCCAGTACGCCACCTTCGCCTTGCAGGCCGACGGCAAGGAAATGAGCACCACCATGGCCTTCGTGCGCCTGCTGGGCGGCTTGCTGAAGGACGCCGCGCTGGGCCCGCGCGTGGTGCCCATCGTGGCCGACGAGGCGCGCACCTTCGGCATGGCCAACCTGTTCAAGCAGATCGGCATCTACAGCAACGTGGGCCAGCACTACGAACCCGAGGACATCGGCTCGGTGCTGAGCTACCGCGAAGCCCAGGACGGGCAGATTCTTGAAGAGGGGATTTCCGAGGCCGGCGCGCTCAGCTCCTGGGTGGCCGCGGCCACCAGCTACAGCGTGCACGGCGTGGCGATGTTGCCGTTCTACATCTACTACTCGATGTTTGGCTTCCAGCGTGTCGGCGACCTGATCTGGGCCGCCGCCGACCAGCGCGCGCGCGGCTTCCTGCTGGGCGCCACAGCAGGGCGCACCACGCTGGGCGGCGAGGGCCTGCAGCACCAGGACGGCAGCAGCCTGCTCGTGGCAGCCCAAGTGCCCAACTGCCGCGCCTACGACCCCGCCAGCGCGGGCGAGCTCGCGGTGTTGCTCGACCACGGCATGCGTGAGATGCTGGAAGAGCAGCGCGACGTTTTCTACTACCTGACGCTGATGAACGAGAACCAGCCGCAGCCCAGTCTTCCCGAGGGTGTGGAGGCTGATGTGGTGCGCGGCCTGTACCGCGTAACCGCTGCGGATGCCAGCCCGCAAGTGCGGCTGCTGGGCTCAGGCACGCTACTGGCCGAAGTGCAGCAAGCCGCGACGATGCTGCGCGACGACTGGGGCGTGGCGGCCGAGGTCTGGAGCGCCACCAGCTACAGCGAACTGGCCCGCGACGCGCGTGAGTGCCAGCGCTGGAACCGTCTGCACGCCACGGCACCGCCTCGGCTCAGCCACCTGCAGCAGTGCCTGGCGGGCAGCCTGCCCGTGGTGGCCACGAGCGACTGGGTCTGCGCCTGGCCACACACCGTGGCGGCGTACCTGGAAGCCCCCTTCACCGCGCTGGGCACCGACGGCTTCGGCCGCAGCGACACGCGCGCGGCGCTGCGCGGCTTCTTCGAGATCGACCGCCGCCACGTCGTGCTGGCCGCGCTGGCCGCGCTGGCGCAGGCGGGTGGGGTGGACGCCGCGCTGGCCGAACAAGCCATCGCCCGCTACGGCATCGACCCGGAAGCGCCCCCGTCCTGGCGGGTTTGACCCGGCCTCATGGCCACAAGGCCACGGCCCACACCACCGCTGCGAAGATCAAACTGAGCATCACCGCCGCGCTGCCCAGGTCCTTGGCGCGGCCCAGCAGGGGGTTGCGCTCGATGGTGATGGCATCGGCCAGCGCCTCGATGGCCGAGTTCAGCAGTTCCACCACCAGCACCAGCACCACGCTGCCGGCCATGCACAGCGCCTGCCAGCGGCCCGGGGCCAGCCAGGGCACCAGCAAGAGCATCGGCACGGCCACGGCCAGTTCCTGCCGGAACGCGGCCTCGTGGCGAATGGCGGCGCGCAGACCGGCCAGGGAATAGCCCATTGCATGGGCGATGCGGCGCAGCCCGCCCTGGCTCTTGAAGGCAGAGGCGGGCGACTCGTCGGGTGGGGTATCAGCCATGTGGGGGTGAGTGTGAGGCAGACCCGGCCGCTGGGGCGTGCGGCGGGCCGAGGTCCAGGACCGCGGTGAAGCCAGGCTGAGCCCCTTGCGGCAACAGCAGCCGGCCACCGTGGGCACGTGCCACCAGGTCGGCCAGCATCAAGCCCAGACCGGTCGTGTTCTCGTAGTTCTGTGCCGACAGCGCGGCCTGCAGCGCTTGACGGCGTTCGTCGCTGACACCGCTGCCGTCATCCTGCACCTTCAGCCAGCAAGGGGGCTGCACGCTCAACGTCACGGTGCGGGCGCCATGGCGCTGGGCGTTGTCCAGCAGGTTGAGCAGGGCTGCACTCAACAGGTCGGCATCGCCCACCAGTGGCGCGCCGGGCTGCACCCGCAGCTGCAGCCCTTCCACCGCCAGCCCGGCGGCCAGCAGGTTCAGGTCCAGCGCTTGGCGCTCGATCGCGGTGCCGCTGCGGAACATCGCCAGCAGTGCCGCCACGACGTGCTGCAGTCGCGACGTGGCCGCGCGCACGCGTTGCAGACGCGGCTGCAACGCCACCGGGGCTTCGCGCAGGGCCACGGCCAGTTGCACTTCGATGCCGGCCAGCGGTGTGCGCAGGGCGTGTGCGGTGTGGGCCGAGAAGGCGCGCTCCAGGGTGATTCGCTGCGACAGCCGCGCCACCATGCCGTCGACGGCCGCATGCACGGGTTGCAGCTCTTCGCAGTCGGTGCGGCCCAGGCGCGCGTCGGGTTGCAGGGGGTCGAAGGCCGCCAGTCGTGTCGAAAGCACCTGCAGCGGTTGCAGCTCCTGGCGCAGCCGCAGGTTGGACCACAGCAGGCCCAGGGCCAGCAGCGGCAGCCCGGCCAGCAGCACGGTCATGATCGTTTCGAGTTTGATCTCGGTGCGTTCATGCTGGCTTTGCGCGACATAGAGCATGCGCCCGTCCTGGCCCAGCGCGCGGCCGTAGACACGCCAGCCCGGCACGTCGGTGAAGCCGGCAGCCGGTGCGCCGACCAGCGGCTGGCTGGGCGCGCCGCTCGCTGCGGCCAGCACGGTGGCAGCAGGGTCGTGGCGCACCAGCTGCCACACGAAGCGCGGTCCGGTATCGCGCGCTTGTGCCGCAGCGGCCACAGGCGCCGGTGCGGTCAGCGGCAGGGTCTCCAGCATCGGCCCGATGAGCAACTCGGCCGCGCTGCTCAGCGAGTCGTCGAGCAGCTCTTCGACTTCGCTCTGCACCGCCAACCACAAGGCCACGGCCAGCGACAGACCGCCCAGCACGGACCAAACGAGCTGGGTGCGCAGCACGCCGCCGCGGATGGACGTTGGCGCCTTCACACGCTGGCGCTCACGCGGTAGCCCAGGCCGCGCACGGTGGCCAGCACATCCTGCCCCAGCTTGCGGCGCAGGGCGCTGACGTGCACTTCAAGGGCGTTGCTGGCCAACTCTGAAGCAAAGCCCAGTACCAGCTGTTCCAGCTCTGCCTTGGAAACGATGCGCCCGGCGCGCAGGGTCAGCGCTTCCAGCACGGCCCACTCGCGGCCAGTGAGCTCGACGCGGCCGCCGTGGACGTAGACGCAACGCGCGGCCAGATCGACCTCGATGCCAGCGGCTGCAGGCCCCACAGGCACGCGCTGGCCGGCCGCCCCGGCGCTGCGCCGGCAGACTGCCCGCAGCCGCGCGGCGAGTTCTTCCGGTGCAAAGGGCTTGACCAGGTAGTCGTCGGCACCCGTGTCCAGGCCGGTGAGCCTGTCGACCAGTCGGTCGCGTGCCGTGAGCATCAAGGCTGGCGTCGTGTCGCCACGGGCCCGGCGCCGGCGCAGCCAGTCCAGGCCCGAGCCGTCAGGAAGCTGCCAGTCGACCAGCCAGGCGTCGAAGGACTCGCCGAAGTAGGTCTCGGCGCCAGCCACCGAGCGGGCCCAGTCCACCACGTGGCCCTCGGACCGCAGAAACGCCACCAGGCCGTCGCCCAGCAGATCATCGTCCTCGACGAGCAACAGTCGCATGCAGGGGCAAGGTGTTCAACAGGCGCGCACGGTACCACCCGCGCGCTGCCTTCAGGTGGTCTTCAGCCCGAACAGGCCCACTCCGCGGGTGGCCAAACCGACCGAATCAGCCGTTCCTGAAACTTCCCGTTGGTCGGTCCCTGTCACCGTCGAGTCCCTGCTGCTCGTGGCCAGTCTGTTCTGGGCGTTGACGGCGAATGCCGCCTTCTTCCGAGCCGCGTTGCGCGACCGGTCGCTGGCCGAGCCCGGCACCTGGGGCTTTGCACTGGCACTGGGGCTGATGCTGGTGTCGCTGCACTTCCTGCTGCTGGGCCTGGTGTGCAACCGCTGGACGGTGAAGCCGGTGCTGGTGGTGTTGATCATCGGCACGGCCGTGGCCACGCACTTCATGCAGAGCTTTGGCGTCTACCTGGACCCGTCCATGCTGCGCAACACGATGCGCACCGATGTGGCCGAGGCGCGCGAGCTGTGGTCGTGGCGTTTGCTGCCGCACCTGTTGGTGTATGCCGTGCTGCCGCTGCTGATGCTGTGGCGCGTGCGCCTGGTGCAGCGGCCGTGGTTGCGCGCCACAGCGGTCCGTGTCGGTGCGCTGCTGCTGTCGGTGGGGGTGTTCGTGGGCGTGCTGCTGCTGGTGTTCCAGTCGTTCTCGTCATTGATGCGGAACCACAAGGAGATCCGCTACCTCGCCACGCCGGCCAATTACTTGTGGTCCCTCGCTGCGGTGGCCGGCGCACAGGCCAAGGGCGCGGCCCAGCCGCGCCAGCCCATCGGCCTGGATGCTGTGCAGGGCCCGCGAATGGCCGCTCGCAGCAAACCGCTGCTGGTGGTGCTGGTGGTGGGCGAGACAGCGCGGGCCGCCAACTGGGGCTTGAACGGCTACGCGCGTCAGACCACGCCGGAGTTGTCGCGCCTGCCGGTCGTCAACTTCCCCGACGTCACGGCCTGCGGCACCAACACCGAGGTCTCGCTTCCCTGCATGTTTGCGCCCGTGGGGCGGCGTGACTACGACGAGGCGCGCGTCCGCGGCAGCGAGTCGCTGCTGCATGTGCTGGCACGCGCCGGGGTGGACGTGCACTGGCGTGACAACCAGTCCGGCTGCAAGGGTGTGTGCGAGGGCCTGTCGCAGGACGATGTGATGTCGCTCAACCCACCCGGCCTGTGCCGCGATGGGCGGTGCCTTGACGAGGGTTTGTTGTCGGGCCTGGACGGGCGCCTGGCCCGCTTGAAGGACGGCAAGGGCAGCAAGGGCACGGCGCTGCTGGTGCTGCATCAACTGGGCAACCACGGGCCGTCCTACTTCAGGCGTTACCCACCGGAGTTCGCCCGCTTCGCGCCGGCCTGCCAGAACGACGACCTGCGCAAGTGCAGCCGCGAGGAAATCGTCAACGCCTACGACAACGCGCTGCTTTACACCGACCACCTGCTGGCCAGCCTGATCGCCAAGCTGCAGGCCCGCGCCGGCGATGTGGACAGCGCCGTGCTGTACGTGTCGGACCACGGCGAATCGCTGGGCGAGAACAACCTCTACCTGCACGGCCTGCCCTTCGCCATCGCGCCGGATGTGCAAAAGCGCGTGCCCATGGTGGCCTGGTTTTCGCCCGGCGCGGCGGCCCCGCTGGGCACCGACCTGGCCTGCCTGCAGCGCCGCGCCGCGCAGCCCCTGATGCACGACCACCTGTTCCACACGCTGCTGGCCTGGCTGGATGTGAAGACCGCCCTGTACCAGCCGGCCTGGGACCTCGCTCAGGCCTGCCGCACCCCGTGACACCGCTGTCCACCGGCCGGCGCGACCTGCTCGTCACGGCACTTGCGTTGGTCGCACTGGGCCTCTGGGACGCCGGCGGCCTGGACCTGCCCACCGCGCGGCTGTTTGGCTCGGCACAGGGGTTCGGCCTGCGCGACAGCTGGTGGACTTCCACGCTGCTTCATCAAGGCGGTCGGGTGGCTGCGTGGGTGACACTGGCCGTGCTGGCACTGTCGCTGTGGCGCATGCCGATGCCGGGGCAGCCGGGCCGCGCGCAGCGGGGTGGGTGGATCGTGGTGATGCTGCTGTGCATCGTCGCCGTGCCGACGATCAAGCGTTTCAGCCCCACCAGCTGCCCCTGGGACCTGGCCGAATTCGGCGGCGTGGCGACTTATGTCTCGCACTGGCGCCTGGGGGTGGCGGACGGCGGCCCGGGCCGCTGCTTCCCTTCAGGCCATGCCGTGGCCGCCTTCGGCTTCTTCGGCATGTACTTCCTGTGGCGTGGCCATTCGGCAGTGCGCGCCCGCGCCTGGCTGACCGCAGTGCTGGTCGCGGGCGCAGTGTTCGGCCTGGCACAACTGGTGCGCGGGGCGCATTACCCCAGCCACACCCTGTGGTCAGCCTGGCTGTGCTGGGCGCTGTGCGTTTGCGCCAGCCGCCTGCCGTGGCTTCAAAGCGTCAGCGCAAAACCTTCGACCAAGGCGGCCGGCGTGGTGACCGATCCCAACCTGCGCGCGCCGTAGGTGTCGTTGTGCGGGGTGAACACCGGCGTGTCGCTCAGGCCCAGCAGGCCCGCGCCGAAGAGCCGGAAGGCGGCGTCGTCGAAACGCATCACGTTGACGGGCGCCACCAGCTCGCCGTTCTCGACCCAGAAACAGGCGTAGCGCGTCATGCCGGTGATGCGGCAGTTGGCGCGGTCGCTGTAGTTCAGGTACCAAAGGTTGCTCACGTACAGCCCCGTGCCCAGCGCGCGCAGCAGGTCGCCGTGGGCTATGTCGCCACCGCGCAGGCTCAGCGCCTCGGGCGCTTCGTGGGCTTCCACGCCGTTGGCCGCCACGCCGTACTCGGCCGCCGAGCGCGGTGAATTCAAGGTGCCGCCGCTGCTGGGCAGCCGGCCGGCGTCGACCAGCGCCACGCTCGGCGGGCGCAGGTGGCCCTGTGCGGTGAAGGCCGGTGCGGTGCCCTGTGCAAAGGCCTCGTCGAGGTGGAATCCCGGCGCCATCGCAGCCTCGCCGCGTTCCATCCGCATGAGGGAACTGATGCCAGTGCGCCGCGCCTTCAGGCCAAAGCCGCTCCAGCCCAGCGTGCCCAGCAGCTCGCCCATGGCGGCGGGTGAAAACACGGCGCGGTAGCGGCCGGGGTCCAGCGTCAGCGCACTGCGTTCAAGCAAAGGCATGCGGCTGGCGGCCTCTTCCAGGTGCTGCGCGAAGACGGCGGCGTCCCAATGCGTGCCGGCGTAGGTGGTCTTCACGGCCTTGTCGCCGCGGTGGTAGAGGCACCATTCGAAGTTGAAGGTTTCCACGCGGTGCCAGTGGCGCGAGCCGGCGCTGTCGGCAAAGGCATGGGCGACCGGACCGGCGGCGTAGAAGCCGACCAGGTCCTGCTTCAGGCGGGTGCCGGCCAACCCGTGCACCAACGCCACCACCTCGTGCGCGGCGGGCAGGGCGCCACGGTCGTCGCGACGGCTTTGGGCGGCGGGCGGCGGCGGGGTCAGCCAGGGGTCGTCGGCGAGCAGGTCGAGCTGGTTGACGAGCAGCGCACGCTCCTGCCGCAGGCGCTGGATGTCGGCGCCGGCCTCGCCGCTCAGCGACAGCGTGCTCTCGGCACGCCGCTGGCCGCGTTCGACGGCCAGCGTGACATAGGCCTGCTGCACCTGCGTGGCCTGGCGCAGCCGGGCCTGGTTGAAGCGCAGGAACTCGCTGTCCTCGGCGCGCAGGTACAGGCTGGTCAGGTCCACCGACGCATCGGCGCCGAGCAGCGCGCTGGCCAGCGCGTCGAAGGCGGCCGGGTCGAGGTACGCGCCTTGGGCGGTGGTCATGCCGCCCCCCCGAACACATCCACTGAAGTGAAGCGGCAGGGGGGCGACGCGTGCCCGACGCGTATCACCTGCGAAGGCTCGCCCTTGCCGCAAAACGGCGTGCCGCCCACGGCCACCGTGTCGGCACGGCCCACGCCGGCCAGCGAGCGCCAGAAGGTGGCGCTGACACCGCGGTAGTTGGGGTTGCGCACGACCTCGGCCAGCCGGCCGCCGCGCACCATGCGCGCGTACTCGCAGCCGAACTGGAACTTGTTGCGCGAGTCGTCGATGCTCCAAGAGCAGTTGGTGTGCATGACGATGCCCAGTTCGGTGGCGGCAACGAGTTGGTCCAGCGTCTGGTCGCCGGGCTCGACGTTGAGGTTGCTCATGCGGTCAATCGGCGCGCGGTTCCAGCCCGCCGACCGCGTCGTGGCCACCGCGCCGAGCTCGAAGCCCAACGCACGTGCGCGCGCCTGCGACAGCGTGCCGCCCAGCGGCCGCACCAGGCGGCCGCGTTCGATCAACAGCGCGCGTTCGGCCGGCCTGCCTTCATCGTCGAAAGCGAAGCTGGCGAATTCATGTTCGTGGCCGGGGTCGTAGCTGACGTTGAGCAGCGCGCTGCCGTACTGGTAGTGGCCGAACATGTCCATGGTGACGAAGCTGGTGCCCGCGAAGTTGCGCTCGTCGCCCAGGATGCGGTCCAGCTCCAGCGGGTGGCCGATGCTTTCGTGGATCTGCAGCGTCATCTGGTCGGGCATCAGGATCACGTCCATGGCGCCGCTGGGGCAGGGCGCGGCACCCACCAGTTCCAGCACTTCGCGCGCCACGCGCGGGCCTTCCTGGGTGCGAAAGCCAGCGCGTTCCAGCACCTCGATGCCCCCCTGCTGGCAGAACCCGTTGTACTGGCCGCCGCTGGAGCGCACCTGCGTCACGCCGTCGGCATGCGCCGTGGCGGTGACCGAGGGCGTCGTGTATTCCCACTGCTGTTCGGTGCGGCCACCGTCGCTGCTGATGTGCAGTTGCTCGCTGCGCACGTTCCACAGCGTGGCGTGGCGGTCGACGATGCGCGCGTCGCCCGCGCCGGCCGCAGCGCAGACCTCACGCAGCCAACCCAGCCGCTCGGGCAGCGTGGTGGTGGTGGCCGACCGAACGACTGCACTGGCGTACTCGCCGCGGGCCGACGAGCGCTCGACCCGCGCGTGGTCGACCACGGTGCGGCCGGCGCCGGCACGCGCCAGGGCATGGGCGCGCGCGAAGGCGGCTGCCAGGCCGGACTCGGACAGGTCCGACGTGGCGGCATAGCCCTGGCCGCCGTCGATGACGGTGACCATCGCACCATCGTCGAGCGCCCGGTTGGGCGCCTCGGTCACGTCCTGGCGCACGCTGAGCTGTTCGGACTCTTCGTGCACGGCGCGAACGGCCCAGTGCACGGCGCTTTCGGGCAGGCGCACGGCGGCTTGGCGGGCGCGGGATTCGAGGTGATCGAGCATGGGGCGTGCGCAGGGGCTGTAGGGGGGGCCTTTGCAGGCAGGCCAGTATTCTGCGCCCACGCCAGGCATCCATCTCATCGGCGCCACCGGCGTTGCGCCGGTCTGGTGCAGGAGACTGCGCTCGCCCAGTTCGGCCGGCTTGCGCGCGCAGGGGGTGTGCCTGCCGGATCAGCGCCGCAGCTGTGGCAGCGGATAAGTCGCCAGGCTGGCGTGCCCGCGCCTGGAGACGGCCTGCACGCCGAACACCACGTTGTCCTTGCTCACACGCGGGATCGTCGCGCGGTTGACCAGGCCCACGTCCTTCGCGTCGGTCCAGTGGGCGCTGTCGGTAGGGCGCCATACGACGCGGTAAGCGGCGACTTGCGGGTCGTCGCTGGCCGCCCAGCTCAGCGTGCTGTCGTTGGTCAGCTCGGTGGTTTCCAGGCGCACCTCGCGCGGCGGCGCCGGGGCCCAGGCCAGCGTGGCCAGTCCGGCGGCGTTGGCACGAGCGACATCGGCGACGAAGGCGAAGTCGACGAACTCGGGCAGGTCACCGTACACCACGCCGCCCTCGGCGCGCACGTTCTGGTGCTGGTGGCGAAAGTTTTCGAAGGGCTCGGTGAAGCGCACCGCCGAGTAGCCACGCTCCAAGAAAGGCAGGTGGTCGCCGCCGCGCAGATAGCGGTCGCGGCGCTGGATCAGGCGCACGTTGAAGCCCGGCATGTAGGTCTCGGCGGCAGACTTCAGGTGGCGGCCCAGCTGGTGGGTGGGCAGGTCCTCGGCGCCACCGGCCAGCGCAATGCCGGCCAGGCGCGCGCGCACGGCTTCGTTGGCGCGGGCCTCGGCCTCGTCGGTCGGGCGGTTGGCGGCGGTCTGCAGCAGCAGGCGCAGCAGCGGGTCGAAGCCATCGGCGAACAGGCGCAGCTGCCTCGCGTCGCGCTGGCCGAAGTCGCCGGTCGAGCTGCCGACGATGTCGTTGGTGATCATGGCCTCGACATCCACGCCCTGGCGGCGCACCTCGCGCGCCGCGTGCGCAGCGCCGAGCAGCCCTTGCTCTTCGCCCGACACCGCCATGAACACCAGCGTCGCGTCAAAGCGGTGCGGCGCCATGGCACAGGCCAGTTCCATGCTGACCGCCGTGCCGGACGCGTCGTCGTTGGCGCCCGGCGCCGCGCCGACGGCGTCAGCCGCGTCGCCGTTGCGTGAGTCGTAATGGCCCGACACGACGAGCACCCGGCCCTGGGACGCCGCTGACGTGCCGGGCAGGGTCGCCACGACGTTGACCAGCGTGGTGGCCGCCGCCAAACGGTTGCCTGCGGGCTCGACCCACTCCTGCGTGCCGACCTGCAGCCGGCCGCCCGAGGCTTGCGCGCAGGCCTGCAGCTCACGCTCGATCCAGCGCCGCGCTGCACCGATGCCGCGCGTTTCGGACGCCGTCTCCGACGCCGTGTGGCGCGTCCCGAACGCGGCCAGCGCCTTGATGCGTCGCTCGATGCGCTGGGCCGAGATGCTGGCCATGAGTTGCTGCACCACCGGATCGGGTGTGGCCGCTGAAGCCGTTGGCTGGGTCAGCGGATTCCATCCAACAAACGCGGCAAATGCGACGGCGGGCAAGGGGAGTCGAATCATGGGGTGCGACGGGGCTGTGGATACGGACGGAGGATCGTAAAGGCACCCCGCCTGACTGATCGGCGGCAACTGCTGTGCCGTCACAGCCGTCTCATTCGTCACATGTTTGGCCTGGCGCAAACCTTTCGAATGTGGACGCGCCTAGAGTGCATCCTGCCCTCGGCTCTGCCGGGCAGGTTGGCCAGGAGCGTTGACATGTTCAAACACATTCTTGTCCCGGTGGATGACAGCGATCTGTCGGAAAAGGCCATTCAGCTCAGCGTGAACTTGGCGCAGCAGTGGGGTGCCACCATCACCGGCTACATCGCCGAGTCGTTGCCTCCGTGGGTGCCCAGTGCACGGCCGACCTTGCAGGCGCAGCACGAACTGCCTGGGCTCGACGCACTCACTGCCGCCCAGGCCAGGGCGGTGTTGCAACGGTTCGAGGCTTGCGCCCAGGCCGCCGGCGTGCCCTTCGAGGGCCACCACGACCCGGTACCCAAGGCCTCGCGCGCTCTCATCGAAGCCGCCGAGGCTCGCGGCTGCGACCTGATCGTCATGGCCACCCACGGCCGCGGCGCTTTCGGAGAGTTCCTGTTCGGCTCTGAAACCAAGGCCGTGCTGGCGGGCTGCAAGTTGCCGTTGCTGGTGGTGTGCTGAGGCCGTTCGGGGCGACTCTTCGGTGGCCAAGTGCCGTACAAGGGGCCCGTCAAGTGGGTTGTCCGGGCAGCCACTGCAACAGCGCAGCGTGCAACTCGGCCAGCATCACCGGCTTGGTGATGAAACCGTTCATGCCTGCCGCTTCGCACAAGCGGCGGTTGTCGTCGAAAGCATTGGCGGTCATGGCCAGGATGGGTATGAACTGCCAGCCGGGCAGGGCACGGATCGCCTGGGTGGCCTGCATGCCGTCCAGGTTGGGCATCTGCATGTCCATCAGCACCAGGGCGTAGGTGCCGGCCTGGGCCCGCTGCAGGGCCTCGCGGCCGTCGACGGCAATTTCAACGTTCAAATTCAGGTCCTGCAGCCAATACACAGCCAGTTCGCGGTTGACCTCGTTGTCCTCGGCCAGCAGCACCCGCGCGCCGGCGTGGCGTTGCCGCACCAGGCTGGCGAGGTCGGCCGCAGC
>JANNWL010000463.1:0-4619 GCA_031414735.1 Burkholderiales bacterium | reverse complement strand
GGCCAGCGTCTTGGTGCCCGCGCCCTGCACGTTCAAGGTGGCGCCGGAGGCCACTGTCCAGTCACCGGCCAAGACACCAGCCGCGAACTGCGCCTGACCGTTGAGCACGGCCGCACTGCCGGTTTGGGTGCCGGCGGCCAGTGTCAGGTTGGCCGACGTAAAGGCCCCGTTGAAGGTGGACGCGGTGTTCACCACCACGCTGCCCGCACCGGTGAACACGGTGCCGGCGTTGAAGGTGTTTTCGCCGCCGAAGGTGATGGTGCCGGTTTGCGCGTCGACGGTGCCGTTGTTGATGGTGACGAACGAGCTCGAGTTGCCGATCTGCGTGTTGCCGCTGCCGCCGCTCTTGCGCAGCGTGCCGTTGTTCGTGAAGGTGCTGGCGGCGCCACCGCCGTAGATCAGCCCCGCGTTGCCTTGCGCGTCGAGCACGGCGTTGTTGACCAGGCTGGCGCTGACGAAAGACACATCGCCGCTGCCGGCCTGCCAGGCCAGGGTGCCGCTGTTGTCCATGGTGGCGCCAAAGATCGACTTGGTGCCCACGCCCTGCACGTTCAGCGTCGCACCCGAGGCCACGGTCCAGCCGCCGGCCAGCGCGCCCGCGCTGTACCGCACCTGCCCGTTCAGCACGGCGGCATTGCCGGTCTGCGTGCCGGCGGCCAGCGTCAGGTTGGACGACGTGAAGGCGCCGTTGAAGGCGGATGCGGTGTTGACCAGCACACTGCCCGCGCCGGTGAACACCGTGCCGGGGTTGAAGGTGTTGGCGCCGCCGAATGCGATGGTGCCCGTTTGTGCGTCCACGGTGCCGCTGTTGACGACGTTCAGCAAGGTGGAGTTGCCGATCTGCGTCGTGCCCGTGCCCGCGCTCTTGCGCAGCGTGCCGCTGTTGGTGAAGGTGCTGCCGGCGCCACCGCCGTAGACCAGTGCAGAGTCACCTTGCGCGTTCCACAAACCGTTGTTGGCCACGCTGCTGCTGATGAAGCTGAGGTCGCCGCTGCCGGCCTGCCAGTTGACGGCGCCGGCGCTGACAAAACTGACGGCACTGAAGGACTTGGCGGCGGCCGTCTGGATGTTCAACACGTCAGCCAGCGGCAACGGGCTGGGCGCCGTGGTGCCGGGAACGAACGCACCGCTGCTCCAGCTGAAGGTGGCGGCGGCGGCCGGGCCGGCGAGCGCGGCGAGCAAGGTGCCGGCAACGGCGCAAAGAGCGGCTGCGCTGGCGGGTGTGCGTTGGAAGCGGGGCATCGGGTGGTCTCCTGAAGGGCGGGCACGCCGGGATGGCGGGGCTCCGTGACAGGTGAATGTTTGCCGCCGACCGTTCCGCCATCGCAATTTCTGGGGCCTGTTCACCCCCCCGATGTGGAGGGGTCGCTGCCCGGCACCGCTGCCAGTGCAGCGCGGTGTGTCAGGACCCCAGGTTGGCCTGCAGCAGCAGCTGCACGGCCTCGCCCAGCGGCCGCGCCGCGCCGGCGGCCCAGGCTGCCTGCGCCGCCTGGGGGCCCAGCAGCGTGCGCACGAAGCGGCGCACGCGCCGCAGGTCACGCAGGTCGCTCGGGTCGGGCTCGCCGAAGCGCTGCCGCCAGATGGCTTCGGCCGCGCCCATGGTCTGGGCCGCCAGATCAGCGTGGCGCAGCCGCGCCAGCACCGGCGCCACATTCCAAAGGCCGTACACGGTGGCCAGCACCTGCATGCCGTCCCAGCCGACGGCCACGCTCTCGCGCAGGCTGGTCCAGGCCTCGGACCAGCGGCGCAGCGCCAACAGCGCGGTGCCGCGGGCTTCCAGCGCGCCTGAACACAGATCCCAGTCCTGCAGGTCGCGGCCTTCATCGGCCAGCGCGGCCAGCTCGTCCAGCACCTCGGCGGCGCGACCGGCGCGGATGGCCGTCACCGCCAGGTTGTAGCGCCCGGCGTTGATGAGGTGGCGGTTGCCCGAACGCTGCCACAGCGCCAGCGATTGGCCGGTGAAGGCTGCGGCGCGCCCGGGGTCACCGTCGACGACTGTGACCAAGTGGCCCTTCAGGCTGAGCAGCGAGGCTTCGGTGTTGGGCTTGTTCACCTCGCGCGACAAAGGCAGGGCTTCTTCGATGAGGGCGCGGGCCCTGACGACATCCCGGTCGAGCCGCCAGACCAGCCGCGCCAGGCGCGACAGCAGCGAGGCGCGCAAGCCCGCGTCGGTGCACTGCAGTTGCTGCGCCTGTTGCAGGTGGTGCCGCGCGGGCTGCAGCCGGCCAGCGTCCTGGCAGAACGTGGCGGCCAGGGCATGGCCGCAGGCGGCGCGCGATTCGTCCAGGCCCGGCGTGCCGAGCAAGACGGTCAAGGCGTCCAGCACCCCGGCCGGCACGGCGACTTCGCCCCACGACGACTGCAGCAGCAGCACCAGCAGCACCGCGTCGTCGCCACAGCCGTCGGCAGGCGCGGTGCCCAGCAGCAGCGCAATGTTGGGCATCTCGTCGCGCACGCTGGGCAGCGGTGGGGTGGCGGGCATGGCCTGCGCCCAGGCGAGCAATGCACCCAATGCGCGCTGGCGCAGGGGCTTCAGCGTGGTGGCGTCGTGCGCGGCCAGGCCGAATTCGCGCACCGGCTCGTGCGGGCAGTAGCGCCACTCGCCGTCCTGGCCGCGCGTGGTACGCAGCACCGAAAGCGCAACCAGTTCGTCCAGGGTGGCCTGGGTCTGCGCCAGGTTGGGCGCTGCACCGTCAGCAGCGGCCAGGCCGGCGGCCAGCGCCAAGGTGGCCCCGGCCGGCAACTGGCACAGGCCCAGCAGCAGATGCCGGCTTGGGCCGGCCAACAAACGCCAGCTCCAGGCCACCACCTCCAGCATCGACGCATGCCGGGGGTCGTGCCCGCTGCGCGCACCCCGGCGGGCCAGGAACGCCAGGCTGCCCGCAGCCGCACGGGGTTCGGCCCGGGCGGCTTGCAGCAGTTTCAGCAATTCGGCCGGCGACAGCGTGCGCGCGTGCGAGGCCGCCAGCTCGATGGCCAGCGGCAAGCCATCGAGCCAGCGCACCAGTTCGGCCAGGGCGCGCTGGTTGCCGGCGCTGACGTGGAAGTCGATGCGGCGCGCCCGGGCCCGGTCGACGAACAGCAGCACGGCCGGGTTCAGTGCGACTTCGACCAGCACCGCATCTGCGGCCGGCGGCTCCAGCGCCGACAGGATGAACTGGTGCTCGCCGTCCAGCCCGAGCGGCCGGCGCGAGGTCAGCAGCCAGTGTGCCGCCGGCAGCGCTTGTGCCAACAGTGCGACTGTGGCCGCGGCCTCGTCGTCCAGTTCCTCGCAGTTGTCCAGCACCAGCAGGACCGGCCGGCCGGCCAGCAAGCCCATGATCAGTTCGACCGCCGGGCCGGCCGACTCGATGCGCAGGGCCGACTTCAGGCGATCCAGCAGGGCACTGGCCGAGGACACGCCCACCAAGGACGTAAAGATGGCACGCTCCAGCCGTGGCGCGGGCCCACCGGGCACGGGCGCGCAGATCACAGCGGCCACTTCCACCGCCATCCGCGTCTTGCCGCAGCCGCCGGCGCCCAGCACCGTCACCAGGCGGTGTTCTCCCACCAGGGCTTGCAGCCGCGCACCTTGCAGGTCGGCGCCGATCCAGGTGGTCAGGTAACTGGGCAGCCGGCTGGCCGGGTGCGCCGACACCGGCATCGCAGGCGCCGACTGGGCGGCACGCGCCAGATCGGGGGCCTGAATCGTCGGCGTGCGGGTGTCCACGCGCTCCGCCAAGGCCTGCAAGCGGTTGCGCTCCTCGAGCACCCACTCATCGTAGAAGCCGGGCAACAACTCGCCACCATACAACGACAGCGCGCGCGCCAGCTGGCCCGATCGCGCCGCAGCTTCGAAGGCGACTGCGTCGCACCACAGGGCGCCCGGCACGACGCGGACGACACGACGGTCGCCTTGCAGCACCGCGGGGCCCCCGGGGGGCTCGAGCACCGCCTTCAGCAGCGACAGCGTTTGCCGCAGCCGGCTGCGGCCGGTAGCGTCGTCGGCATCGGGCCAGAGCAGCGTGGCCAGCACTTCGCGGGCGTGGTCGCGCGCCGGCGCCATTGCCACGCGGGCCAGCAGCGCCATCGCAGCGCGGCTGCGCAGCCGTGTCAGGTGCTGGCGGCCGTCGTCGATCTCGAACCCGCCCAGCAGGCGCACGCGCCAAGTGGCGGTGTCGGGCGCGTCGGCACCGTTGGCTTGACGGGCGTGCACGGGGCTGGTCGCGGTATTCACCAAAAACATCGGGCGCTCCTGGCACTGGCTGTGAACCTTCAACACGTTGTATCGGTTGTTCACCCGGACTGAGTCTGGGAGACTGGAAGTCGCCAAACACCCAGACTTCCAGGAGCTCAGCCGAATGAACAGCCATAAGCATGCCCGACTCACGTACGTCCGTCGAATCGAAATGGTCAACGACATCATCGTTGGGGGTCTGAGTGCGCCGTTGGCGGCTTCGCGCCATGGCGTGACGCCGCCAACGGCGCGCAAGTGGCTGGGCCGCTTCCTCGCTGGCGGTGAGGCGGCGCTGGCCGATGCGTCGTCGCGGCCGGCGAAGTCGCCACGCGCCATCGAGCCGACCAAGGCGCTGCTGATCGTGGAGTTGCGCAGGCGCTGCCTGCTGCAAGCTCGTATCGCC
>JANNWL010000462.1:0-6914 GCA_031414735.1 Burkholderiales bacterium | reverse complement strand
GGCGGCTGCGGCTACAACGACTTCCAGCGCCTGGACGAGCAGGTCAAGTCGGCCTGGAGCGAGGTGCTCAACCAGTACCAGCGCCGCAGCGACCTCATCCCCAACATCGTGGCCACCGTCAAGGGCGAGGCCAACTTCGAGCAGGAGACCCTGACCAAGGTCGTCGAGGCGCGCGCCAAGGCCACCAGCATCCAGGCCACGCCGGAACTGGTGAACAACCCCGAGGCCTTCAAGAAGTTCCAGGCCGCGCAGGGCGAAGTTTCAAGCGCCTTGAGCCGCCTGCTGGTGGTCAGCGAGAATTACCCCAACCTGAAGGCCAACCAGGGCTTCCAGGATCTGCGCGTGCAGCTTGAAGGCACCGAGAACCGCATCACCGTGGCGCGCGGCCGCTACGTGAAGACGGTGCAGGAATACAACGTGCTGGCGCGCAGCTTCCCCACCAACCTGACGGCGATGATCTTCAGCTACCCGGTGAAGGAAAACTTCACGGTGCAGAACGAGGCCGCCATCTCTGCGCCGCCGGCCGTCAGCTTCGACAAGCCGGCATCGAAGTAGACCCCGAGCGCTGATCCCAGATCCCATGCGCGGCGCCCTGCGCTGGTTGAGCCTGCTGTGCGTGCTGCTGCTGAGTGCAGCGGCGTGGGCGCAGGACGTGCTGCCGGTGCCGCCGCTGTCGGGCCGCGTCATCGACCAGACCGCCACGCTCAGCGAGCCGCAGCGCGCCGCGCTGGACGCCAAGCTGGCCGCCTTCGAAGCCCAAGCCGGGCCGCAGATCGTTTTGCTGCTGGTGCCGGCCACGTCGCCGGAGGACATCGCGTCCTACGCGCAGCGCGTGGCCGACGCCTGGAAGATCGGCCGCCGTGACGTGGGCGACGGCCTGTTGCTCGTCGTGGCGAAGAACGAGCGCGCAGTACGCATCGAAGTCGCCAAGGCGCTGGAAGGCGCCATCCCCGACCTCGCGGCGCGCCAGGTGATCGATCGCGACATCGTGCCGGCCTTTCGCGCAGGCGACTACGCCGGCGGGCTGAACGCCGGCGTGGACCAGTTGATATCGCGCATCAAGGGCGAAGACCTGCCCGCACCGCGCAGCAGCGCCCCGGGCGGCGGCCGCCGCGGTGGCCTGCCGCTGCAGGAGCTGGGCATGTTCCTGTTCGTCGGCGTGTTGGCCGTGGGCGGGCTGCTGAGCGCGGTCTTCGGGCGCAAGCTGGCGTCGTTGTTCACGGCCGTGGCGGCGGGCGGCATGGCCTGGTGGCTGAGCGCCAGCCTGTTGCTGGCGCTGGGCGCGGCCTTCGCCACCGTGGTGGTGGTGGGCGTGTTTGGCGTCGGCACGGTGGTGAAGATCATCGCCATGAACATCGGACGCGGCGGCGGCGGGGGTGGGGGCGGCGGCGGCGGCTTTTCTTCAGGCGGTGGCGGCGACTTTGGGGGCGGCGGCGCCTCGGGGCGGTGGTGATGATGGGCAAACTGCAACGCATCCTCAAGCACCGGTGGCTCGACGACACCGACACCGCGCGTGCGCTCGACACCGCCGCGCTGGGCCGCCTGCAAGCGAGCGTGGCGGCCAGCGAGCAGCGCCACAGCGGCGAGATCCGCCTGTGCGTCGAAGCCGGTCTGCCGCTGGCCGACCTGTGGCGCAGCACGACACCACGGCAACGCGCCGTGACCCTGTTCGGCACGCTGGGCGTGTGGGACACCGAGCACAACAACGGCGTGCTGATCTACCTGCTGTTGGCTGAACACGCCATCGAGATCGTGGCCGACCGGGGCCTGGCGCGGGAGGTGCCGCAAGCGCACTGGGCTGCGGTGCTCGGCGGCATGCGTGGCGCCTTCCGCGCCGGCCGCTTCGAAACCGGCCTGGCTGAGGCGATTGCCGCCGTCGACGCCATGCTCGTGAAGCACTTCGCGCTGGCGCCCGGCGAGGTCAACCCCAACGAATTGCCTGACAGCGCAGACCTGCGCTGATCCCGCGCTGCGCTTTACGCGCTGGTCGTGCAGGCCGTGAGCGACCCGCTCCAGTCCGCCAACGCGCCGTCCAAAGCGGCGCCACGTCGCACAGCGGTCATCTCCGCGACGATGGACAGGGCGATCTCCGGCGGCGTCAGCGCGCCCAGGTTCAGCCCGACCGGGCCGCGCAGGCGCTGCACTTCCTGGGCGCTGACCTCGAACAGGCGCAGCCGGTCGCGGCGCGTGTCGTTGTTGCGCCGCGAGCCCAGCGCCCCAACGTAGAAGGCGGGCGACTTCAGCGCCTCCATCAACGCCAGGTCGTCGAGCTTGGGGTCGTGCGTGACGGCCACCAGGGCGCTGTGCGCGTCCAGGTTCATGGCCACCACCAGGTCGTCGGGCATCAGGCGCGACAGCGTGACGCCTTCGATGGCCGATGTGCCGTCGGGCTTCAGCCACGGCTCGTGGTACTCCTCGCGCGGGTCGCACACGGTGACGCGGTAGTCCAGCATCACCGCCATCTGCGCCAGGTAGCGCGACAGCTGCCCGGCGCCGATGACCACCAGCCGCAGCCGCGGTCCGTGCACGGTGTGCAGCACGCTGCCATCGAAGCGCACGGCGTCGCCCTCGGTCGACGGCGCCAGCGACACGATGCCGGTGGCCAGCTCCAACCGGCGCAGGACGACGCGGTGCTGCTCGATGGCCGCCAGCAGTTCGCGCAGCAGGCTTTGCGCGGACAGCGGCTCCAGCACGATCTGCACCGTGCCGCCGCAGGGCAGGCCGAAGCGCTGGGCTTCCTCGGCCGACGCGCCGTAGGTGGTGGACTGCGGCAGTCGCAGCGCGAGTTCGCCGCGCTTGACGCGGAGGGTGAGGTCGTCTTCTATGCAGCCGCCCGACAGGCTGCCGGCCACCTGACCGTCGTCGCGGATGATCATCAGGCTGCCCGGCGGCCGCGGGCTGCTGCCCCAGGTGCGCACGACGGTGCCCAGCACCACGCGGTGGCCCCGGTTCATCCAGTCCATGGCGGTGCGGATGACTTCGACGTCCATGCTGTTCATGGGCTGGCTCCTGACCTCGGGTGTCCAGCATGCCACAGGGCACGCACACTCATGCAGACGTGCCGGCCTTCACGGCCCAGCGCAGCTTGGCCGAACTCGACCGCGGGTTGGCGCGGCGTTCGTCGAACGACGGCCGGACCGCTTCGGGCGACACCCGGGCGAACACGCCGCCGCGCTCGCCAGTCTGGAAGGCCTTCTTCACGCGGCGGTCTTCGCCCGAGTGGAAGCTCAGCATGGCCACGCGCCCCCCGGGTTTCAGGCAGCCCGGCAGCGCAGCGAGAAAGCGGTCGAGCACACCGAACTCGTCGTTCACCGCGATGCGCAGCGCCTGGAAGGTGCGCTGCAGCGTCTTCTTGGTCTCGGCCTGCCGTTCATCGGCGGGCAGGCCCCGCTTGAACAAGGGCGCGAGCGCGGCCCGCACACGGTCGGCCAACTGGCCAGTGGTTTCGATGAACTGCCCCTGCAGCGCGGCGGCCAGCACCACGGCGTGCGGCTCGTCGGCGTTGTCCACCAGCAGCTCGCGCAGCTGGGCCCGCGTCAGCCGCAGCAGCAGCATCGACGCCGACTCGCCAGCGCCCGGGTCCAGCCGCAGGTCCAGCGGGCCGTCGGCCTTGAAGGTGAAGCCGCGGGCCGGGTTGTCGATCTGCATCGACGACACGCCCAGATCGGCCAGCACGAAGTCGAAGCCGCCGCCGGCCTCGGGCAGCAGCGCAGCCAGATCAGCGAAGTTCATGCGGTACACGCCCAGCATCGACTCATCAAAGCCCAGGCCACGCAGGCGGGCTTCAGTGCGCGGCAGCTCCAGCGGGTCGACATCGATGCCGAACAGCCGCCCACCCGGCTGCAGGCGGGCCAGCAGCTCTTGCGCGTGGCCGCCGAATCCGAGCGTGGCGTCCAGGCCCACCTCGCCCGGCTTCGGGGCCAGCACGGCCAGGATCTCGGCCACGCAGATCGGCCGGTGCATGCCGGCAGGCGTCTGCCCGCGCTGCATCACCTTGGCCAGCTCGTCGGCGTGGCGCGCCGGGTCCAGTTCCTTGTACTTCTGCTCGAAGCGGCGCGGGTGGGTGCCGGCGTAGCGCACGCGGCGTTGGTGGGGGGCTGCTGCTGGGTCGTCTTCGGCCATGGCGGATTGTCCGGCAGGGCCCGGCCCCGGGGTCAGATCGGCTTGAGGCCCTTGAAGCGCTCTTTCAGCGGCTCGTGGCCCAGCGGGGGCAGGTCGATCAGCGTCTCGGGCACGGCGTGCTCGGGCAGGGCGTCGATGAGGTGGCGGATCAGCGCCAGCCGGCCGCGGCGCTGGTCGTTGAAGTCCACCAGCGTCCAGGGCGCCGCCTTGGTGTGTGTGGCTTCCAGCATGGCCTGGCGGGCCCGCGTGTAGTCCGCGTACTTGGCGCGGGCTTGCAAGTCCACGGGCGAGAGCTTCCAGCGCTTGAGCGGGTCGGTGCGGCGCTCGGCAAAACGCGCTTCCTGCTCGGCCTGGTCGACGGTGAGCCAGTACTTGAAGAGCAACACGTCGTCGTCGACGAGCATCTTTTCGAACACGGGTGCTTGCTTCAGGAAAGCGCGGGCCTCGTCCTCGCTGCAGTAGCCCATGACACGTTCGACGCCGGCGCGGTTGTACCAACTGCGGTCCAACAGCACCACCTCGCCGGCGGCCGGCAGGTGCGGCACATAACGCTGGAAGTACCACTGCGTGCGCTCGCGATCGTCGGGCTTGGGCAGCGCCACCACGCGGCACTGGCGCGGGTTGAGCGTTTCGGCAATCGCCGCGATGACGCCGCCCTTGCCCGCCGTGTCGCGGCCTTCGACCACCATCAGCAGGCGCTTTCCGGTGTGCTGCAGCCAGCGGGCCACGTCGTTGAGCTGAAGCTCCAACGCTTCGAGCTGCTCGAGGTATTCGGCCTTGCCCATGCGACCCAGCCTGCCGGACCCCTGCCCGGGTGACTTCTTCTTGCCCATGCTTACCTCTCCTGTCAGCGCCCGCGACCGAACAGCCGCGCCAGCCAGCCCTTGAACACCGTCCACGCAAGCGCCAGGGCGTTCAGCTCAGTCGCCGCCACGGGGCCCGGTGCGGCCGCGGCCGCGGCCAGATCGACGCCGGCTTGCGCGGCGGCGGCGACGTTGAAGTTGGCTGCGAACTGCGCCAGCATGGCGTCGGACACAGGCACCAGCAGCCGGCTGCCGAACTGCGCCAGCTTGCCGCTGACGGTGATGGTGGCCAGGCCGACGAGCACGCAGTCCGCCGGCGAGTCGCCGGCTTCGATGCGCGCGCTGAGGTTCATCGAAGCCGACGAGCCTGCCTTGTCAGCGCCCCTGCCGAGCAGCTGCATCGACCGGGTGGTGGCGTCCAGCGCCAGCACTTCGATCTCGCCGCCGAACTGCAGCACCGCCGGGCCCACCTTGCTCTTCACCGTGCCCTTGTAGTGGGTGGCGTCGACCTGCTCGGTGATGGCCGCGCCCGGCATGCAGGCCGCGACGGCGCGAATGTCGGAGAGCACGGCCCATGCCCGCACGGCCGATGCCACGACGGGGTAGCGCTTTTCGAGCTTGACTTCCATGGGCGGGGCCTGAACGGAAGATCAGCCTGTGCGACTACCTCTTGCGCAGCTTCTGGATCGCTGCCAGCTGCGCGGCCATGGCCGCGAACTCGCCTTGCGCCGCAGCCAGGTCGATGTCGCTCTTGGCATTCTTCATGGCCTCTTCGGCCATCTTCTTGGCTTCAGTCGCCTTGGCCTCGTCAAGGTCCTTGCCGCGAATGGCCGTGTCGGCCAGCACCGTCACCGTGCCGGGCTGCACTTCGAGAATGCCGCCGGCGACGAAAACGAACTCTTCCTCGCCGTTGTCAGCGCGCGTGATACGCACCGCGCCGGGCTTGATGCGGGTGATCAGCGGCGTGTGCCTGGGCATGATGCCCAGCTCGCCGTTCTCGCCCGGCAGGGCGACGAACTTGGCTTCGCCAGAGAAGATGCTCTCCTCGGCGGAAACAACGTCAACGTGGAGGGTGGCCATGTCGATTCCTCAATTCATCTTCTTGGCTTTTTCGAACGCCTCGTCGATGGTGCCCACCATGTAGAAAGCCTGTTCGGGCAGGTGGTCGCACTCGCCGGCCACGATCATCTTGAAGCCGCGGATGGTTTCCTTCAGCGGCACGTACTTGCCCGGGCTGCCAGTGAAGACCTCGGCGACGTGGAAAGGCTGGCTCAGGAAACGCTGGATCTTGCGCGCGCGGGCAACAGCCAGCTTGTCCTCGGGGCTCAGTTCGTCCATGCCCAGGATGGCGATGATGTCGCGCAGTTCCTTGTAGCGCTGCAGCGTGGCCTGGACGGCGCGCGTGGTGCTGTAGTGCTCTTCGCCGACGACGTTGGGGTCGACCTGGCGGGAGTTGCTGTCCAGCGGGTCCACAGCCGGATAGATGCCCAGCGAGGCGATGTCGCGCGACAGCACCACGGTGGCGTCCAGGTGGGCGAAGGTGGTGGCAGGGCTTGGGTCGGTCAGGTCGTCGGCAGGCACGTACACGGCCTGGATCGACGTGATCGAGCCGACCTTCGTCGACGTGATGCGCTCTTGCAGGCGGCCCATTTCCTCGGCCAGCGTCGGCTGGTAGCCCACGGCCGAAGGCATGCGGCCCAGCAGCGCGGACACTTCGGTGCCGGCCAGTGTGTAGCGGTAGATGTTGTCGACGAAGAACAGCACGTCGCGGCCTTCGTCACGGAAGGACTCGGCGATGGTCAGGCCGGTCAGCGCCACACGCAGTCGGTTGCCCGGGGGCTCGTTCATCTGGCCGTAGACCATGGCGACCTTGGACTCTTCCAGCTTCTCCAGATTCACGACGCCCGAGTCGGCCATCTCGTGATAGAAGTCGTTGCCCTCGCGGGTGCGCTCACCGACACCGGCGAACACCGACAAGCCGCTGTGCGC
>JANNWL010000461.1:0-7774 GCA_031414735.1 Burkholderiales bacterium | reverse complement strand
GCCTGCGGGGTGCGCACCACCAGGTAGGCACTGAAAGCCACCAGCAGAAAGAACGGCGTGAACACCAGTGCCTCGCCAACCATCGACAGCAGGAACCAGAGGCTGATGAGCCACTGGTGGCCGAAGAGGCGCTGGCGAAAGATGCCGGCTATGAAAGCCAGCCCCAGCGGAATGCCCAGACTGACGAACAACTGAATCAGGCCGTTTGAGGTTGCGCGCTCCTCCAGGCTCTCCAGGCTGAGCGGCGTGTCCTCGTAGCCCAGCGTTTGTGCTGACGCGATGTGGCGATCGGTATCGAATCCGATGCCCAGCAGCGGATGCTCGGCCAGGATGTTCAGACCTGTGATCAGGTCGTACTGGCGCGTCAAGGACGAGCCCTGAAACGTGCCGAACAGTTTTTCCTGAAGGTTGTCATAGCCCAGTGCAAGCAGGGCGGGTGTGACCGCGGCAGCAGCCAGCAGCACCAGCATGCGCCGCCGCGGGCTGCGGGTGCGGGCGTGCTGCAGGAATGCCGCGCAGACCAGCAGGATGCAGATCAGCAAGCCAGTCGTCGACTGGGTGGACACCACCGCCACCAAGCCGACGGCAGCGCGGCGCAGGTTGCGCGCGTGGAACAGCATCAGGAAGAGGTACAGGTTCAGATAAATCTGGAACACCCCAGGCTCGAAGAAGAAGCCGTCCGGCCGCACCAGGCCGCCCGCGTCCTCGATGGTGATGTGGTAAGTGAACAGCAGCAGCAGGGTACGGTACTGCGTCTCCGAGAAGTCAAGCGGCACGAAGAGGAAACCCACCGTGTGGGCCAGCAGCACCGTGCCGATGGCCTGCCAGGCCATCGGCCAGAGCAAGGCCTGCAGGTCCTTGACCAAGGTGCCGGACGGCGCACAGGCGTACATGTTCAAGAGCAGCACCGCGGCCGAGAAGTTGGCGAAGCGGATCGCCAAGGAAACTGGATCGACGCCGCCCGGGCGCACCAGGGTAAGCAACAAAACGGCCAGCAGCAGGGAGTACAGCGGCCAAAGCGCGCGGCGGATCGGCAAGCGGAAGTCGGTGCCGGCCAGGCAAAGCACGATCAGCAAGGCCAGCACCGGCACGCGCGGGATCAACAGGATGCCTCCGCTCATGAGCATGGCCAGGAACAGGGCCAGGCGCCGCAGCATCCAGGGCTGTAACCGCCAATGCGCCCAGGAGGGCGACGACGGACCGCTCATGGCGTTGTCAGGGCCGCGATAGCCCGTTCGGTAGATTCGTCCTCGGCATGTGCTGCGTCAGCAAAGCGCTGACGGTGGTTCAGCGTGGCAAGCGGGATACCTTCGGTCAGCGCCGTGATGGCAACTTGCACCTTGGCATCTGCCTGCAGCGCTGCCATACCCAGCCTGCTCCAGTCGTGAAAGTCGCCCGGGCTGAACGGCGAGAAGAACCAGTTGCAGCACTGCGTGAGGTAGTAGCACAGGTGAGCGTCAGCCTGCATCTGCGCGCTGACCTGCAACTGCCCGGCGGCGCCAGCCTGCAGCAAGCTCTGGTACTGCGACAGATCATGGGCCTGCCAGACGAAGCCCAGGCCGGCGTAGTAGGCCCGCGACGGCGCCACAACCGGCTTGCCGAGCGCGGCGGCCTCGATGCCGATGGTGGAGGTGTAGGTGACAACCACGGCGACACGGGCGAGCAGCGCGTAGCTGTTGATGCTGTCTGCGGCGGCGATGAAGAGCAGACGCGGCTCGTCGCCGAAGTGGTGTTGCAACAGTGCACGGTAGTCGTCGCTGGTCCAGCCCATTGGCAGGCGTTCGACCGGGTGCTGTCGCACGATGACGTTGGCGTCGGTGTGCTGCAGAACATGACGCACCGTCTCGACGATCCATTGCGTGTTGTCGCTGAACACCGTATGCAGCCCCAGCGCGGCGGCATCCCAGGACGAGTTCAGCGCGACCAGAACCGCGCCGTCGTGGCGTGCGTCGCCGCTGCCGGCCCCGGCGACCTGTGATGCGAATGCGTCGACGCCTTGGCGGCGCTTGGCCATCTCGGCTGCGGCTGCCGCTTGAGCGAACGCATGCTCGGCCGGTGTGCCGCTGGTTTTCAGACGTCTCAGCGCGTTGGGGATGTCGGCCAGATGGCAGGCCACGCCAGTGGTGGCAAACATGCCGACGCCCGGGCCACCGGCGTCGAAGCTGCACACGCGCAGACCCTGGGCCCGGGCTCGCGCCACCCAGACGCCAGAGGTGCCGAAGATGCCGCCCGGCACCAGCAACACATCCTGGCCGCCGCTTGCAAGCGCCCGCTGGATCGGCCCTACGGCTCGGCCGATTTGGGCCAAGCACTGCTCGATGTGCGCTTGGCGGCCTTTCTCCAGCATTTCGCCGCGCAGGTGCCAAGTGGTGTTCAGGCGCGCCAAGTCGTGCACATCGGGGCCGGGCGCAGCGCGCGCGTCCCCGGGTTCGGCCAGCGTTGACAGCACCGTTAGCGTGTGCCGGCCCTGCAGGCCGCGCAGGACAGCCTGCAACTGGCGCAGCACGAAGGCGTGGCGCCAGGGCTTGTCACCGAAGGGCAGGTCGTCCAGCACGAAGGCGACCCTGCAGCCGCGTGCGGCCATCAACAGCGCCAGGGCCAGCGTGTACCAGGGTACCGAGGTGCCCTGCCAGGGCGTGATGACGGCCAGCACGCGCGGCCCGTCGCCAGAGGCCGCGGGCGCAGCGCGCAGGTAGGCCGCCACCTCAATCTTCATGCGGTGGGTGTTGCGCAGCCAGGCCAGCGGATTGAAGCCGAGGGCGTTGGCGATGGGTCGGATCCAGGGATGCATGCAGCGTCTAGTCAAGGGCGGAAGAGGCGCCAGCCGAGGACGCCGGAGAGGGAGGCGAACAACGCCAGCTTGAAGCCGACCGTCAGCGTCGCAGACCAGCCCAGCGTGGGCAGCCAGGCAGCCAGCAGGGCGATACCGCAAGCTGCTGCGAGGCCGCCCAGCAGGGGCATCACCGTCGAACGGCCTGTCACCCGCCAGGCCAGCCAGTGGCTCAGCAGCGTCATGGACAGCAAGGTGATGCCGATAGACACCGCTGCGCCAGTGGCATGGTAGCGGGGGACGAGCGCCACACTCAGGCCAACCGCCAGCAAGGCGCCGAAAACCGTCACTGCCAACGAGGCCCGTGGCCGGCGGTGGTAGAGCAGAGCCGTGTCCGAGACCTGCGCGAAAGAACCGCCAAAGTTGGCGACCAGCAGGATCAGCAAGATGTGGATGTTTTCGCGGTAAGCAGCCGGCGCGACCAGCGCGAGCAATTCGCCCGAAAACAGCAGCAGCAGGCCTGTAAGGGCCAGCATCAGCACGCGCAGCACCCGCCCCGCACGTTCAAGCATCCGCGCCGCGTCCTCGGGCGCGGCGGCGAAGACCATCGGCTGCTGAGCTTTGCCAAATGCGCCCGCAGCCATGGTGACGATCAACGCCAACTGCTGCGATAGACCAAAGACCGCCAGTTCGTCCAGCGGAACATGTCTCTGCAGCACCAGGATGCTTATTCGGTTCAGCACGAAGTAGGCCAGGTAGCCCAGCAGGCTGGGGCCCGCGAAGGGCAGCGAACTGCCGATGTGGTGCCATTGGATTCGCGGCCGGAAGCCCCTGCCCAGCAAAACTGGAAGCAGCAGCCCAGACGCAGCGGCGCTCGCCACCATCGCCCAGAGCAAGCCCGACAGGCCCAAGTCCAGCACAGCCAGGTTGAACGTAGCCACGCCCGCCAGAACTCCGGCCGAGCCGACCTGAACCAGCGCGAAGGCCTTGGCGCGCTGCTCCAAACGCAGCCACAGCGTGCCCAGCGTGGAGACGAAACCCAGTGCGGCCAAGCCGACGCTGAAGGCCAGGTAGGGCATGGCTGGCGTGGTTGGAGACAGCAGTGCCCAAAGCTGCTGTCCCCAAGCCGCCAAGCCGGCCAGCAGGACGGCAAGACACAGCGCAAAGAACACCAGCACCGAACTGATGTAGGCCACCTGCTGCCCGGATTGCCGATGGTCGAAGTACACACGTGAGACTGCCGACGGCAAACCCAGGCAAACCAAGTAGGTGAAGATCTCGATGTTGGCCCGCACGATCACGTAGGTCCCGAACTCGGCTTGCGTCAAGGAGCGGGTGTACAGCGGCAGCAAGAGAAAGCCACCCACCGCCATGACGATCACGTCGGCGATGCCGTACAGCACGGTGATGGAGAGCAGCTTGCGTGTGTTCAAGGGAGTCACCTGCCAGGCCCGCGCGGTGCGCGGGCCTGGCCATCACGCGGGATGGCGCCGCAGAAAGTTCGCCAACACGCGCAAGCCCACTTCACCGCTTTTTTCCGGGTGGAATTGGCAACCCATGACCGTGCCGCGCTGCACCGCGGCCGACACCGCGATGCCGCCGTACAGGCAGTCGGCCAAGCGGTGGGCCGGGTCGTCAGGTTGCGCCATGAACGAGTGCACGAAGTACCCCGCTTCGCCGGGCGCGATGCCGTCCAGCAGGCCACCTTGCCAGGTTTCGGGGCCTCGCGGCGGCACCAGCGCGTTCCAGCCGATATGCGGGATCTTGTGCGGCTCGCCGTTTGTGGTGTGGCCTGGGATCTGCACGACGCGTCCGGGGATCAGGCCCAGGCCGTCGGTGATACCGAACTCTTCGCTCGATGCCATCAGCATCTGCATGCCCAGGCAGATGCCCAGCAGCGGTGTGCCAGCGGCGGCCACGCGGCGCACGACGCCGTCCAGACCGTCGGCCCGCAGTGCCGACATGCCGTTGGCGAAGGCGCCCACGCCGGGCAGGACCACCCGGTCGGCGGCCAGGATGGCGGCCGGATCGGACGTGACCCTCGCATGTGCGCCACAGTGCTGCAGGGCGCGGCTGACACTGAGCAGGTTGCCCACGCCGTAGTCGATGATGGCCACGTCAATCATGGGCAAAGCTCCGCACGGGGATGCCGGCGCCGTGCGCAGCGCGCCGCAGGTCGGCAAAGCTGGCGCGCCCGTAGTGCAGGATGTCGGCCATGGCCACGGCGTCGGCCTGGCCGCGTTGCACCACCTCCAGCAGGTGGCCCGGTGTGCCCATGCCGCCACTGGCGATTACCGGGACCGAAACCATGCTGGTCACCGCACTGACCAGGTCGACATCGAAGCCCTTGCGGGTGCCTTCCTGGTCCACCGAGGTCAGCAGCACCTCGCCCGCGCCCAGGGCCACGCCGCGCTGGATCCACTCGATCACGTCCAGGCCGGTGTCTTCGCGCCCGTTGTCAGTGAAGGCCTCCCAACGGTCCGGGCCCAGCCGCTTCGCCTCGACCGAGAGCACCATGCACTGGCTTCCGAAGCGCCGCGCGATGTCGCTGATGAGTTGCGGGTTGCTCACGGCGGCCGTGTTGACCGCCACCTTGTCGGCGCCGCAGCGCAGCAAGTGCGTGGCGTCGTCCACCGTGCGGATGCCGCCACCGACGGTCATCGGGATGAACACATCCTGCGCCGCAGCCTGCACGATGTCGCCCAGGCTGTTGCGGCCATACAGGCTGGCCACGCAGTCGATGTAGATCAGCTCGTCGGCGCCTTGCTCGTAGTAGCGCCGCGCGTATTCGTTGGGCGCACCGATCACGCGCAGACCCTCCAGGTGCACACCCTTGATCAGGTTGGGCCCCTTGACATCCAGACGCGCGATCAGCCGGATCTGTCTCATGCCGGCTGGTCCCACGGCGTGTGGCGAAGCTTCCATTCACCATCGCGCACGGCCCACAGGTGCGGCGAGCGGAATTGGTCGCAGGTGGCCAGAAACTCCTCGCGCGTCATGCTGATGTAGTCAAGAAACTCGCGCTCGTAGCGCGCCGGGTACTCGCCCTCGTAACGCTTCATCAGCGCCACGGCCTCGTGTTTGTCGATGTGGTGGTTGCGGATCTCCTGGGCTGAATCCATCATCGCCCGGCCCACGCCGAATTTGATCCAGCGCGTGAAGTAGAAGAAGCCGTCCACCTTGTCGTCCAGGCTGTTGTACTTGGAGTAGGTGCCCTCGGTGCGCACCGGGTTGGCCTCGAAGCCGGTGTGTTCCACGGCGTAGTAATAGGCCTCTTGCGGCACCCAGCGCTTGTAGTAGCCCAGGTACTTGAAGTCGATGCCTTTCTTCTGCAGCACCGCAGGGTCCATCGGCAGGTAGCTCTTGAGGTCCACCAGCTCGACGCCTTCATCAAGGTAGGCGCCGATCTGCTTGCCACCGAGGTAGATGTCGCGGATGTCGCGGCCACCGACGAAGTCCAGCGAAAACCCCTCTCCTTCATCGGCCACCGTGCCCGCGGCGTAGCTGGAGGTCTTGTGCGAGATCTTCTCGCCATACTCACCGGGCATCTCGCCGTAGAAAATGAGCGGAATGTTGAGCTGCGCGGCCATCTTGGCCACGAAGGTCTTCTGGCCCAGGATGAAGGGCTGGAAAGGATGCAGCAGGTTGATCGTGGCGTTGCGCGTCAGCAGCCGGTGGATCTTGCCGTTGGGCGTGTACAGGAAGTTGTCGAAGCCGCCGGTGTGCACCCAGGCCTGGAAATTCTTCCAGCCGATGTCGGTGTAGAGGTGCGGCGACCAGGTCACCGTCAGCGGGTGCATGCCGTACTTGTATTTCAGCAAGTGCGACTGCATGGCGCTGTCCTTGCCGCCGCTGCCACCCACGATGCAGTCGTAGCTGCCGTCGTCGCGGCGGTATTGCTTGCACAACTCCAGCAGCTCACGCTCGCGTTCGTCCCAGTCGATCTCGCCAGTCTCCTTCAGCCGGTTGAAGCGGCAGGCATGGCAGACCCCTTCCTCGTCGAAGCTCAGCGTGGTCTTGGTCGAGTCCTTGTTGTGCGAGTACTCGTTGCTCGACATCGGCTGCTGGTTGGACATGTTGCAGGCGGTGCAGAACAACACCTTGCGCGGCAGGCCGTAGAGCACTTCGCGCTCGTCCTGCGGCTGTTCGAATCGGCTCAGGTTCACGCCGGCACTCGGATGGATCTTCATGGTGTCATTCCTGGGGGTCGGTTCAAGGGAAAAATGTTCAGTCTCAGGACCGTTGACCTGCGGCGTGGTTGTCACGCGCAAGCTTGAGGTCGTCCGGGCGGCCGACGTCGAGCCAGGGCTCGTGCATCGGGTAGACGATCGCGCGTTCGGCCTTTGCTTGCAGCCGCTCGAACAAGGTCGGCATGTCGCAGTGTTCGTTGGTGTCCAGAAGGTCCAGGGCGCGCGGCTCCAGCACGTAGATGCCAGCGTTGATGTGGCTGCGCGCCACCGGTTTTTCCTCAAAGCCGACGATGTCCACGCCCTTGGTCTTGACCACGCCGTAGGGGTGCTGCCACTCGTGCAGGCGCACCGCCATCGTCGCCGCCGCGCCGTGCCGGCAGTGGAAGTCGAGCAACTCGCCATAACGGATGTCGGTCAGCACATCGCCGTTGGTCACCAGGAAGGGCTCCTCGGGGCGTTGCTGGAGCAGACCCAGCGCGCCGGCTGTGCCCAGCGGCGCCTGTTCGCGCAGGTATTCGATCTCGACCTGCCACCGGGTACCGTCGCCGAAGTGGTCTTCGATCATGTGGCCCAGGTAGTGCACGGCGAGCACGAAGCGGTGGAATCCTTCAGCCTTGGCACGTTCGATGATGTGCTCCAGCATCGGTTTGCCGCCCACCGGCAGCATGGGCTTGGGGCAGTTCTCGGTCTGTGGCATCAGACGGGTGCCCCTGCCGCCGGCCATGACAACCATTTTGTTGGGGCGCAGCGACGGGATCAACAAGTCGTCCCACAGGTGCAGGCCGACGACCTTCCTGTGCTCGTCGACGACCGG
>JANNWL010000460.1:0-13884 GCA_031414735.1 Burkholderiales bacterium | reverse complement strand
GGCGCAGCCCGCTGTCGCCGGCCCATGGCGCCGCCCACAGTGCACTACAGCGAACGCAAGTCGCGTTCGCGCCAACCAGGAGCACCGAAGTGGACGAAGCCTACAAACAGGAAGTGGGGCGGGCCGACCAGGCGCTGCGGCAAGATGACTTCGAGACCGCCTTCAGGCATCTCGAGCGAGCCCATGTGCTGGCCCAACGGATGACGGGATGGCACACCTTCATTCATTGGCGGATGCTGGTCGCCGGCCTGCGCCGCGGCGACGTGCGCGAAGTCGTTGGGCAGGTGCCGCGGATCGTGGCTTCGATCCTGTTCTCGCGTCTGTGGGTGCCACGCGGCAACAGCGGGCGCTCACGCGTCAGCGCCTTCAAGCCGATGGCGGTGCCTGCGGACCTGCGGCACCTTGTGCCTTGAGGCGGGGAGACCAAGCAATGGAATACGTCGTCGGGATCACCCTTGCGCTGTTCTTCTGCGCCGCCGCAGCGTGGCTGGGCATCGACCGCGAACGCGCGTTCTATCCGGCCGTGGCCATCGCCGTCACTTCCTACCACCTGGCGTTCGCCGTCGTCGATGGCCGCAACGAGGTCATGCTGTCCGAAGTGGCCATCGGGGCCATCTTCATTGTCGCGGCCGTGGCGGGCTACAAGCGCAGCCCGTGGTTCGCCGTCGCCGCACTGGGTGGGCACGGCGTGATGGACGCCTTCCACCACCACCTCATGCACAACACGGGAGTGCCGCAGGTCTGGCCGGGGTTCTGCATGACCTTCGACGTGACCGCAGCGGTGATCGTGGCATGGGTCATGCTGGCGCGCGCCCGAGGCAAGCGAGAGCAGCAGAGATTCGGTCCCTTCTGAGCGCTGGCGCCATGCGATCAATGGCACCGTTCCACCCAAACGCTGCGGGAATGGTTGTGCCCGCAGCACGGAGAGCCGTCATTGCCTCGTCAGCACCTTCTGGCCCGCACGCGGGCCGAAGGCGATGCGGCAAGTACGCGCCAAAGCCTGCAGCGGCCTGAGCACTCGGGCCTAATCCGAATCGCCGTCGTTGTCCGCCAAAGGTCGAACCCTCGTTTTCGACCATTACTCCCCGACAGGTGAGCAGCTTCATCATGCAGGTGATGATTTTGTGCAACACCGTCAGCAGCGCTTCGTCGGTCGGCGCGGCGACCTCCACAAACTTCGGTGCGCCTTCGGTGCCGCGCAGGTACACGCCGTCCAGCACCAAACAGTGAACGTGGACATTGAGGTTGGCGCCCGACCCGAAGTGTTGGATCAGCGTGACCGCGCCGCTGTCGGCCTCGTTGAGGCAGGTCGGCACCGGGGGGTGCTCTGTCTCGGCGAAGAGTGTCCTGCACCTGTCGCCTAAGATGCTCGGCTCCATGACCGAACCGAAGTCCACCGCCGAGCTCCTGAAGGGCGACCTCTCGTTGCATTCTCCGTCTATGGCCCAGTATCTCGGCATCAAGGCCGAGTACCCGGACACGCTTGTGTTCTTTCGCATGGGCGACTTCTACGAGCTTTTCTTCGACGACGCGCGCAAGGCCCACCAGCTGCTGGACATCACGCTGACCACGCGGGGGCAGAGTGCCGGCGAGCCGGTGGTGATGGCCGGCGTGCCGGTGCACAGTGTCGATGGCTACCTGGCGCGGCTGATCAAGGTGGGCGAGTCCGTGGCGGTCGCCGAGCAGGTGGGCGATGTCGCTACATCCAAGGGGCCGGTGGAACGCAAGGTGGTGCGCGTGGTGACGCCTGGCACGGTTACCGACGGCGAGTTGATGGCCGAGCGCGCCGACACCTTGCTGCTGGCCTTGCACAAGCGCCGCGTCACCTGGGGCCTGGCCTGGCTGGGCATGGCCAGTGGGCAGCTGGGCCTGGCGGAGTGCGGCGAGCGTGAACTCGCGACCTTTCTCGCCCGGCTGGACCCGGCCGAGGTGCTGCACGACGGCAGCGACCTGCCCGCCACCCTGCTGCAGGCGCGCGGCGCGCGCACGGCGCGCCCGGCCTGGCAGTTCGACAGCAAGCTGGGCGAGCGCAAGCTGCGCGAACAGTTGCAGGTGGCCTCGTTGGCCGGCTTGAATGCGCAGGACCTGCCCGTGGCGCACGCTGCAGCTGCGGCCTTGCTGAGCTTTGCCGAACACACCACAGGCGGCGGCCGCCAGGCGCCCCTTGGTCACGTGCGCACGCTCACCGTCGAACGCGCCAGCGATCTGCTGGACCTGCCGCCCGCCACGCACCGCAACCTCGAACTCGTGCAAACGCTGCGCGGTCAAGACAGTCCCACGCTGCTGAGCTTGCTGGACAGCTGCCGCACCGGCATGGGCAGCCGGCTGTTGCGCCACTGGCTGACCCACCCGGTGCGAGACCGCAGCCCGGCCACGGCGCGCCACGAAGCCATCGCCCAGTTGATCACCCAAGGCTTCGAGCCCCTGCGCGACGCCTTGCGCAGCGTGAGCGATGTCGAACGCACCACCGCGCGCATCGCCTTGCGCCAGGTGCGCCCGCGCGAACTCGCGGGCCTGCGCCTGACCCTGGCCGCCCTGCCCGGCCTGCGCGTGTGCGCGGCCCAAGGAGCGCCGCTGCTGGACCAGATCCACGGCGCCCTGCAGCCCGACCCGGCCGTGGCCGAGGTGCTGCGCGTCATCGCCGAAGAACCTGGCGTGCTGCTGCGCGAAGGTGGTGTCATCGCGGCGGGCGTCGACGCCGTGCTGGACGAGCTGCGCGGTATCGGCGAGAACTGCGACGCCACCCTGCTGGCCATGGAAGCACGCGAACGTGAACGCACCGCCATCCCCAACCTGCGCGTGCAGTTCAACAAGGTGCACGGCTTCTACATCGAGGTCACCGGCTCGCACCTGGACAAGGTGCCCGTGGACTACCAGCGCAGGCAGACGCTGAAGAACGCCGAGCGCTACATCACGCCCGAGCTGAAGAGCTTCGAGGACAAGGCTTTGTCGGCGCAGGAACGCGCCATGGCGCGCGAGAAGCTGCTGTACGAGCAGGTGCTGGACGCCTTGCAGGCCCACATGGCGCCGCTGTCGGCCCTGGCCCGCGCCCTGGCCACACTGGACGCCCTGGCCGCGCTGGCCGAGCGCGCGAGCACGCTGGGCTGGTGCCGCCCCGAATTCGTGCCCTACCCCTGCATCGACATTGAAGCGGGCCGCCACCCGGTCGTCGAGGCCCGCCTGGCCGAGACGGGCGGCGGCAGCTTCATCGCCAACCACTGCCGGCTCGACGCGAAGACGCGGCTGCTCGTCATCACCGGCCCCAACATGGGCGGCAAGAGCACCTTCATGCGCCAGGTGGCGCTGATCGTGCTGCTGGCAGCGATGGGCTCCTACGTGCCCGCCGCAGCCTGCCGGCTGGGGCCCATCGACGCCATCCACACCCGCATCGGCGCGGCCGACGACCTCGCCAACGCGCAAAGCACCTTCATGGTGGAAATGACCGAGGGCGCGGCCATCCTGCACGGCGCCACCGAACACAGCCTGGTGCTGATGGACGAGATCGGCCGTGGCACCAGCACCTTCGACGGCCTGGCACTGGCCGGCGCCATTGCCAGCCATCTGCACGACCGCAACCGCGCCTTCACGCTCTTCGCCACGCACTACTTCGAGCTGACCGAGTTCCCGGCCCGCCACGACCGCGCCATCAACCTGCACGTGGGCGCCGTGGAAAGCGGCCACGACATCGTCTTCCTGCACCAGATCGAACCCGGGCCGGCCAGCCGCAGCTATGGCGTGCAGGTGGCCCGCCTGGCCGGCATGCCGGCCGCCGTAGTGCGCCAGGCCCGTGCGGCGCTGGAAGCGCTGGAGAGCCGCGCCCAGGCCGGCCAGGCGCAGGTGGATCTGTTCGCGTCGCCGCCAGCTTCAGCAGAACGGGAAACCTCCGCGATGGAACAGGCGCTGTCGGCGATCGAGCCTGATAGCCTTACTCCCCGGGAGGCGCTGGAAGCGCTGTACCGGTTGAAATCAATCCAGAAAGCGACTCCTTCATGACCTATTGCGTCGGCATCCGCCTCAACGCCGGCCTCGTCTTCCTGTCCGATTCGCGCACCAACGCGGGCATGGACCAGATCGGCACCTTTCGCAAGATGATGGTCTACGAGAAGGCGGGCGACCGCTTCATGGTGATGCTGTCGGCCGGCAACCTGAGCATCAGCCAGAGCGTGCGCGAGTTGCTGCAGGTCGAGAAGATCAGCAACGACCACCACGGCGGCCCGAACGGTGAAGGCGAACCCATCACCATCTGGAACGCCAAGAGCATGTTCGATGCCGTGCGTGTGCTGGGCAGCGCCGTGCGCCGGGTGTACGAGCAGGACGGGCCCTCGCTGAAGGCTGCGGGCATCGACTTCAACTGCAGCATGATCTTCGGCGGCCAGATCAAGGGCGAGGCGATGCGCATGTTCCAGGTCTACTCGGCCGGCAACTTCATCGAGGCCACGCGCGAAACCTGCTTCTTCCAGGTCGGCGAAAGCAAGTACGGCAAGCCCATCCTCGACCGCGTGCTCGCGCCACGCACGCCGCTGGACGAAGCTGCCAAGTGCGCGCTGGTGTCAATGGACAGCACGCTGAAGAGCAACCTCAGCGTGGGCCTGCCACTGGACCTGCTGGTGTACGAGGCCGACTCATTGCAGAGCAACCAGATCGTCTGCATCGACGAGCAGAACCCCTACTTCAAGATGATCCACAACACCTGGGGCCAGCGACTGCGCGAGGTGTTCGAGAGCATCGACGACCCGCGCTGGGACGGCGGCGACAGCGCCCACCCGCTGATGAGCCCGCTGCAGCGCTTCGACCCGATGCGCAAGATCACGCATCCCGGCGAGCGCATCGTTTGAGCCTCGGCAAGCCAACGCAGGCTGAACGGGGTCAGCCGACTTCAGTCAACTAACGCAGCGACTCGAAGCGCCCCAGCCGAACGGCCGTGCCGCCGGGCTTGAGGTTGCGCGTGCCGGGCATCACCAGCACCGTGTCGTCATAGGGCGCGTGCCAGATTTGGTCGCCGTCCTGCGCGATCGGCGTGCCGGCCTCGGCAACCACACCCAGGCCCACGCTGGGCACGAGGAAGTGGAAGTCGCTGCTGCGCGCCACCACGGCTTCGGTCACGCGCACCAGTTGCTGCTGTGCGGGCAGGGCCACGCGCGCATGGCGCTGGACCCAGGCCGCGGCGGCCAGGCCAGTCAGCCCCAGGAAGCGCACGAGGGTGTCGATGGCCACGTCGGCCGCGGCACGCTCCCAGTGCTGGCCGCATTCGATGAGCAGCGCCTTGCGCGGGCTGGCCGGGTCGCCGAAGCCACCACGCTCGACCATGCGCAGGCCGGCCGGGTGGCCGGTGTCGATGAGCAGATCGGCCGGCTGGCCCAGAGCGCGTGCATAGGCGGCGTTCTTGTCGGTCTGACCGCACACCATCAAAGGGCGGCAAGGGTCGCTCATGGAATGGATGTCCAGCAGCAGGTCGGCCGCGTCGACAAAGGGCCGAAGCACGCGGGCGCGGCGCAGTTCCACCGAGTCGCGGGTGCCGAACAACTGCGCGTCGTCCCAGACGCGGTTGTAGTCCTCGTCGACCAGGCGCGACGGGTAGGGGTTGCGCGGGTCGAAGCGCGCGTAGGCCTCGACGTTGCCGAAGGCCAGCACCAGGCTGCCACACAGCGGGCGCCAGCCGCCCTGGGCGATTTGATCGAGCAGCCAGTCCAGCGCAATGGCGCCGCAGATCTCGTTGCCATGGGTCAGGGCCTGCACCAGGACATTCGGGCCGGGCACGCCGCTGTCGACGGCGTGCAGCCAGTCGATGCCGGTGTGGCCGTCCCGCCAGCGGCTGATGTCAGGCGCCTGGAGTTCGACGGCGGGTAGGTCAGACATGTTTGGCCTCGGGCGAAAAACGTTGGTGGATGGCGTCAAGCAAGAACATCAGGTGCCCTTGAAGGGTGGCGAAGCCGGCGGATTTCTCCAGCGAGCGCTCTTCCATGTAGAGCCGCTTGTTGACTTCGAGCTGCAAGCTGTGGCGGCCCGCGGCCGGTTCGGCATAGGCGCGCACCAGTTCCACGCCCTTGAAGGGGTCGTTGACCTTCACGTCGTAGCCCAGCCCGGCCAAGGTGTCGCGCACAAAGGCGGTGAATTCAGGCGCGCAGGTGGTGCCGTCACGGTCGCCGAGCACGATGTCGGCGCGCTTCACGCCGGCGCCGCCCTGGCCCATGGCGCCGCTGACATCGTTCATCGAATGGCAGTTGATGTGGTGCACACAGCCAAAGCGCTGGTGCGCGGCGTCCAGCAGCGACTTCAGCCGCGCGTGATACGGCCGGTGGTAGCGCTCGATGCGCGCTGCCACCTCGGCCACGGTCAGGCGCCGGGCGTAGAGCGGCCGGCCGTCGTCCAGCGTGCGCCACAACAGCGCCTTGCCGATGGCGGCCTTGCCGCTGGGCACCCAGGCGTGGGGCCAGGGGCCGTCGAGCAGGTCGAGGTCGATGTCGCCGGCGTGGCGGTTGGGGTCGATGTAGGTGCGCGGAAACTGCGCCGCCAGAAGCGGCACGCCACTTGCAATGGCTGGCAGATAGAGCTCATCGATGAAACAGTCCTCACCGTCCCGCAACTCGGCCACGCTGCACAAGGTGTCGAAATCGACCGGCATGACCCTGCCCGAATGGGGGGAATCCAACACCAGCGGGCGCAAAGGTTGCGACGGGCCGTGCACGAGAAGAACGTCTTGATCCATGCCCGCAGTATCGGTCCATGCAGCCCCGGGGCGACCCGAATAGGCGTGGTGCGACGAGCCGATAGCATCCGCCCTTTAAGTGCGCCATCAGCCGCCACACACGCCCCACCGACCCGTCCACGCCAGGAGACCCCCCATGCAAGAACGTGATCTGCGCGACATGATCGAAGAAGTCCGCTGCGGCGCCCTGCCACGCCGCAGCTTCATCCAGCGCCTGGTCGGGCTGGGCCTGACGGCGCCCATGGCCTCGATGATGCTGATGCACGAAGGCATCGCGCAGACCGCTGCGCCGATACCGTACAAGGGCACCAAGCGCGGCGGTGGCGGGCCGTTGAAGCTGATCTGGTGGCAGGGCGCCGTGCACCTGAACCCGCACTTCGCCGGTGGCACCAAGGAACAAGACGCCACACGCATCTTCTACGAACCCCTGGCCGGCTGGGACGCCGAAGGCAACCTCGTGCCCACGCTGGCCGCCGAGATCCCCAGCCGCGCCAACGGCGGCGTGTCTGCCGACAGCCGTGTCGTCACGTGGAAGCTCAAGCGCGGTGTCACCTGGCACGACGGCAAGCCCTTCACCGCCGACGACGTGGTCTTCACGGCCGCCTACGCCGGCGACCCCGCCACGTCCACCGTCACGGTGGGCACCTACCGCGACCTGAAGGTCGAGAAGGTCGACTCGCACACCGTGCGCGTCACTTACGCCAAGCCCGCACCGTTCTGGGCCGAGGCCTTCACCGGCAACATCGGCATGATCCTTCCCAAGCACGTGTTCGAGGCTTTTGCGGGTGCCAAGTCGCGCGAGAACCCGGCCAACGTCAAGCCCGTGGGCACGGGGCCTTACGAGTTCGTCGACTTCAAGCCGGGCGACATGCTGCGCGGCAAGGCCTACATGGGCTACCACGTGCCCAACCAGCCCTTCTTCGACACGCTGGAAGTCAAGGGCGGCGGCGACGCATTGAGCGCGGCACGCTCGGTGCTGCAGACCGGCGAGTTCGACTTCGCCTGGAACCTGGCGGTGGAAGACGAACTCCTCAAGCGCATGGAAACCGGCGGCAAGGGCCGGCTCGTCTTCCTACAGGGCAGCGACATCGAGTTCATCTCGCTCAACGCCAGTGACCCGTGGAACGAGGTCGACGGCGAACGCGCCAGCATGAAGAGCAAGCACCCCATCTTCCAGGACAAGGCCGTGCGCGACGCCTTCACCATGCTGGTCGACCGCAAGGGCGTGCAGGACTTCATCTACGGCCGCGGCGGCATTGCCACCAGCAACTTCCTGAACAACCCACCGCGCGTGCGCAGCCCGAACACGAAGTACGAATTCAGCATCGACAAGGCCAATGCGGTGCTGGAAGCGGCCGGCTGGAAGAGGGGTGCCGACGGCATCCGCGCCAAGGGCGGCCAGAAGCTGAAGTTCGTGTTCCAGACCTCCGTCAGTTCGCCGCGCCAGAAGGTTCAGCAGATCGTCAAGGACGCCTGCACCAAGGCCGGCATCGACCTCGAGTTGAAGAGCGTCACGGCCGCCGTGTTCTTTGGCAGCGACGTGGCCAACCCGGACACTTACCAGAAGTTCTGGTCCGATATCCAGATGTACACCACCAACATGGCGGCACCCGACCCGCAGTACTTCATGGAGCAGTTCACCACCGAACAGATCTCGCAGAAGGCCAACAAGTGGTCCAGCCGCAACCTGGTGCGCTGGAGCAACAAGGACTACGACGACACCTTCAAGGCGGCCCAGGTCGAGTTCGACCCGGTGAAGCGCGCGGCGATGTTCATCAGGCTGAATGACCTGCTGGTGAACGACTCCCATGTCATCCCGCTGTTCAACCGGCCGCGGCCGCGGGGCATCATCGCCAAGCTGAACGCGCCGCTGTCAGGCTGGGACAACGACACCTGGATGCTGGGCTTCTGGACAAGGGACGCTTGAACAACACACGCTGAACGCGCACCTTGTTCAACTACGTTCTCCGCCGTTTCCTGATCGCCATACCCAGCCTGCTGGGCATCAGCGCGATTCTCTTCGGCGTGTTGGCGCTGGCCCCTGGCGACCCCTTCGAGGACCTGGCGCAGAACCCCAACGTGCCGCCCGAAGTGCGCCTGGCCCTGCGCGCGCAGTTCGGGCTGGACGACCCGATCTGGCAGCGCTACTTCCACTGGCTGGTGAACATGCTGCGCGGCGACTGGGGCTTCAGCTTCGTGAGCCGCATCGATGTCGACACGCTCATCATGCAGCGCCTGCCGGTGACGATTGCCGTCATCGGCATGGCCCAGATCCTGGCACTGCTGGTGGCGATCCCCGTGGGTGTGCTGGCCGCCGTGAAGCCCTATTCCTGGTTCGACCGCATTGCCAGCACCATCGCCTTCATCGGCTTCAGCCTGCCGACGTTTTTCACCGGCGTGCTGTTCATCCTGTTCTTCAGCATCTACCTGGGCTGGTTCCCGTTTGTCTTCCGCGCCGACATCGCCGAGACCGGCTGGCGCTGGTGGTGGGAACACTTCCGCCAGTCCATCATGCCGATCACCGTGCTGGGCCTGTTTCAGGCGGCCAGCATGATGCGGTACGTGCGCAGTTCGGTGCTCGACGTGATCCGGCTGGATTACGTCACCACCGCGCGCAGCAAGGGCCTGGCCGAACGCGTCGTCATCAACAAGCATGTGGTGCGCAACGCGCTCATCCCGGTGGTCACGCTGGTGGCGCTGCAGATGCCGGCGGTGTTTGGCGGCGCCATCGTCACCGAACAAATCTTCCGCATCCCCGGCATCGGCAGCTTGCTCATCGACGCCATCCTGCGCAACGACACGCCAGTGATCATGGCCGTGACGTTTGTGTTCTCGACCTTGGTCATCGTCTTCAATTTGATCGCCGACATTCTTTACGGCTGGCTGGACCCGCGCATCAGCTATGCCTAAGCTCACAACGTCGCCCACCCCTTTGGCCGCTCCCTTGAGCAAGCCCACCGCCAGCGTGTCGCCCGGGGCCGACGCCTGGCGCCGCTTCAAGCGCCACCGTCTGGCCTACTGGAGCCTGTGGCTGCTGGGCGCGCTGGTGCTGGCGGTGCTGATCGGGCCGCTGTTCTACAAGGTCGGCATCAACGACATCGATTTCAAGGCCCGGCTTGTGGGGCCCAGCTGGGCGCACCCCTTGGGCACCGACGACCTGGGCCGCGACCTGCTGGCCCGCGTGCTGTACGGCGGACGCATCTCGCTGGCTGTGGGCCTGGCGGCCATGCTTATGGCCATCACCGTCGGTGTCTTCATCGGCGCGCTGGCCGGCATTTCACGCGGCTGGGTTGACGCTGCCCTGATGTGGCTGACCGACCTGTTCCTGAGCCTGCCGCAACTGCCGCTGTTGCTGCTGCTGATCTTCCTCTTCCGCGAGCCATTGAAGCAGGCCTTCGGGCTGGAGGCGGGCATCTTCATCCTCATCGTGGTCGTCATCGGCGGCTTTCGCTGGATGCCGGTGGCGCGGCTGGTGCGTGCGCAGTTCTTCAGCCTGCGCGAGAAAGAATTCGTCGAAGCCGCGCATGCGCTGGGCGCCAGCACCTCGCGCGTCGTCGTCCGGCACATCCTGCCCAACAGCCTGGGGCCGGTGATCGTGGCCGCCACCATCGACGTCGCCGCAGCCATCATCGCCGAGAGCACGCTCAGCTTCCTGGGCCTGGGCTTCCCGCCGGACATCCCCACCTGGGGCCGCATCCTGTACGACGGCCGCGATTACATGGACATCGCCGTGCACTGGGCGCTGTTCCCGGGGCTGGCGATCTTCATCACCGTGCTGACCATCAACTTCATCGGTGACGGTCTCCGCGACGCATTGGATCCAAGGCGCGTTCTCTGATGGCGATGCTCGAGATCCGGGGACTGAAGACCCACTTCAAGACCGAAGACGGCTGGCTGCACGCCGTGGACGGCGTGGACATGAGCATCGACGCTGGAGAGACGCTGTGCGTGGTGGGCGAGTCGGGCTGCGGCAAGAGCGTCACCGCCAAGACGGTGATGAAGCTCATCGACATGCCGCCGGGCAGAATAGTCGCCGGTCAGGTGCTGTGGCAGGGGCGCGACCTGGTGCCGCTGCCGGCCGAAGAGATGCAGAAGATCCGGGCCAAGGAAATCGCCATCATCTTCCAGGAGCCGATGACGAGTCTGAACCCGGTCTACACCGTGGGCGAGCAGATCGCCGAGAGCATCCGCCTGCATGAAGGCCTGAACCGCAAGGATGCGATGGACCGCGCGGTGGAGATGTTGAAGCTCGTCAACATCCCCACGCCTGACAAGCGCGTGCGCGACTACCCGCACCAGTTCAGCGGCGGCATGCGCCAGCGCGTGATGATCGCCATCGCCCTGGCCTGCAACCCCAAGCTGCTGATCGCCGACGAACCGACCACGGCACTCGACGTGACCATCCAGGCGCAGATCCTGGACCTCATGAACGAGCTCAAGGACCGCCTGGGCATGGCCATCATGCTCATCACCCACGCCATGGGTGTGGTGGCGGAGACGGCGCAGCGCGTGGTCGTCATGTACGCCGGCCAGGTGGTTGAAGAAGCCACCGTGGAAAGCCTGTTCGCGCAGCCGCGCCACCCCTACACGCAGGGGCTGATCCGCAGCATCCCGCGCATCGACACCGCAGCCTCGGCCGGCCACAAGGTTCGGCTGGAGGCCATTCCCGGCACGGTGCCCAAGCTGATCGACCCCGCGCCGGGTTGCCGCTTTGCCGACCGCTGCCGCTATGTGCGCGCCGAATGCCGCACCGCCACGCCGCCGCTGCGCGAGATCACCAGTGGCCACAAGGTGGCCTGCTTTTTCGCTGAGAACCTGGCATGACCGAGCCGCTACTTCGCGTCCAGAACCTGGTCAAGCAGTTCCCCATCACCGGCGGAATCCTGGGCCGTGTGGTCGACCGTGTGCATGCGGTCGACGGCGTCAGCTTCGACCTGGCCGCCGGCGAAACGCTGGGCGTGGTGGGAGAGTCAGGCTGCGGCAAGAGCACCACGGGCCGCTGCATCCTGCGCCTGATCGAACCCACCGCGGGCGAGGTCTGGTTCGAGGGCAAGAACGTCACCCAGGCCAGCAAGGAAGAGTTGCGTGCGCTGGCGCGCGACATGCAAATCATCTTCCAGGACCCCTACGCCAGCCTGAACCCGCGCATGTCTGTGGCCGCCATCATCGGCGAGGCGCTGACCATCCACAAGCTCACCAAGACGCCGCAGGAATACGAAGCACGCATCGTGCAGTTGCTGGAAACCGTGGGCCTGAACGCCGACCACATGCGGCGCTACCCGCACGAATTCAGCGGCGGCCAGCGCCAGCGCATCGGCATTGCGCGCGCCCTGGCGGTGAACCCCAAGTTGATCGTCTGCGACGAAGCCGTAAGCGCGCTGGACGTGTCGATCCAGGCCCAGGTCATCAACCTGCTGGAAGACCTGCAGGAGCAGTTCAGCCTGACCTACATCTTCATCGCCCACGACCTGAGCGTGGTCGAACACATCAGTGACCGCGTGGCCGTGATGTACCTGGGCCGAATCGTCGAGATCGCGCCGGCGCAGGCGCTGTACACCGACCCCAAGCACCCCTACACCGAGGCGTTGCTGTCAGCCGTGCCCATCCCCGATCCCAGCATCAAGCGCAAGCGCATCCCGCTGGTGGGCGACGTGCCCAGCCCCATCAGGCCGCCCAGCGGCTGCCACTTCCACACCCGCTGCCCGATTGCGCAAAGGCCGTTGTGCAACACCGAGAAACCGGTGCTCAAGCAGACCGGCGAGGGCCACTGGGTGTCCTGTCACCTGCGCGGCTGACCGGGCGGCTGAGGCGGCAGCGACAGCGAGGGCTGCATCGGCCCGCGCAGCACGGCCATCACCGGGGACGGCGGTGTCACCGCAGGGTCGAACGGGTGCAGCGCGCGGAACTGCACGGCCAACAGGATGCGGCGCACGTACTCGCGTGTTTCCGCGAAGGGCGGCACACCGCGGTAGCGTTCCACGTTGCGTTCACCCGCGTTGTAGGCGGCGGCCACCAACGCCACATCGCCTTCAAAAAACGCCATGAGCCAGCGCAGGTAGGCCATGCCGCCGCGGATGTTTTGCGCCGGGTCCATGGCGTCGCGCACATTGAAGCGCGCAGCGGTGCCGGGGATCAACTGCATCAGACCTTGCGCATTCTTCGGTGACAACGCCATCGGGTCGAAGTTGGATTCGGTGGCCATGATGGCCAGCACCAGGTGCGGCTCCAGCTTGTAGTCCGGCGCCAGCAGGTTGACGAAGTTGACGATCTGCGGCGGCGCGTTGCGTGGCGGCGGAATCGGTGGCAGCGCCAGCGCTCGCGGCGGCTGCACGGGCTTGCTGTGCAGCGCCGTCTGCAAGGGTGCGTCGGTCTCGGGCGGACGCAGGCAGGCCGGCGGCGGGCCCAGCGGCGTGCCCAGGCGGGCGACCATGTTGATGGCCTGCTGCATGCCTTGTTCGGCTGCGGCGGCAAACAGGTGCGCGGCCTGCGCCTCGTCACGTTCGATGCCGCGTGAATTGGTCAGCATCCAGGCGAGATTGAATTGGGCCTCGGGGTCGCCATGGCGCGCCGCGCGGCAGTACAGCTGCGCGGCACGCACGGCGTCACGCTCCATGCCGTCGCCGTGCTCAAGCGCCATCGCCTCCTGGCGCCACCGCTGCACCTGGGCCGGCACCACCAGGCCCTTCTCCGGCGGGGGCGTGGACGGGCGCGGCAGCGTGTCCAGCGTCAGCGAAGGCAGCTGCGCCAACGCGGCGCCGCACCCCGTGGCCACCAGCCACACCAGCAGCCACAGCGGCCGTCGCAGGATGGGCGGCCTCGGGAGAACAACTGGGGGCTGCATGGGGGCGGGATGATGCACCCGCCGAGTCTATCGAGCCCGTCGCAGGACGCCGAAGTTCGCGCGCAGTGACGCAGTCCATGCCCGACTCCTCCCTGCAAAAGCGTATGCAATTGCAGGAACAATCTCCGAAACACACCCGTCTCTTGACTGATCGTCCGCGTCTGTTCTCAATGGCCTGGCCGCTGCTGGTGGAGCTGCTGCTGGGCATCGCCGTGGGCGTGGTGGGCACCGTGCTGGCGGCGCGCGCGTCAGACGCATCGGGGGCGGCCTTCGCGCTGGCGCACCACGTGTTCGCCACCCTGTTCATCGTCTTCCGCATCGTCGGCGCCGGGGTCGG
>JANNWL010000459.1:0-5715 GCA_031414735.1 Burkholderiales bacterium | reverse complement strand
GGCTTTGCCGGCATCGCCGTGTGCCTGATCGGGCGCAACCACCCGGTGGGCATCATCCTGGCGTCACTGCTGTTCGGCGCGCTGTACCAGGGCGGGGCCGAGTTGGCCTTCGAAATCAACGGCTTTTCGCGCGACATGGTCTTCATGCTGCAGGGCCTGGTGGTGCTGTTTGCAGGTGCGATGGCGCGCGTGGCGGCACCCACGCTGGCGCGGCTGTGGCGGGCGGTTTCGGTGCGGCCCGGCACGACAGGTGGCGCGCATGGATGAAGTGCTGATCGGCAGCATCGTCGCCAGCACGCTGCGCGTGTCGGTGCCGCTCATCCTGTGCGCGCTGGCCGGCGTGCTGTGCGAACGCGCCGGCGTCATCGACCTGGGCCTGGAAGGCAAGATGCTGCTGACGGCCTTCGCCGCGGCCAGCGTGGGCACCTGGACGGGATCGCTGGCGCTGGCGCTGACGGCGGCCGTGGTCGTGGGCGTGATGCTGTCGATGCTGCACGGCTACGCCTGCGTCAGCCACGGCGGCGACCAGGTCGTGCTGGGCATGGCCATCACCATGACGGCCGCCGGGCTGACCGTCGTGTTGGGCATTGCCTGGTTTGCCCAAGGCGGCCAGACACCGGCCCTGCCCGACAGCGTGCGGCTGTCAGGCTGGTTCGAGGGCGCCGGCGCGCTGGTGGCGCAGGTGCCCCTGGTGGGCAAGGCACTTGCGCTGGCGCTGTTCGGCCACAACCTCATGGTCTACGGTGCGCTGGGGGCCGTGGCCGGCGTGTGGTGGCTGCTGTACCGCACCCGCTTCGGTTTGCGGCTGCGGGCGGCGGGCGAGAATCCGGCCATGGTGGACGCGGCCGGTGTCTCGGTGAAGCGTTTGCGCTACCAGGCCCTGGCGCTGAACGGCGTGATGTGCTCGCTGGCCGGGGCTTACCTGGTGGTGGCGCAGAACCCGAGCTTCATCCCCAACATGACGGCCGGGCGTGGCTACATGGCGTTGGCCGCACTGATCTTCGGCAAGTGGCATCCGGTGGGCGCGCTGTGGGCCTGCCTTTTGTTTGGCTTCATGGACGCGGTGTCGATACGGCTGCAGGGCGTCAAGCTGCCCGCGTTTCTCGGTTCAGGCGAGGTGCCGGTGCAGTTCATCCAGGCGCTGCCCTATGTGATGACCGTGGTGCTGCTGGCCGGCTTCATCGGCCGCGCCGTGGCGCCTAAAGCGCTGGGACGGCCCTATGTCAAGGAACGCTGAAATGGACCACCCGCACGAAGCCCTGATCGCTGCCGCCCGCGCCGTGCGCGAGCATTCGCATTCGCCGTACTCGAAGTTCAAGGTCGGCGCGGCGGTGCTGGACGAGCAGGGCCGCATCCATGCCGGATGCAATGTCGAAAACGCCGCCTACCCGCAAGGCTGGTGCGCCGAGACCTCGGCCCTGGCCGTGATGGCGGCCGCGGGCGGCAAGCGCGTATTCGCGGTGGTGGTCTGCGGCGTGGCCGATCTCCCCGTCACGCCCTGCGGAGGCTGCCGGCAAAAGCTGCGTGAGTTTGCAGCTGACGATTGCCCCGTGTGGACCGTCGACCAGTCCGTCGTGCGCGGGAAGTACACACTGGGCGACCTGTTTCCCCACAGCTTCGGCCCCCACCACCTCAAATGAACATGCCCTTGCAAGAAGCCATCGAAGCCAGCGCTGCGCGCCTGCGCGCCACCGGTGTCGCACCGCAGATCGCCGTCGTGCTGGGCACCGGCTGGGGCCCGTTGGCCGACCGCGTGCGGGACGCCATCGACATCCCCTACCGCGAGCTGCCCGCCTTCCCCGTCCTGGGCGTGGGCGGGCACGCCGGGAAGGTGCGGCTGGGTCTGCTCGGCGGCCGCCCTGTGGCCGTGCTGGCCGGGCGCAAACATGCCTACGAGACGGGTGAGCCCGACGGCATGAAGGGCGCCATCCGCACCCTGGCCGCAGCCGGCGTGAAGGTGCTGGTGCAGACCAACGCCTCGGGCAGCATGGAGCCCACCATGCGGCCCGGCGAGCTGATGTTGATCACCGACCACCTCAACATCGTGCAGCGCTCGCCGCTGTTCAACCAGCCGGGCGACGACCGCTTCGTCGACATGTCCGCCGCCTACGACCCGGCGTTGTGCGACAGCGTGCGCGGTGTGGCGCGGGCCCAGGGCATCACGCTGCACGAAGGTGTGTACGCCTGGGTGATGGGCCCGCAGTTCGAGACACCGGCCGAGATCCGCTGGCTGCGCAGCACCGGCGCGCAGGCCGTGGGCATGAGCACGGTGCCCGAGACCATCCTGGCGCGCCACGCAAAGATGCGCGTGCTCGCGCTGTCGATGTTCACCAACATGGCCGCCGGCATGTCGGCCGAGGACCTGAGCCACGCCCACACCATGGCCACCGCCAGGGCGGGCAGCGACGCCGCCGTGCGGCTGCTGGAAGCCGCCGTGGCGGCATTGGAGATCTGACCATGCAGGCGCTGGGTCAAACCCGCCGGGCCGCGCTGGCCCTGGCCGCGCTGGCTTTCCTTGCCGGCTGCGCCACACCGCCGACACCGACGGCAGCGCCGGCCGAACGCCCGCCGCTGTTTCTCACCATCCTGCACACCAACGACCACCACGGCCGTTTCTGGCCCAACGCCGACGGCGAGTACGGCATGGCCGCGCGCAAGACAGTCGTCGACCGCATCCGTGCCGAAGTGACTGCCGCTGGCGGCCACAGCCTGCTGCTGGACGGCGGCGACATCAACACCGGCGTGCCCGAGTCCGACCTGCAGGACGCCGAGCCCGACTTCAAGGGCATGGCCCTCATCGGCTACGACGCATCTGCGGTGGGCAACCATGAATTCGACAAACCGCCCGCGGTGCTGGCCAAGCAGCGCCAGTGGATCAACTTTCCCCTGCTGGCGGCCAACATCTACCAGGACGGCAAGCGTTTGTTCCCGCCCTACGCCCTCTTCGAGCGCGGCGGCTACAAGATCGCGGTGATGGGCCTGACCACCGACGACACGCAGAAGTTCTCGCTGCCGGCCAACATCGTGGGCATCGAGTTCCGCAAGCCCATCGCCGAGGCGGCGGCCCTGCTGCCATCGCTGCGCGCCCAGGCCGATGTGGTCATCGCCACGACCCACATGGGCCACTACAGCACCGACGCCGCGCGCGGTGTCAACGCGCCCGGTGACGTGCAGATGGCGCGTGCCTTGCCGCCGGGCGACACACCCATCATGCCGGCCCGGGGCCTGGACCTCATCGTCGGCGGCCACAGCCAGAACCCCGTGTGCATGCTGATGGAGAACGTGCGCAACACCGCCTACGTGCCTGGCGAGCCCTGCGCGCCCGACCGCCAGAACGGCACCTGGATCGTGCAGGCCCACGAGTGGGGCAAGTACGTAGGCCGTGCCGACTTCGAACTGCGTGGCGGCGAGTTCAAGCTGCTGAAGTACGAGCTCGTCCCCATCAACCTGAAACGCCGCCTGGCCGACGGCACGCGGGTGCACTCCGCCACGCCGATTGCCGAAGACGTCGGCCTGCGCAGCTTCCTGCAGCCGTTTCAGGACAAGGGCCAGGTCGGGCTGAACAGGCCGGTGGGCCAGACCGTGGGCTTGTTCGACGGCGACCGCCAGCGTGTGCGCCAACAGCCCAACGCGCTGGGCCGGCTGGCAGCCCAGGCCATGGCCGACAAAGTCGGCGCCGACCTGGCGGTGATGAACTCCGGCGGCCTGCGAGATTCCCTGCCCGAAGGCTTGGTGACCTACCGCGACGTGCTCAAGGTGCAGCCCTTCGGCAACCAGTTGGCCGTCGTGCGCATGAGCGGCACGGAACTGCTGGCCTGGCTGCAGGCGGTGGCGCGCATGACGCCCGGCGCCGGCGCCTTCCCACAGACCTGGGGCCTGCAGATGATCGTCGAAAGCGGCGTGCTGGTGCAAGCGCAGGTGCAGGACCGGCCGATCGAGCCCCTGCGCGAGTACCGCCTGAGCATCAGCAACTTCACGGCCAGCGGCGGCGACGGCTACCCTGCGCTCGACAGGCACCCGGGCTACATCAACACCGGTTTTGTGGATGCCGAGGTGCTGCGCGAATACATTGCGCGGCGCAGCCCGATCAAGGTCACCGACTTCGCGCCCGGCAACGAGGTGCAGCGGCGTTGAACATGCCGGCCAGCGCCGCAGAGATCATCCGCACCCAGCGTGACGGCGGCGCGCTCACGCCCGACATGATCGGCGCCTTCGTGCGCGGCTTGGTCGATGGCACGTGGGCCGACAGCCAAGTCGCCGCACTCGCCATGGCCATCGTGCTGCGCGGCCTGGGCACCGAACAGACCGTGGCACTCACACGCGCCATGCTGCATTCCGGCGAGGTTTTGCAATGGCAAGGCGCGGGGCTGAGCGGTCCCATTGTCGACAAGCACAGCACTGGCGGTGTGGGCGACAAGGTGAGCTTGATGCTGGCGCCCATCCTCGCCGCCTGCGGCGCCGTGGTGCCCATGATCAGCGGCCGCGGCCTGGGCCACACCGGGGGCACGCTGGACAAGCTCGAAGCCTTGCCCGGCTACAACGCCTATCCTGCCCGCGCCTCGCTGCTGGCCACCTTGCGCACGGCCGGCTGCGCCATCGTCGGCGCCGGCGACACGCTGGCGCCCGCTGACAGGCGGCTGTACGCCATCCGTGATGTCACGGCGACGGTGGAAAGCGTGCCACTCATCACCGCCAGCATCCTCAGCAAGAAGCTCGCCGCCGGCCTCCAGGCCCTGGTGCTGGACGTGAAGTTCGGCAGCGGCGCCTTCACGCCCACGCTGGCCCAGGCCCGCGAACTCGCCACCAGCCTGGTGACGGTGGCACGCGGCGCCGGGCTCGCCGCGCGGGCGCTCATCACCGACATGAACCAGGTGCTCGGGTGGACAGCAGGCAACGCGCTGGAGACACGTGAGGCGATCGACTTCCTTGCAGGCGGCGCAATCGATGCGCGACTGCGTACGCTCACGCTGGCACTGGCCGCCGAGGCCGTGCACCTGGCCGGACTGGCGGCCACGCAGGAAGCCGGCCACACTTTGGCTGAACGTGCGTTGACCAGCGGCGCCGCTGCGGAACACTTCGCCCGGATGGTGGCCGGGCTGGGTGGCCCGCCCGATGTGCTGAAAGACGCGCAACTGCCATCTGCCCCCATCAAGTGCCCGGTGCTGGCCCCACGCGACGGTTTTGTGACGCAAATCAACGTCCGCGCACTGGGCTTGGCCGTGGTCACCTTGGGCGGCGGCCGCACGCGGCCGGGAGATGCTGTCGATCCGCGCGTCGGGCTGGCCGACGTGGCGTCGTTGGGCACATGGCGGCCAGCCAACGAGCCGTTGGCTTGGGTGCATGCGGCGAACCACGATGCGGCGCAGGCCGCCTCGGCCGCGGTCCGGCAGGCCATCACACTGGGCGAGGCCGCCCCGCTGCCGTCAACCTTGATCGCCGAGCGGGTCTCTGGCTAGCGGCCGGGTTCCTGTACCGCTGCACGTACACGCCACGACCACGGTGAATGGTCGTCCGTTCGTCTTACACGTCAATATTCGCCGCCCTCAGCGCATTGCTCTCGATGAAATTCCGCCTTGGCTCGACCTCGTCGCCCATCAACATCGTGAAGACCCGGTCGGCCTCGATGGCGTCGTCGATCTGCACTTTCAAGAGGCGGCGCACGGTGGGATCCATCGTGGTTTCCCAGAGCTGCGAGGGGTTCATTTCTCCCAGCCC
>JANNWL010000458.1:0-3648 GCA_031414735.1 Burkholderiales bacterium | reverse complement strand
GCGCTGCTCATCATCGGCATGTTCATGCCGAAGTTCGGGTTGGTGCCGTTTTTGGGCACCGCCACCTTGACCGCCGGCTTGACCGGGGCGCTGTTGCTCGATTGGGCCACCTCAGTAGCCCGCTCCCATGACCCTGTTTCTTGGGAGCGGGCTACTGAAAAGAATAGAAACATCGGAACGGTATTCGCCGCTCCCCCCAGTACTCGGCGGCGTCCCTGAAGACTTCGAGCAGCTGCTCACGCGCTTCGCGGTCGAAGCGGGCGTTGTCAGGAATCTGCTCGAGCACCACGACGAACCCCGGCTGTTGGCCGGATTTGTGGACCAGGTCGGTCATGCAGTCGTACAGCGCGTCCAGGTTCTTGCCGAAGTGCGCCGGGAAGGTGAAGGCCTGCGCCAGCCCGTCCAGCACCTCCTGTTTGGACTGCGCGTCGGCCAGGTTGGCGTAGAGAAAGTGCTGCCCGGCGGTCTCGGCGGCCTGCATGAGGTCGCTGACGCGGTAAGCGCGGATGGCTTGTACGAGGTTGGGGCGGATGGTCTGCAACAGCATGGTCGCTTGCCTCCTTGTTGAACGCTGCGGGGAATCGGAAGAAATGCGGAAAGACTCAGGACCGGTGTTCATCGCGCGATCAGTCGAAAACTGGCGTAGTGGTCATCGGTGTAAAAACAGGCTTCAGGTTGACTGGGTGGTTGGCCGCCGCAGACGATGCGGCGCGCTCCCCGGTGTGAGACACCCGGCGTCTTGACGGTGTACTCGCGGTAATGGCCCCGGACCGCCAGGGGCAGCCGTTTTTCGCGGTTGCCAAAGACAGTGCCGTCCTTGTCGTACGGGAACGGACCGCCGCCCAGAATCAACCGGTGGGTGGTCTGCGCCTGTGCGGGCAAGGTCGCCAGGGCCACCGTCGGCATGCCGGCAGGCGCATCCGTGTTGCGCGCACCGACCGACGCCGACACCAGCAAACCCGCCGTCACCCACATGGCCAGCCCGAACCTGCGTGCCACTTGGCGCAAGCCTGCTCTGGTGGGGGTGGAAGCCGAGGGTAGACCGATCGAAAGCACGGGTTAACCCTGAAATTTCAAACCCGAATGTTACCGGAGCCCCCCTAAAAACTCAAGTCCACTGCCCAAAAATGGGGCGAGACCAGATGGATATTAGTGTGCGCTCACATGTCGAAAAGCTTTGCGTTGGCGGTTTTGTGCGGATCAATCGGGCTGCGGTGCGGCGGCGGCTTGCGCGTCAGCGACGGTCACGGCGGTCATGTTGACGATGCGCCGCACCGTGGCTGACGGCGTCAGGACGTGCACCGGCCGTGCGGCACCCAGCAAGACCGGGCCGATGGCGATGCCACCACCGGCCGCCGTCTTGAGCAGGTTGTATGCAATGTTGGCGGCGTCGATGTTGGGCAGCACCAGCAGGTTGGCGTCGCCCTGCAGGGTGCTGTGCGGCATCACGACGCGCCGGGCGGCGGCGTCCAGCGCCACGTCGCCGTGCATTTCGCCGTCGACCTCCAGCCAGGGCGCCTGCTCGCGCAGCAAGGCCAGGGTGGCGCGCATCTTCAACGCGCTGGGGTGGTCGCTGGTGCCGAAGTTGGAATGGCTCAGCAAGGCGGCCTTGGGCGTGACGCCGAAACGCATCATCGACTCGGCGGCCATCACCGTGATCTCGGCCAACTCGGCCGGGTTGGGGTCGGCGTTGACGTGGGTGTCGACGAGAAACACCTGCCGGCCGGGCAGCATCAGACCGTTCATGCAGGCGTAGATCTGCACGTCCTGCGGCGTGCTGGGGCTGCCGCCTTCGCGCTTGCCGATGACCTGGTCGATGTAGTGCAGGTGCTGGGCGGTGATGCCCCAGGTGCCGCACAGCATGCCGTCGACCTCGCCCTTGGCCAGCAGCATGGCGCCGATCAGGGTCAGCCGGCGGCGCATCTCGATCTTGGCCATCTGCACCGTCACGCCGCGGCGCTCGGTCAGGCGGTGGTAGGTCTGCCAGAAGTCGCGGTAGCGGTGGTCGTTCTCGACGTTGACGATGTCGTAGTCCAGGCCTTCCTTCAGGCGCAGGCCGAACTTCTCGCAGCGCTCGGCAATCACCGCCGGCCGGCCGATCAGCGTCGGTCGGGCCAGGCCTTCGTCGACCACCACCTGCACGGCCCGCAGCACACGTTCTTCCTCGCCCTCGGCGTAGGCGACGCGCTTGTGTGTCGCGCTTTTTGCCTGCGCGAAGATGGGCTTCATCACCGTGCCCGAGGCGTAGACGAAGCTCTGCAGCTTGTCGCGGTAGGCGTCCATGTCGGCCACCGGGCGCCGCGCCACGCCCGAGGCTGCGGCCGCCTGGGCCACGGCCGGCGCGATCTTCATCATCAGCCGGGGATCGAAGGGCTTGGGGATCAGGTACTCCGGGCCGAAGCTCAGCGTGGCGCCGGCGTAGGCCGCGGCCACGACCTCGCTCTGCTCGGCCTGGGCCAGTTCGGCGATGGCGTGCACCGCGGCGATCTCCATCTCGTCGGTGACGGTGGTGGCGCCGCTGTCCAGTGCGCCGCGAAAAATGTAGGGAAAGCACAGGACGTTGTTGACCTGGTTCGGGAAGTCGCTGCGCCCGGTCGCGATGATGGCGTCGCTGCGCACCGCCAGCACCTGCTCGGGCAGGATCTCGGGCGTCGGGTTGGCCAGCGCAAAGATGATGGGCGAGGGCGCCATCTGCGCCACCATCGCGGGTTTGAGGACGCCGCCGGCCGACAGGCCCAGGAAGATGTCCGCCCCGGGGATCACCTCGGCCAGGGTGCGCAGCGAGGTTTTCTGCGCGAAGCCGATCTTGTCCTCGTCCATCAGCTCGGTGCGGCCCTCGTACACCACGCCGGCCAGGTCCGTCACCCAGATGTTCTTGCGCTGCAGGCCCAGCTTGGTCAGCAGGCCCAGGCAGGCCAGCGCGGCGGCCCCCGCGCCCGAGACGACGAGCTTGACCTCGCCGATCGGCTTGCCCACCACCTTCAACCCGTTGAGCAAGGCGGCACCGACGACGATGGCCGTGCCGTGCTGGTCGTCGTGGAAGACGGGAATCTTCATGCGCTTGCGCAGCTCGCGCTCGACGTAGAAGCAGTCCGGCGCCTTGATGTCCTCCAGGTTGATGCCGCCGAAGGTGGGCTCCAGCGCGGCGATCACGTCGACCAGCTTGTCGAGGTTCTTCTCGTTGATCTCGAGGTCGAAGACATCGATGCCGGCGAACTTCTTGAACAGGCAGGCCTTGCCCTCCATCACCGGCTTGGCCGCCAGTGGGCCTATGTCGCCCAGGCCGAGCACGGCAGTGCCGTTGGTGACGACACCGACGAGGTTGCCGCGGGAGGTGAATTCGGCCGCCTTGCGCGGGTCGGCCTCGATCGCCAAGCAGGGATACGCGACGCCGGGCGAATAGGCCAGCGACAGATCGCGCTGGTTCGACAACGGCTTGGTCGGTGAGATCGAGATCTTGCCGCGCGTGGGCGCGCGGTGATACTCGTAGGCGGCGTCGCGCAGCGCCCGTTCGGCGGGCGACAGCGATGCATCGTCGATCTTGGTGGGTTCCATGACGCGAATCTCCTGCAGCCCAATGGGGCCGGGGGCACAGCGTAGCGCGGATCAGCGCGCTTGCGCGTGTTCTACGTCAGTGGCGGGCTCAGC
>JANNWL010000457.1:0-1946 GCA_031414735.1 Burkholderiales bacterium | reverse complement strand
CAGGCGTCGGCATGCACCGCGAACTGACCGACGAAGCGCTGCTGCGCAAGATGGTCGAGGAGCACCACCGCTGGACAGGCAGCCTGCGCGCGCGCGAGTTGCTGGACCACTGGGCCGAGTCGCGCGGCCGCTTCGTCAAGGTCTTCCCGCACGAGTACAAGCGCGCGCTCGCCGAGCGCGCGGCCAAGGCAGAAGCCACTGCCGCCACGCACAAGGCGCAGTCGTCCTCCGCACAGTCCGTTCCCGTCAACGTTCCCGCCAGATAAGCACGAGCAGACACCATGGGCAAAGTCACCGGATTCCTCGAATACGAACGCCTCGAAGAAGGCTACGAGCCGCCGCAGGCGCGCCTGAAGACCTGGAAAGAGTTCGTCATCACCCTGAACGCCGACCAGGCCAAGGTGCAGAGCGCGCGCTGCATGGACTGCGGCACGCCGTTCTGCAACAGCGGCTGCCCGGTGAACAACATCATCCCGGACTTCAACGACCTGGTCTTTCGCAACGACTGGCAAAGCGCCATCGAGGTGCTGCACCAGACCAACAACTTCCCCGAATTCACGGGCCGCGTCTGCCCTGCGCCCTGCGAGGCGGCGTGCACGCTGAACGTCAACGACGACGCGGTGGGCATCAAGAGCATCGAGCACGCCATCATCGACCGCGCTTGGGCCGAAGGCTGGGTGCTGCCTCAACCACCCACCGTCAAGACCGGCAAGAAAGTGGCCGTCGTCGGCAGCGGTCCCGCAGGCCTGGCCGCCGCGCAGCAGCTGGCACGCGCCGGGCATGACGTGACGGTGTTCGAGAAGAACAGCCGCATCGGCGGCCTGCTGCGCTACGGCATCCCCGACTTCAAGATGGAGAAGACCCACATCGACCGCCGCATCGAGCAGATGCAGGCCGAGGGCGTGGTCTTCCGCACCGGCGTTCTGGTGGGTGCCCTGCCCGCCGGAACCAAGGTCACCAACGACGCGCACACCACCGTCACGCCCGAACAGCTCAAGAGCGAGTTCGACGCCGTGCTGCTGAGCGGCGGCAGCGAAATTTCGCGCGACCTGCCCGTGGCTGGGCGGGAACTCGACGGCGTGCACTTCGCGATGGAGTTCCTGCCGCAGCAGAACAAGGTCGTGGCCGGCGACAAGGTCAAGGGCCAGATCATGGCCACGGGCAAGCACGTCATCGTCATCGGCGGCGGCGACACCGGCAGCGACTGCGTGGGCACCAGCAACCGCCACGGCGCGGCCAGCGTGACGCAGTTCGAACTGATGCCGCAGCCGCCGGAAGAAGAGAACAAGCCGCTCACCTGGCCCTACTGGCCGACCAAGCTGCGCACCAGTTCCAGCCACCAAGAAGGCTGCGAGCGCGAGTTCGCCATCGCCACCAAGGAACTCGTCGCCGGCACCGGCAAGAACAAGGGCAAGGTGGTTGGGCTGAAGACGGTGCGCCTGCAGTGGCAGGGCGGCAAGATGATCGAGGTGCCGGGCAGCGAGCAGGAACACCGTGCCGACCTGGTGCTGCTGGCGATGGGCTTCACCAGCCCCGTGGCCAGCGTGCTGGACGCCTTTGGTGTGGATCGCGACGCGCGCGGCAACGCCCGCGCGGGCACCGACGAAGGCATCGGCTACAAGACCAACGTTGACAAGGTGTTCGCGGCCGGCGACATGCGCCGCGGCCAGAGCCTGGTGGTGTGGGCCATCCGCGAAGGTCGCCAGGCCGCGCGCAGCGTGGACACCTTTTTGATGGGCGCCAGCGCGCTGCCGCGATGAGCGGCCGCCGTTCGTTCACTTGGAGGGTCGCGTGATGGCGGCTCGGCGCGTGGCCATCATCGGTACCGGCTGGGTCGGTGCCAGCGTGGCCATCTCGACCCTGCATGCTGGCATCGCGGACGAATTGCTGCTCACCGACGCCCGCGCCGACGTGGCAGAGGGCGAGGCGCTGGACCTGGCCCAAGG
>JANNWL010000456.1:0-9219 GCA_031414735.1 Burkholderiales bacterium | reverse complement strand
GGTCGGTGTCGCTGAGGTGGGCGTGGTGGCACATCAAGGTGCCGCCGGTGCCACTCACCCGCTGGGGGTGGTAGTACTCGGCCTCGGGGAAGCCGTAGTCGATGAACAGGGCCAGGCCACGGGTCAGCCGCTCGCCCAGGGAGGTGACGAAGGCCTCGGCCTGGGGGTGGATTTCCACCACCGTGCCGGGCTCGAATTCTGCTTCGACAGGCGGGCGCAGCGTGGTGGCGCGGTCGGCCCAAGTCAGCTGGTCGGCTACCAGACTGACACCGCGTTCAGACCACGCCTGGCCGTCCCAGTGCAGCAGCTGCACGGGCATGGCGTCGAGCACTTCGTTACCCAGCACCACGCCGTGCATCTGCGCCGGCCATGCGTCCAGCCATTGCACCTGGCTGCCAACGCGTTGCAACCGTTCAGCCTGCCGCGCGCGCAGCGTGCCGGAGAGGTCGACGATGCTGTAACGGCGCACACGCGGTCCCAAGGCGGCCAGGATCTGTGCTGCCAGCGCCCCGGTGCCGGCGCCGAACTCGAAGACTTCGTCGGCCCGGGCGGCGTCCAGCGCCTGCGCCACCTGGCGTGCCAGCGCGGTGCCGAACAGGGGCGAGAGTTCAGGCGCGGTGGCGAAGTCACTGCCCGAACCCGGCCACAGGCCGATCTGGCCGCTGCCACGCGCGTAGTAGCCCAGGCCGGGTTGGTACAGGGCGAGGGCCATGTAGCGATCGAAAGGAAGCCAGCCGCCTTCTTCGACGATGACCGAGCGCAGGTGCGCAGTCAGGTCCAAACGCAGGCGCCCCGATAAACTCTCAAGCCCGGGTGATGACATCCGACACATTGTAGGAATGGATGGACTCTCGACCCGTCGTGCTCGTCACCGGCGCCGCCCAACGCAGAGGGCGCGACATCTCGCTCGACCTGGCCGCCCACGGCTGGGCCGTGGCCGTGCACTACCGCAGCTCGGGCGCGGCCGCGGCGATGACCGTGGCCGAGCTGCGCGCAGCCGGCGGCATGGCGCAGGCCTTCGCCGCCGACCTGGCCATTGAGGCGCAGTGCATGGCGCTGGTGCCTGCCGTGGTGGCCGCCTTTGGCCGCATTGATGCGGTGGTCAACAACGCGTCGCTGTTCGAGTACGACGATGTGGCCAGCTTCAGCGTCAAGGCGATGGAAGCGCACTGGCGCGCCAACACCGCCGCACCCATCCTGCTGGCGCGCGCGCTGCATGCGGCGCTGGCGCCCGGCGCGCAAGGCGTGGTCGTGAACCTGCTCGACCAAAAGCTCTGGAATCCCAACCCCGACTACCTGTCCTACACCCTCAGCAAGGCCGCCCTGGAGGCCGCCACCACGCTGCTGGCGCAGGCCTTGGCGCCGCGCCTGCGCGTGTGCGGCGTGGCGCCGGGCGTGACGCTGCTGTCGGGCGAGATGAGCGGCGACGAGTTCGGCGCCTCGCACCGCATGACGCCGCTGCAGCGCAGTTCCACCCCGCAGGATGTGGCGCGAGCCGTGCGCTTCCTGCTCGAATCCCCCGCCATCACCGGTACCACGCTGCTGGTCGATGGCGGCCAGCACCTGCAGCCGCGGGCCCGTGATGTCATGTTCCTGGCGCGCGAGACAGCCCCCCCCCGAAGCGCCTTCGGCGCTCCCCCCCAGGGGGGCGACGCCAGCGGCCCGGCAGAGCCGGTTCCGCGTCGCCCGCTTGGTCAAACCCGGTAACCCCCCATGCACAGTTTCCTCGACCACCCGCAACTCGGCCGTTGCCGCCGCCTCTTCCTGCAGGACTACGAGGTGTGGATCAACATCGGCGTGCACGACTTCGAGAAGAAGGGCGAGCAGCGCGTGCTGATCAACGTCGACCTCTACGTGCGGCTGGCCGAATCCACCCCCCAGGCCGACAAGCTGGACGAGGTGCTGGACTACGATTTCATCCGCCGCAGCGTGATGACGCGGGTGGCGCGCGGCCACATCCACCTGCAGGAAACGCTGGCCGACGACCTGCTGGCGCTGATGCTGGAACACCCGCACGTGGCCGCTGCACGCGTGTCCACCGCCAAGCCCGACGTCTACCCGGATTGCGCCGCCGTGGGCGTGGAAGTCTTCGGCATCAAGGAGAGCGTCAAGTGAACAGCGTCAGCGCACCCGAGACGGCCGCTGTGAGCGGCGGCATCACAGCCGCCAGGAAAGCCGCCTTCGAAGCCAACAAGCTGAGCAAGAAGCTGCACCGCCAGCTGGGCCTGGCCATCACCGACTTCAACATGATCGAGGCCGGCGACAAGGTCATGGTGTGCCTGTCCGGCGGCAAGGACAGCCATGTGCTGCTGGACCTGCTGATCTCGATGCGCGAACGTGCGCCGATCGACTTCACGCTGGTCGCCGTGAACCTGGACCAGAAGCAGCCCGGCTTCCCCGAGCATGTGCTGCCTGACTACCTGCGCAGCCGCGGCGTCGACTTCCACATCGAGAACCAGGACACCTACAGCATCGTCAAGCGCCTGGTGCCTGAGGGGCAGACGATGTGCAGCCTGTGCTCGCGCCTGCGTCGCGGCATCCTGTACCGCGTGGCAGGCGAGCTGGGGGCGACCAAGATCGCGCTGGGCCACCACCGCGACGACATCGTGGTGACGATGCTGATGAACATGTTCTTCGGCGGACGCCTGAAAGGCATGCCGGCCAAGCTGGCCAGCGACGACGGGCGCCACATCGTCATCCGCCCGCTGGCCTACATCGCCGAGACCGACCTCGCGCGCTGGGCCGCGCACCGCGCCTTCCCCATCATCCCGTGCACGCTGTGCGGCAGCCAGAACGACCTGCAACGCGTGCAGACCAAGCGCATGATCCTGGAGTGGGAGCGCCAGTACCCCGGCCGCATCGACAACATGCTGCGCGCCATGGGGCACGTCACCAAGTCCCACCTGATGGACCGGAACCTCTACCCCTTCACCACGCTCCAAGCCACGGGCGTGGCCGATGCCGGTGGCGACTACGCCTTCGACGACGAGCCCTGCGCCCCGCCGACGGCCAGTGTGCACAGCGTGAAGTTGCACCCAGCAGCGCCCAGCCTCCAGGAGGATTGAACGATGAACCCATCCATCACCCGACGAGGCACTGTGGTGCTGTGCGCCGCCCTGCTGGGCGGTTGCGCCAGCCTGCGCAACGTCACGAGCGACGTGTCCAGCTTCGGCGAGTGGCCGGCCGATCGCAAGGCGGGGACTTTCGCCTTTGAACGCCTGCCTTCACAAGCGGCGCGCGCTGCCGACGCCGCGGCGCTGGAAGCTGCCGCCTTGCCGGCCTTGCTGAAAGCCGGCTTCACGCCCGCTGCCGCCGGTGCCGCCCCGGAGGTGCTGGTGCAGCTGGGCGCGCGCAGCCAGCGCAGCGACCACGGCGTCTGGAACGATCCCCTGTGGTGGCGTGGCGGCTTCGGCTACTGGCGCCCGGGCCCCTGGATGTCGCCCCGCTGGGGCCTGACCATGCGTTCCGACTTCGAGCGCTTCGACCGCGAAGTGGCCGTCCTGCTGCGCGACCGCGCCAGTGGCAAGCCGCTGTTCGAGGCACGCGCCGTCAACGAGGGCAACCTGGACTCGGCGGATGCCACGACCCTGGCCGCGATGTTCGAGGCCACGCTGATGGACTTTCCCAAGCTGGGCATCAACCCCCGGCGCGTGACGGTGTCGCCGGCGCCGTAACGCGCGGCCGACCGGCCCGGATCGACCTCGACACTCCGGATTGACAAACCCGAGTCGTCGCGGAATCCTATCGCTTGATGAAAGCGATTTCACCGCGCGGCAAACCCAGATCCATGCAAGAGGCCAGGCCCATGAACACACTGACACCGTCTCTTCGGCTGTTCTTGCAGGTGGCCTTTACCGCCTTGGTATTGAACCCTGGCGGCGCGGGCGTGGCGCTGGCGGATGCGGCCAGTGACGGCCGCGCCACCAGCAAGGCGATCGTGCCCCTGTTCAATGCCAGCACGCCACTGGAGCCTGATTCGGTGACCGACATCGGCAGCGCCCTCGTCACCCGGATCGGCGACCGCGCACGCGACAGGCATGCGCGCGAGGCCAGTTTCAGCAAGTACGACCATTACCTCAGCTGGTACTGGGAGCAGCGCACCGGCACGGTCGAGATCATCGACAAGGTTGCCAAGGGCGGCACGCAGGTGGTCATCAATTTCTACCCCCAGGCACAACTCAGCGCGCCGGAGTTCCGCGCTTTCTTCCGCGGCATCACGACGCAAGGTGAGTACCACACCAACCTCTCGATGCAGCGCGTGGGCAACTTGCCTTACCAATACACCACGACACTGACCGTCAACCCCAAGGTGAGCCGCGCCATCGCGATCGGCGACCGCATTGAGATAGAGGTCAGCCAGTTCATCGCCGGGCCGTTGCATGGCCGTGCCAACTACTACGGCACGGCTCTCTTGTACGTGGTCGGCCAAGGCGGTGTGCAGGCCTGGGAAGGGCAGGGCAGCAACCTCGATTCGTTCGCCCTGCCGCAGACGGCCTGGGCCGGCGGCCGCACGACGCTGCCCTACCCGTATTCCAACGAGCCGCTTCAGCGCTTCAACCAGATGGCCGGTCAGCTTGCGCCCCAAAGCGCGCAGCCCTTCATGCTGGGCCGACGCCTGCACCACACCGATTTCGCAACGGGCCGCCACTCTGAACTTCCCACCGAGAACCCGGTGTTCACCGAGCAGGTCGGCAAGCTGGGGCCGCAGTTCTACGCACCCAGTTGCGTCAGCTGCCACGTGAACAACGGGCGCGCCATGCCGCCGGGCCCGAACGTGATGCTGGTCAACGCGGTGACCAAGGTGGGTCTGGTGGACGGCACGCCCGACCCGCAACTCGGGGCCTCGCTGCAGCCGCTGCGCAGCGGCGGCGGTGCGGGCGAAGGCAGTGTCAGCATCAGCGGCTACACCTTCGTCGACGGCAGCTATGGCGACGGCACGCCCTACCAGCTGCGCCGGCCGATCTACAGTTTCGTGGGCAAGACGCCGACCCATTTCTCGGTGCGCAACACGCCGCCGCTGGTCGGCATGGGGCTGCTCGAGGCGGTGCCCGAGAGCGCCATCACCGCGCTGGCCGACCTGTCGGACCGCAACGCCGACGGAATTTCCGGGCGGGTGCGCGTGGTTTCTGACCCCGAGACCGGTCAGTCGCGCGTGGGGCGTTTTGGCTGGAAGGGGGGCACCGCGCGGCTTAATCACCAGGTCGCCAGCGCGTTGAACGCCGACATGGGTGTCACCACCAGCGTTTTCTCCCAGCCGGACTGTGGCAGTGCCCAGACCGGCTGTGCCGGCACCAGCGTCAAGCTCAGCGACGCCGACCTCGCGCTGATGACCCGTTACGTCTCACTGTTGGGTGTGGCCGCGCGCCGCAATCTGAACGATGCGCAGGCCCAGCAGGGCGAAGCGGCATTCAACAGTGCCGGCTGTGCGGCTTGCCATGTCGCCATGCTCACGACCTCGGCTTACCACCCTCTGGCAGAACTGCGCAGCCAGGCCATCCGCCCCTACACCGATCTGTTGCTGCACGACATGGGCCCGGGCCTGGCCGATTCGCTGCCCGAGGGCAATGCGTCGGGTGCCGAATGGCGCACGGCGCCGCTGTGGAGCATCGGCCTGACGGCCGGGGTGTCAGGCGGTGGCGAGGCCTACCTGCACGACGGCCGGGCACGCAGTCTGTCGGAGGCCATCCTCTGGCACGGCGGCGAGGCCGAAGCGGCCAAAGAGGCATTCCGCAAGATGAGCGCCACGCTGCGCGCCGCGTTGCTGAAGTTCCTGCAATCGATCTGAGGACAACGCGCCGCGCGGCGCGGTCGCCCGGCCATGCGCAGTCAGCCGCGGGTGACCCGGCTGGACTCGCGCGCACTGAGCCGCGGTGGCGGCAACTGCACATCGGCTTGCGTGCCGGCCAGCAACTGCAACATCGCTGCGGCGGCGGCCCGGCCGAGCTCGTAGGCCGGTTGGTGCACGGAGCTGAGCGGAGGGATGGCGTAGGACGAGGCCGGCAGGTCATCGAAGCCCACCACCGACACGTCGTCGGGCACGCGCAGTGAATGGCGCTGCAGTCCCAGCGCTGCCCCGAGGGCCATCTGGTCGTTCGCAGCAAAGATGGCGGTGAAGCGCTGACGGGTCTGCAACAAGCGCTCGACAGCCAGCAGGCCGCTGACTTCGAGGTAGTCGCCGGGGACGACCAGCGCCGGGTCATAGGCGATGCCGGCCGTTTCCAGCGCCGCCCGGTAGCCGCGCATCCGCTCCATCGCGTCGGGATGGTCGCCTTCGCCCGAGATGAAGGCAATGCGGCGGTGTCCCAGCTGCAACAGGTGCTGCGTGGCCAGTCGGCCGCCTTCGAAGTTGTCGAAGTGCAGGCTGTACAGGCCGGGCGCCCGCAAGGCCCGGCCGGTGATGACCACCGGCTGTGACGTGGCCAGCTCCACCAGCGCCTCGTCGGCCAGGCGGCCCGTGAGGACGATGATGCCGTCCACCCGGCGTGACTGCAGCACGCCGATGCAGCGCGCCTCGGCCACGGCGTTCCAGTGGCCGCTGACGAACAAGGCGTTGTAGCCGGCGGGCAGCAGTTCGTCCTCGATGCCGCGCATGGCCGGGCCGTAGAACGGGCTGTCCAGTGCCTGCGTCACGACGCCGATGCTCAGCGTGCGCCCGCCAGCCAGGCCGCGCGCCATGGGGTTGGGCACGAAGCCCAGCTTGGCGATGGCCGCATCGATGGCCTGCTTCTTGGCGTCGTTGACGGCGGCCGTGCCATTGAGCACGCGTGACACCGTGCTCGGTGACACTCCCGCCTCGTCTGCCACCATGCCTATCGTGACCAAACCTGTCCTGCCTTCGCTGGCGGGTGCCGCGTCGAGCCGGCCCCGCTTCTTCTCCATCCTCATACACCCTCGCCCAAAGTGGGTGCGAGTGTAAGTGCTTGTTTACAGCGTGGGTACAGCATTCCCTGGCACAAGCGAGACCCGTGCCAGGAACGGCGGCCCAGCGCTTTGGGGCGCCGGGCCGAGCCGTGATCAGGGCGTGAACTTGATGTCGTCGAAGAAATAAGTGCGCGTGCCGGGCATGGCGTCGTAGCCGGCGAGGCCCAGGCCGAAGTCGAAGAAGACGTTGACCTTGTTGAAGACCTTGCTCACATCCAACTGCGATGTCGGGCGGTATTCCGGGCTGCTGGGGTCGGTGACGTAGCCGTTCGGCCCCGGCCCGCTGGGCACAAAGTGCTTGCCGCCTGGGCCGAAGTCAAAGCTCAGCGTTTCCCAGGTGTTGGCCACGGTGGTGAAGGCATCGACTTCGCTGTTGAAGTCGGGCCGGCCGGCCACCTCGACCTTCATGCGCACGCGAATGCCCACATAGGCGCTGTACACGCGCATCGACATGCGGGTGACCCCCGTGGCGAACGGAATGGTCGGTACCGCGTCGCTGCGCTTGCGCTGCATCGAGGTGCCGGCAAAGACCTCTCCGGCCTTCTTCACGACCCGGGCCGACTTGCCGGTCTTGGTACCGTCGGCGGGCATGCCGTCTCCGGTGCCAGACAGGGTGGAGTCCTCGGCGCCGCCAAAGCCCAGCAACTCCGAGGGCTGCGACAGGGTGTTGTTGAAGTTGCGTTCGTCGAAGGTGACCAGGACCAGGTTCGTGCCGGTGCCGGTGACGAAGGTGAGGTCGTCGAAGTAGTAGGTCTTGCCGGTGCCCTGGTTGCCGAAGTCGAAGAAGATCGTGGCCTTGTTGTAAGTGGTGGCCAGGTTCAACAGCGGCGTGCCCGCGACGGCGTTGGCCATGTTGAACGTCAGTGTCTGCCAGCCGGCGCTGGTGGTGGTGGCATCCGACTCGACTGACTTGGCACCGTCGGCGATGTCCTCGACCTTCAGGCGCACCTTGATGCCGACGTCAGGCGACCAGACCCGCACGGTCATGGTGGTGGCCGTGGCCGTGAACGGAATCGGCGTGAAGCCGCCGTTGCGCACCGTGATCACCGTCGCGCCGCAGTAGAAGGGCACGCCGGTGCCAGGCTTGACGAGACGGCCGACCTTGTTGGTGCCGCCCGCCGGGTCGGTGACCAGGGTCGAATCCCAGCAGCCCTCGAACCCTTCCAGGGCTGCAGTGGGCTCGTCCAACGACGCGATGGTCACCGGCACACCGGTGGGGGCGGGCGGCGTGGCGCTGGCGGCCAGCAGTTTGATGTCGTCGAAGAAATAGCTCTGCCCTGTGCCGCGTGTACCCAGGTTGGGCAGGATGGTGAAGCGGGTGTACGAACGGTTCAGGTCGATGTTGTTGAAGACCCAACTCAAGGTCTGCCAGCCGACCACCACGGCGGTCGTGGCCGGAATCTCGCCGCTGCCGGTGTTGTCGGCGTACTCGGCCTTGGCCACCATGGGGATGCCGGCCGTGGGCGAATACACCCGGGCGCTGATGATCTTGCGCGTGGCCGAGAACGGGATGGCCGGTACCGACACGAAAGCGCCGGCAAACACCTCGCCGCCCGGGCGGGTGATCTTCAGCGACTTGCCGGTGCCACCCGACGGGCCGGCCTCGATGGCGTAGCCGGCGCCCCCGAATTCGACGATCGGCGGCGCTGTGGTGCCGTCGAAGTCGGTGATGACGAAGTCGGCGTCGGCCGGCGGCGGGGTCACTACCGGCGCGTCGGGCGCCAGTGTGATGTCGTCGAAGAAGTAGGACTGGCCCGTGCCCACGGTGCCCAGGTTCGGCAGCAGGGTGACACGGGTGTAGTTTTTGGTGAGATCCAGGTTGTTGAAGACCCATGTCAGCGTCTGCCATCCCGAGACCACAGCGGTGGTGGGCAGGGTGTCTGACGTGCCCATGTTGTCGCCGAACTCCGCCTTCATCACCATCGGCACACCGGCCGCCGGCGAGAAGACTCGCGCCGAGATGCTGCGGCGCGTGGCCGAGAAGGCGATCTTGGGCACCAAAACAAAGGCGCCCGCAAACACCTCGCCGCCCGGGCGCGTGATCTTCAACGCCTTGCCGCTGCCACCGACCGGGCCGGCCTCGACGGCATAGCCTGCACCGCCGAACTCGGTCACCGTGGGTGGCGTGGCCTCTTCGAAGCCTGTGATCAGCGTTCCGGCCGGTGCCGGCGTGGGGGCTGGGGCGGGCGTCGGTGCGGGCGCCGGCGTCGGTGCAGGCGCGGGGGTCGGCGCCGGGGCGGGCGTGGGTGCCGGCGCCGGTGTGGGTGCCGGCACGGGCAAGGACACCGCGGCGTTGGG
>JANNWL010000455.1:0-1726 GCA_031414735.1 Burkholderiales bacterium | reverse complement strand
CGGACCTGGCAGCCAGGCCTCGATCTCGCGCAGTTCCTGCTGGCGTTCGGGCTTGAGGTAGACCCGCTCGTAGTACGCCGCGCGCTGGGCGTAGTAGGCCTGCATGCCTTGGACGACGTCGCTGTCCACGGTCACAGGCCCGGGTAGAGGCGGCCGGGGTTGAAGATGCCGTCGGGGTCGAAAGCGGCCTTGAGCTGGCGGTGGATGCGGTCCAGCGGCGGCTGCAGGGGCGTGAACACGCCGGCGCGCTTGTCCTGGGCGCGGAACAGCGTGGCGTGCCCACCGGCCGCCGCAGCCGCCTCGCGCACTGCCAACGCCGCCATGCCGGTGCACAGCCAGCGCTGCGCGCCGCCCCACTCGATGAGCTGCTCGCCCGACAGCCCGAGCGGCGGTGTCGTCGCGGGCACGGACAGCCGCCACAGCGTGGCGCCGCTCGCCACGGCCCGGGCGGCCCCGGCGAAGAACTCGTCGCTGTGGTCGCGCAGGCCGCGCCAGAAGGTCTCGGCCAAGCCGGCATCCACCACCTCGCCACCCAGCGCCTCGCGCGCTGCCGTCACGGCCGCCGTGGCGCCCGCCAGGCGCAGCACCAGCGCATCTTCCCACCAGGCGCTTGCATTCAGCGGCAGCGGCTGGCCCCCCCATTCGTTCAGACGCTGGACAGCCAGCGCCTCGTCCATCTCCAGCCGCAGCGTGCGCGTGGCGTGGGCCAGCGGCAGCACCTTCAGCGAGACCTCGATGATCACGCCCAGGCAACCCATCGAGCCCGCCAGTGCACGCGACACGTCGTAGCCGGCCACGTTCTTCATCACCGTGCCGCCGAAGTTGAGCAGCTCGGCGCGGCCGCTCAGCAGGGTGGCGCCCAGCACGTAGTCGCGCACCCCGCCGACCGCCGCCCGCGCCGGGCCGGCCAGGCCCGCGGCCACCATGCCGCCCACCGTGCCGCCCGCGGCAAAGTGCGGCGGCTCGAACGGCAGGCACTGGCCCGCAGCGGCCAAGGTGGCTTCAAGCTCGGCCAGCGGGGTGCCCGCCTGCGCGGTAACGACGAGTTCGCTGGGCTCATGGCTGCTGATGCCGCTCAAGCCGGTCACGTCCAACGGCACGCCTTGGGGCGCCTCACCGTAAAAGGCCTTGGTGCCACCGCCGCGAATGTCCAGCGGCGTCTTGTCGGCGCGCGCCGCCCGCACGCGGTCAACCACGTCGGCCAACGCGGTCTGCATCAGAAGCGCTCCAGTTCCGGGAATGCCAGCAGGCCGCGCTTGACATGCATGCGGCCGTACTCGGCGCAGCGCTGCAACGTCGGGATGACCTTGCCCGGGTTGAGCAGCGACGTGGGATCGAAGGCGCGCTTCAGTGCAAACATCTGTTCGCGTTCGGCGTCGCTGAACTGCACGCACATGGAGCTGAGCTTTTCCACGCCCACGCCGTGTTCGCCGGTCACCGTGCCGCCCAGGGCGACGCTGGTTTCCAGGATGTCGGCGCCGAAGAGTTCACAGCGGTGCAGCTGGTCGGGGTCGTTGGCGTCGAACAGGATCAGCGGGTGCAGGTTGCCGTCGCCGGCATGGAAGACGTTGCAGCACTTCAGGCCGTACTTGATTTCCATCTGCGCAATGGCCAGCAGGATGTCGGCCAGGCGCTTGCGCGGGATGGTGCTGTCCATGCACATGTAGTCGGGGCTGATGCGTCCGCTGGCCGGGAAGGCGTTCTTGCGCCCGCTCCAGAACTTCAG
>JANNWL010000454.1:0-17457 GCA_031414735.1 Burkholderiales bacterium | reverse complement strand
GAACAACGCGCCCGCACGCTGCTGGAAAAGGTGGGCCTGGACGGCCGCGCCTTTGGCAAGTACCCGCATGAATTTTCGGGCGGCCAGCACCAGCACTTCGGGGTTGAGGGTCAGGCAACGCGCAATGGCCACGCGCTGGCGCTGGCCGCCCGAAAATTCATGCGGGTACTTGCCAAAGGCGCGGCCGTCCAGGCCCACCTTTTCCAGCAGCGTGCGGGCGCGTTGTTCACGCTCGGCCAGGTCTTTGCCGATGCCGTGGATGGCCATCGGCTCGACCAGCGTCTGGCCGATGGTGAAACGCGGGTTCAGGCTGGCGTACGGGTTCTGGAACACGATCTGGATGCGCCGGCGCATGGCCAGGCGCTCGCTGTCGCTGATCTTGAGCAGGTTCTTACCGTCAAAGATGACCTCGCCACCGGTAGGCTCGTGCAGCCGCAACAGCGTCAGCCCCATGGTGGTCTTGCCCGAGCCCGACTCGCCCACCACGCCCAGCGTATGTCCCTTGCGCAGCTGGAAGTTGACGTTTTGCACGGCCTTGAATTCGCGCTTGCCTAACAAGCCCTGCTTGAGCCAGAAGCTCTTGGCCAGCGAGCGCACTTCCAGCACCACGGGGGCGTTGGCGTCCTTGGCTTTGAACTGGGTCGACGCGCCGCGGCCGGCGATGTGGTCGTCGATCACCATCAAGCGGGACGGGTTGCCTTCCAGGCTGGGGCGGCAGGCCAGCAAGGCCTTGGTGTAGTCGTCTTTCGGGGCTTCGAAAATGCCGGCCACCGGGCCGTTTTCGCGAACGATGCCGTGGCGCATGACGACCACGCTGTCGGCGATTTCGCCCACCAGGCCCAGGTCGTGGCTGATGAACAGCACGCTCATGCGGCGCTCGGTCTTCAGCTTGCCCAGCAGCTCCAGGATCTGGCGCTGGATGGTCACGTCCAGCGCCGTGGTGGGCTCGTCTGCGATCAGCAGCTTGGGCTCGCAAGCCAGCGCCATGGCGATCATCACGCGCTGCTGCTGGCCGCCCGACATCTCATGCGGGTAGCTCGACAACCGGCGCTTGGGTTCGGGAATGCCCACCTCAAACAGCAGTTCTTCAGCACGCTTGAGCGCCGCAGCACGCGACAGGCCCATGTGCTTCATCAGCGGCTCGCAAAGCTGCTGGCCGACGTTGAACACCGGGTTGAGCGAGCTCATCGGGTCCTGGAAGACGCAGGCGATCTGGCGCCCGCGCATGGCCTGCAGCTCGGGCAAGGCGCACTGCAGCAGGTCCTTGCCTTGCCACAGGATGCGGCCGCTGCGCTCGGCGTTGTCGGGCAGCAGGTTCAGCACCGACATCGCCGTCACGCTCTTGCCCGAGCCCGACTCGCCGACCAACGCCACGGTGGTGTTTTCGGGGATGTCGAACGACACGCCCTTGACGGCTTCGGCGCGCACGCCCTTGCCCATGCGGAAGGCGACTTTCAGGTCTTGGATGGACAGCAGCATGGTCACTCCAGACCTCTGAGCTTGGGGTCGAGCGCATCACGAAGCGCATCGGCCATCAAGGAAAACGCGGTCACGAACACCGCCATGAAGAGCGTGGCGGCCACCAGTTGCCACCAGTGGCCCAGGATCAGCTCAGCCTGCGCTTCGGCCAGCATGGTGCCCCAGCTGACCTGGTCGACCCGCACGCCCAGACCCAGGTAGGACAGGATCACCTCGGCCTTGATGAAGCCCACCGTGAGCAGGCCCATGCGCACCAGCACCACGTGGCTGACGTTGGGCAAGATGTGCTTGAACATGCGACTCATCTTGCTGGCGCCGATGGCCTCGGCGCTGCGCACGTAGTCGCGGTTGGCGTGCTTGATGAACTCGGCGCGCACCTGGCGGTACATGCCAGTCCAGCCGGTCAGCGCCAGGATCACCACCACGCTTTCCACCCCGCGGCCCACCACCGCGGCAAAGGCAAAGATCAGCAAGATGTTGGGAATCGACTCGAACACGTTGTAGATCCACTCCAGCAGGTCGCCCACCTTGCCGCCGAAGAAGCCGCCAAAGGCGCCCATCAGCACGCCGATCAGCGTGGCCACCACGGCCGCGGCCACGCCGACGAAGACGCTGATCTCGGTGCCCTTGACGGCCTTTTGCAAAACGTCGCGGCCCAGGCGATCGGCGCCAAACGGCAGGGTCTGCGCCTTAACCGTTTCGGCGGTCTGGAACTGCTTGGCCTTTTCTTCCCACTCTTTGTAGCGCGGCGCCAGCGGGTCCACCGCCGACAGGTCAACGTTGGGGCCGGTGGGCGTCTCGATGGCACCCACGGCCTGCGGCGGCGCCGGGCCCATCAGCGTCAACGGCGCGTTGGGCACACCCACCTCGGCCTGCCAGTTCTTGGCCACCAGGCCCAGGCCAGACAGCGCGATCAGCAGCAAGAAGGCCAGCACCACCACCAGGCTGACCAGGCCCACCCGGTCGGCGCGAAAGCGCCGCCACGCGGCGTGCCAGACGCCTTCGCTCTTTTGTTGGGCGCTTTCCACGGCGCCATCGGCGGACAGGACTGCACTCATTTGAGCACCACGCGCGGGTCAGCGACCTTGTAGGCCAGGTCGGTCAGCAAATTGATCACCATGGTCAGCACCGCCAGATAAATGGTCACGGCCTGGATGACCGGGAAGTCGCTGCGGTTGACCGCCAGCAACACCTCGCGGCCGATGCCGGGGATGCTGAAGAAGACTTCGATCAGGAAGCTGCCGACAAAGATGCCGGGCAGCAAGAGGCCGATGTTGGTCAGGATCGGGATCATCGCGTTGCGCAGCACGTGCCGAAACAGCACCACACCTTCGGTCATGCCTTTGGCACGGGCGGTGCGCACGTAGTCCTGGCCCAGTTCGTCCAGAAAGAAGCTGCGGTACAGCCGCGTTTGTGGCGCCACGCCCACCGCCACCGCCAGCAGCACCGGCAGTGGCGAGTACACCAACAGGTTGGTCAGCACGCTGTCGCTCCAGCCCTGCACCGGAAACCAACCCAGCTGAAAGCCAAACACGTACTGGCCGATGATCACGTAGACCAGGAAGCTGATCGACAAGGCCACCGTGGTGGCCACCATGATGGCGCGGTCGGTCAGGCTGCCGCGGCGGTAGGCCACCCACATGGCAATCGGCAGGGCCAGCAGCACGTCGAGCACCAATATCGGCACCATCACCGTCAGCGTGGCTGGCAGCCTTGTCGCGAAGAGGTTGCTCACGGCCTCATTCGTGGCCCAGCTCTTGCCCCAGTCGAAGGTGACGATCTGCTTGACGAAGATCCACAGCTGGTACCAGACCGGCTCGTCCAGGCCCAGGGTCTGGCGTATGGCCTTGATCTGCTCGGGGCTGGCGTTCAGGCCGCCCAGCACCTCGGCCGGGTCGCCGCCGAAGTACTTGAAGAGGAAGAACACCAGCAGCACGACCCCGGCCAGGGTGGGGATCATCTGCCACAGGCGGCGTATCAGGTAAGCGGTCATGCAGCGAAAACCTCCGGGCAGGCGCGCTCCGTGGCGGGGCCTGCAGAAATTTGGATGGGCGAGTGTAGGGGCCGGTTCGGACCGCTTTGGGCGGTGATTTCCCCCTTGCCTGAGGGTCATCGAGAGCAAGCGGCATGCCCGCATCGCCCTAGACTCGGCGCTTTGCACCGCCACAGGCCTGCCGCATGATCCGCCTCCCTTTGCTCGTCCTGGCCGCCAGCCTGCTCTGGTCGGCCGCCGCACAGGCCCAGACAGCGCCTGCGATGACTCCGCCCGCGGCCAAGGTGCTGAAGGTGGCCTTTCAAGGCGCCGAGAACGGTTTCGATCCGGCGCAGGTGAGCGACGTGGTCTCGGCCGCGCTGGTCGGCAGCCTGTTCGACGCACCGTTGACCTACGACTACCTGGCCCGCCCGGCCAAGCTCAAGCCCAACACCGCCGCGGCGCTGCCCGAAATCAGCGACAACTACACGCGTTTCGTTTTCCGCTTGAAGCCCGGCATCTTCTTCAGCGAGCACCCGGCCTTCCAGGGCAAGCCCCGCGAACTGGTGGCCGCCGACTATGTCTACAGCATCAAGCGCTACTACGACCCGAAGTCGCGCAGCCCCACGCTCTTCCACTACGAAAACGCCGGCCTCATCGGTCTGACCGAGCTGCGCAAGCAGGCCCTGGACAGCAAGAAGCCCTTCGACTACGACACCGAAGTCGCCGGCGCCCGCGCCATTGACCGCTACACCTTCGAGCTGCGCACCAGCCGCGCGGCACCCCGTCTGCCCTTTGTAATGGCCACGCCCGCCATCAGCGGTGCGCTGGCGCGCGAAGTCGTCGAGGCCGCCGGCGACAAGATCATGCAGACCCCCGTCGGCACGGGGCCCTTCAAGCTGGCGTCATGGAAGCGCAGCTCGCGCATCGTGTTCGAGCGCAACCCCCTGCACAAGCACAGCGTGCACGACGAGCAGCCGAATGCCGACGACGCCATCGGCCAGGCGATTGCGCAAAAGCTGCGCGGGCGCAGCCTGCCGATGGTGGACCGGGTCGAGATCGCCATCATCGAAGAAGCCCAGCCGCGCTGGCTGGCCTTCCTGAACGGCGAGATCGACATGCTCTCAGTGCCTGGCGAATTCATCACCCTGGCCGCGCCCAACAGCGTGCTGGCGCCGCACCTGGCCAAGCGCGGCATAGGCATGGGCCGCACGGTGATGCCGGCCAGCACCTACACCTACTTCGCCATGGAACACCCTGTGGTGGGCGGCTACGCGACCGAGCGTGTGGCGCTGCGCCGGGCCATCGGGCTGGCCTACGACACCGAGCGCGAGATCTCGCTCATCTGGCGCGGCCAGCAGTTGCCGGCACAAAGCGTGCTGCCGCCCCTGGTGAGCAGCTACGACCCGAAGTTGAAGACTGAAATGAGCGACCACGACGTGCCGCGCGCCAAGGCTCTGCTTGACCTGTATGGCTATGTCGACAAGGACGGCGACGGCTGGCGCGACCAGCCCGACGGCAAGCCCCTGGTGCTGGAGCTCACCAGCGAAACAGCCCAGGTGTCACGCCAGTTGCAGGGCCTGTGGAAGAAGGCCATGGACGGCATCAACGTGAAGATCGATTTCAAGGTCGGCAGCTGGCAGGAAAACATCAAGGCCAGTCGCGCTGGCAAACTGATGATGTGGTCCACCGGCTGGAGCGGCGCGCTGCCAGACGGCGGCTACTTCCTGGACGTGCTGTACGCCGGCAACAAGGGCCAATCCAACCACGCGCGCTTTGACCTGCCTGGCTACAACAAACTGTACGAGCAGCAGCGCAGCCTGCCCGACGGCCTCGAACGCGACGCGCTGACGCAACAGGCGCTGCGCCTGTCGCTGGCCTACATGCCCATCAAGGTGCGTGGCCACAACATCGAAACCTGGCTGACCCAGTCGCACGTGCGCGGCTTTGTGCGCCACCCCTTCATCCGCGACTTCTGGCGCTATGTGGATGTGGGCGACGCCGCCACGGCACCCGCGCCCTGAGCGGGCGCCGTCGCTGTGGTCAACAGCCGCACGACCCTGGCGACGCTGGCCGCAGGCGCCAGCGCGCTGCTGTCACGGCCCGCGGCGCACGCGCTGGCGCAGGCCGCGCCGCCGCTGAAGGTGTTCCGGTTCGCGTTCCCGATTGCCGAGACAGGCTTCGACCCGGCGCAGATCAGCGACCTCTATTCGCGCTCCGTCGCCGCAAGTTTCTTCGACGCGCCGCTGGAGTACGAATACCTCGCCCGCCCGCTGCGCATGCGCCCCAACACGGCAGCAAGCATGCCCGAGGTGTCTGCCGACTTCACCACCTTCACCTTCCGCCTGCGGCCCGGCATCTACTTTGCCGACGACCCGGCCTTCAAGGGCGCCAAACGCGAACTGGTGGCCGAGGACTACGTCTACTCGATCAAACGCCACTACGACCCGCGCTGGAAAAGTGCGAACCTGTACGTCTTCGAAAACGCCAAGCTCGTGGGTCTTTCTGAACTGCGCAAGAAGCTGCTGGCCGAGAAGCGGCCCTTCGACTACGACACCGAGGTCGTTGGCTTGCGCGCGCTGGACCGATACACCTTCCAGATCCGCCTGGCCCAGGGCGACCCGCGCTTTCTGTACCAGATGGTCGACGGCTCGCTCAGCGGTGCCCTGGCGCGCGAGGTGGTGGAGTTTTACGGCGACCGCATCACCGAACACCCCGTGGGCACGGGCCCCTTCGTGCTGAAGAGCTGGACACGCAGCTCGCGCATGGTGCTGGCCCGCAACGCCAACTACCGCGATAGGCTGTATGACGAAACGCCGCCCGCCGACGACGCCCGCCTGCAAACCGCCGCCAGCCAGCTCAAGGGCCGGCGCCTGCCGCTGCTGGACGAGGTGCACATCTCCGTCATCGAAGAACCGCAGCCGCGCTGGCTGTCGTTCCTGAGCGAAGAACAGGACCTGAGCGAACTGGTGCCCAACGACTTCGCCGACGTGGCCTTCCCCAACGGCCAACTGGCGCCGCACCTGGCCAAGCGCGGCATCCAGATGACGCGTTTTTTGCGGGCCGATGTGGCGATGTCGTACTTCGCCATGGAGAACCCGCTGGTCGGCGGCTACGAGCCGGCCAAGGTGGCGCTGCGCCGCGCCATCAGCCTGGCCGTGGACATCGACCGCGAAATCCGCATTCCGCGGCGCGGCCAGGCCATCCCAGCGCAAAGCATCATCGGCCCCGGCACTTTCGGTTTCGACCCTTTGCTCAAGACCACCATGAGCCAGTTCGACCTGGGCCGCGCCAAGGCCCTGCTGGACATGCACGGCTACACCGACCGCAACGGCGACGGCTGGCGCGAACAGCCCGACGGCAAGCCGCTGACCATCGAATACGCCACCAGCCCCGACCAGCAGTTCCGCCAGCTCGTGGAACAGTGGCAGCGCAACATGACCGCGCTGGGTGTGCGCATGGAATTCAAGGTCGCCAAGTGGCCAGAAAACCTCAAGAGCAGCCGCGCCGGCAAGCTCATGATGTGGGGCGTCGGTTGGGCCGCCACCACCCCCGATGGCGACGACTTTCTGGCTCTGGGCTACGGCCCCAACATCGGCGGCGCCAACCACGCGCGCTTCAACCTGCCGGCCTACAACGCCGTGTACGGGCAACAAAAGCGCCTGCCCGATGGCCCCGCGCGCGCAGCTGCGATAGCGCAGGCCGCCCGCTTGCTGGTGGCCTACATGCCGTACAAGGTGCACGTGCACCGCATCGGCACCGACCTGGCGCATCAGTGGGTGCGCGGCTACCAGCGCAACCTCTTCGTCAGCCCGTTCTGGAAGTTCATTGACATCGACCCTGTCGCGCAGCGCCAGGGCGCAGGAGTACCGCAATGAAGATCAACCGCCGTGACACCCTGGCCCTGGGGGCCGCCGCAGTCGCCCTGCCCACTGGCGCGCAAGCGGCAAAAGCCCAGGACAAGCCGCCGCTGCGTACCCTGCGCTACGCCTTCCCCATCGCCGAAAGCGGCTTCGACCCGGCGCAGATCAGCGACACCTATTCGCGCACCGTCACCGCCCACATCTTCGAAGCGCTGTACGGCTACGACCACCTGGCTCGGCCGGCGAAGATCGTGCCGCTCATCGCCGCAGGCATGCCCGAGGTCAGCGACGATTTCCGCACCTGGACCTTCAAACTGCAGCCCGGCATCTTTTTTGCCGATGACGCGGCCTTCAAGGGGCAGAAGCGGGAAGTGGTGGCCGCCGACTTCGTCTTCGCCATCAAGCGCTATGCCGACCCGCAGGTCAAGAGCCCGCTTTGGGCCAGCGTCGAGAACTGGAAGGTTCTGGGTCTGGCCGTGCTGCGCAAGGAGGCCCTGGACCGCAAGGCCGCCTTCAACTACGACCAACCCATCGAAGGCCTGCGCGCGTTGGACCGCCACACGCTGCAGGTGAAGTTCGAGGCGCCCCTGCCGCGCTTCATTGAGAACATGGCCGTGAGCGACCTGTTCGGCGCCGTGGCGCGCGAGGTCACGCAGTTCTATGGCGACAAGATCGCCGAGCACCCGGTCGGCACCGGCCCCTTCAAGCTGGGCCAGTGGCGGCGCTCGTCGCTCATCGTGCTGGAACGCAACCCCGCCTACCGCGAACGGCTGTGGGCCTGCGAGCCCGCCGCCGGCGATGCCGAGGGCCAGGCCATCGCCCAGCGCCTGCGCGGCAAGAAGCTGCCGCTGCTGGACCGCGTGGAGATCTCCATCATCGAAGAAGCCCAGCCGCGCTGGCTGTCTTTCCTGAACAAGCAGCACGACGTCATCGATCGCCTGCCGCCGGAGTTCATCAACGTCGCCATGCCCGGCCGCCGCGTGGCACCCAACCTGGCCAAGCAGGGTGTGCGCGGCATGGTCACCCTGTTGTCCAGTGTGACCTTCACCTACTTCAACATGGACGACCCGGTGGTCGGTGGCCTGGAGCCGCACAAGGTGGCGCTGCGCCGCGCCATCGGCCTGGGCGTGGACATCGACCGCGAGATCCGCCTGGTGGCCCGCGGCATGGCCATCCCCGCGCAAAGCCCGGTGATGCCGCACCTGAGCGGCTACGACGCGGCCTTCAAGAGCGAGATGAGCGAATACAACCCGCCGCGCGCCAAAGCCCTGCTCGACCTGCACGGCTACATCGACCGTGACGGCGACGGCTGGCGCGAACTGCCCGACGGCAAGCCGCTGCTGCTTGAGGTCTCCACCCAGCCCGATGGCCAGAGCCGGCAGCAGAACGAGTTGTGGAAGAAGAACATGGACGCGCTGGGCCTGCGCATCGCCTTCAAGACCGCCAAGTGGCCCGAAAACCTGAAGGCCGGCCGCGCCGGCAAGCTGCAGATCTGGGCCCTGGCTTCTGGCGCATCCGGCGGCGACGGCCAGGGCATGATCACGCGCTACTTCGGCCCGCAGTCAGGCAACCAGAACATCGCCCGCTTCAAGCTGCCGGCCATGGACGCGATCCACGACAAGATGACGGTGCTGCCCGACGGCCCCGAGCGCCTGGCCCTGTTCGACCAGGCCAAGAAGCTGGCCGTGGCCTACATGCCCTACAAGCTGCACACCCACCGCCTGGTGGCCGACCTGATGCACGCCGAAGTGCAAGGCGTGCGCCGGCCGCTGTTCTGGAACGAGTGGTGGCATTTTGTGGACGTGGAGCCGGTGCCTTACGCGTGAGGCCGGTGCAGCCGGAGCTTGCAGTTTGGGCGGTCGCGACCCGCGCAGTCTGGCGCAGGCTTGCCGGCGCATAGCATATGCACTACATTTGATCGCATGAAAACCGCCCAACTCCCCCCTGTTCGCGTCGAACCCGCCATTCGCACAGAGATCGAAAGTGCGCTGCATGAGGGCGAAAGCTTGTCCCAGTTCGTCGAGGCGGCTGTGCTGCAGGCAGCGCGGCGGCGCAAGGCGGACCATGAGTTCCTGGCCCGCGGCCGCGCTTCTCTCGACAACGCCAAGAAGACCGGGGAGTTCTACCCCCTGGCCGGCGTGTTGGATGAGATGCAGACCCGACTAGACGACCGCATGAAGGCGCACAGCCAAGCGCGCCAGCAAGCGCAACAGGCCACGGCTGACAAACCGTGACCTACACCGTCGTCTTGACGCGCGAAGCGCGAGACGACCTGTTGCGTCTGGAGGACTCCCTCGTCGAGATGGCGCTGGAGCAAGGCGACTTCGATCTGCCTCGGCGTGGTGTCCAGGCCATTCGCAGAGAGATGCGCGTGCTCGAGACCAACCCCTACACCTGCCGCAAGTTGGGTAGCAACTCCCGGGAACGGGAGCTGGTCATTCCCTTTGGCAAGTCGGGATACGTCGCACTTTTCGAGATCTTGAGCGACAAAGAAGTGGTGGTCTCTGCGCTGCGCCATCAGCGCGAAGACGACTACCACTGAGGCAAGCAGGACCCACCGAGGTGCACCACCGTGAATCGACGTGACCTGCTCGCCGGCAGCGGCGCCCTGGCCCTGGTGCGGCCGGCACCTGCCAATGCCATTGCCAGTTCCGGCACCATCAAGACCCTGCGCTTCGTGGTGCCCTTCGCCGAATCCGGCTTCGACCCGCCGCGTGTGGGCGACCAGTCGTCCATCCGCGTCATCGCCCATATCTTCGAGCCGCTGCTGACCTACGACCCGCTGGCCCAGCCGGCGGCGTTGGTGCCGCTGACGGCTGCGGCGCTGCCCGAGGTGTCCGCCGACTTCAAGCGTTTCGTCTTCACGCTGCAGCGCGGCATCCTGTTCGCCGACGACCCAGTCTTCAAAGGCCAGACACGCGAGCTGGTGGCCGCCGATTACGTCTACAGTTTCAAGCGCTTCTACGATCCCTCGGTGCGCACCGAGCACCTGTACCGGCTGGAAAACGCGAAGATCCTGGGCCTGTCCGAGCTGCGCGCCCGGGCGCTGAAGGACAAGACGCCCTTCCCCTACGACGTCGAGGTGCCCGGCCTGCGCGTGCTGGACCGCTACCGCTTCGAGGTGCTGCTGGCCACCCCGGAGCCGCGCTTTGCGCACCAGTTCGCCGGCTGGATGATGGGCGCCGTGGCACGCGAGGTGGTTCAGGCCTATGCCGACGACTTGTCGGCCCACCCCGTGGGCACCGGCCCGTTCCGCCTGGCGCAGTGGCGCCGTGCCTCGCGCATGGTGCTGGAGCGCAACCCGCGCTTTCGCGAGCAACGCTTCAGCACCCTGGGCGCGCCGGCCGACCGGCCCGACCTGCAGGCCACGGCGCAGCGCCTGCTTGGCGCGCGGGCGCCGCTGCTGGACCGCATCGAGATCGACGTCATCGAAGAAGCCCAGCCGCGCTGGCTGGCCTTCCTGAATCGCGAGATCGACATGCTGACGCTGCCGCCCAGCTTCGGCCCGCTGGCCATGCCCGGCGGCCGGCTGGCGCCCTTCCTGGCCAAGCGCGGCGTGCAGGCCGAGCGGGTGCTGGCGGCCACCACGGCGCTGACGTTCTTCAACTTTGCCGACCGGCTGGTCGGCGGCCTCACGCCCGACAGGGTTGCTCTGCGCCGCGCCGTGGCCCTGGCCTTCGACAGTGCCGAAGACGTGCGCGTGGTGCTGCGCGACCAGGCCGTGCCGGCCAACCAGCTCATCCCGCCCGGCTGCTACGGGCACGACCCGGCGCTGCGGTCGGAGCTGACATCGCCCACCCCGGCCCGCGCCCGCGCCTTGCTGGACATGCACGGCTACGTCGACAACAACGGCAGTGGTTGGCGCAGTACGCCGCAAGGCCAGCCGTTGGTGCTGCGCATCGCCTTCACGCCGACCAGCGTGTCACGCGCCAGCAGCGAGCTGTGGCTGAAGCGCCTGCGCGCCGTGGGCCTGCGCGTGGTGTTCGAATTCGCGCCTTTCGGCGAACTCATCAAGCGGTCGCTGGCCGGGCAGTTGATGATGTGGGGATTCAGCTGGAGCGCGACCAATCCCGATGGCGACTTCTACCTCGGCCTGGCCTACGGCCCCAACGCCGACCAGAGCAACGACGCCCGCTTCGCGCTGCCGGCCTACGACCGCGTTTACGAGCAACAGCGCGCACTGCCCGACGGCCCCGAGCGCCTGGCCCTGATGCACCAGGCCCACAAGCTGATGCTGGCTTACATGCCCTACATGGCCCACAACCACGCCATCGTCACCGACTTGATGCAGCCCAGCGTTCGTGGTCCGCTGCGCCATCCTTTCAACAGCGACTGGTTTCGGTGGGCGGATGTGGCTGGCGGCTGATGGGGCCGTCCGCGATCAGTCCAGCGCCGCCTCGCGCTGCAATTCTGCATACACCACGTTGCGGTGCGGGTCGTGAAACGTCACCACCGTGCCCGCCCCGCTGGCTTCGCCCAGTGCGCGCAGGGCGGTTTCGTTGCGCAGGATCAGCGACCAGTCCATGAACAGCTCCATGTAGCCGCGGCCCGTGCCGCCAGGCACGAAGTTGGCGATGAGCAGGCGGCCGCCCGGACGCAGCATCTGCAGCAGGCGACGCGTGAGGCGCTTCGCCAGGCCGTCGGGCAGGTAGTCGTACAGACCGGCGCTGTAGATCAGGTCGAAGTGGCCCAGCGATTCGGCCAGCGGGCCGGTGGTCAGTTCGCGCACACCCTGGTTGATCACCCGCACCGGGTTGCCGGCGTGGCAGGCCGCCACCTCGGCGCAGGACAAGGGGTCCTGGTCCAGCGCCACGAACTCGCCGGCGATGGCCGCGTGGCACACCAGGCTGCCCTGCAGTTCGCGGCAGTGGCCCGAGGCCACGCTGAGCATGCGTGGCGCGTCGTGCTGCACCACCGCGTCGTCGATCAGGCTGCGCAGCAGGTGGCGCCGGTAGACCACCGACAAGCCCATGCCGGCGCGTGTGGTGGCGTTGAACAGCTCGCGGCCCAGGGCGGTGGTGCCCTCGGGCGGCGTGGCGGTGTAGATGTAATCCATCATCACCGCGTCACCCGCATAACCGCGCGGTTTGCTGGCGGCGCGGTGGGTGAAGGGGTCTTGCTGCAGCAGCGCATGCAGCGTGTGGCCACGGCACCAGGCTTGCATCTCGTCAGCCCGCCCGGTGGCGCGGGCCTCTGACCACAGGGCCGACAGCGGTGGCGTCAGCAGCCTGAAGGCCGCCACGCACTGGCCTTGGTGCACCAGGCGTTCAGCGCGGTCCAGCAAGGCCTGCGTGTTTTCTTGCAGGCTGATGGTTTCAGGGCGGGTGGACAGTCGTTCGGCGACGCTCATGGGGCACTCCTGGTGAGATGGTGGGCTGGGGTCGGTGGGGCGACGTGTTCACCATAGCCATGCGTCCCTGCCCGATCGCCCCCTGCGCAGGGGGCCCGCATCTGCGTTCGTCAGCCCGATGAGTGATGTCGCGAAGGCCGTGCAGCGCAGACACTCTGCGGCCCATGAAGACGTCCCGATCCATCGCCGCATTGACCGCCTTGTGCGGGCTCAAGCTGCACGTCGAGGTGCTGGTGCCGGCTTTCCTGGAGGCGCTGCACCAGGTGGTTCCCAGCGCCCGCAACCTGTTCGACTGGACCGACGAACACGGCCGCCTGGTGCGCTACTTCATCGAAGGCGAGGTCGATGCCGATATCGCGCAGTTGTACTTCGACGAGTTCCACAACAAGCGCGAGGCCGAGGCCATGCCCGCCTTCGAATCGCTGCGCCGCTTGCCGCATGGCGTGAGAAGTGCCTGCGAACTGGACCACGCGGGATTCTTCCGGTCGGCGCTGTACAACGAGATCTGGCGGCCCCAGGGCTTGCACACCCGGCTCGAGGCGGTGGTGCGCGGGCCGCAGGGGCGCCTCATCGGTTCGCTGGTGCTGTACCGCGGGCCCGGCGACCCGCGCTTCACGCGTGATGACGAACGCCGCCTGGCCGGCCTGCTGCCCGCCCTGGCCTCAGGCATGCAATGCAACGGGCCGGCCGTGGCCGACAACCGCCACGTGGCCAGCCCCGAGCCTGCACAGACCCTGCTGATGACGCTGCAGGGCCAGGTCCGGCACGCCAGCCCAGGTGCGCACCGCCTGCTGCTGATGGCCGAGGGCGGCGCCTCGCGCGACACCCTGTCCAAGCCGCTGGACCTGCTGGCCGGCCGCCTGCTGCCCATGCTGCTGATGCGGCTGCGTGAACAGGCCCGCAGCGCGGTGCCATCGGGCAGTGGGCCCATGCCGTCGATCACGCATGAAACCGCCGCCGGTCAGTTCGTCGCCAGCGCCAGCTGGTTGCGTGCGCTGGAACCGGGCCATGAGCCGCTTGCGCAGGTGACGCTGCAGCGGCTGGAACCGCATGCCGTGGCATTGCAACGCGCGTTGCGCAGTCTGCCGCTCACGGCCGGCCAGATGGCGGTGTGCCGTGAGCTGGTGCAAGGCCACTCGCAAGCCGACATCGGCACCCGCCTGGGCGTGGCCACGGCCACCGTGGTGGACCATGTGCGCAAGGCCTACCAGGCGCTGGACGTTCGGTCGGCGCTGGAACTGCGCGCCGTGGTCGACAGCCGTATCGGCCGGGCCTGAGGGCAGGCCACACGCGTCATCCTGCCAGCGCCGCGCTTGAGGTCCAGCCAGCTTCATGCCACCCGGTACCAATCGGCCAGCGTCGCCATCGCCGCACCCCAGGCCACATTGGGCTTCATCAGCTTGCTCGCCGCCGCACTCACGGCCTTGCGGCTGCACAGCGGGATCATGTAGCCGTCGCCCACCACCAGGTCGTTCATGCGAATGAACAGCGCGGTGCGCTTGGCCGGGTCCATCTCGACCTCTGCCGCGCGGTACAGGCGGTCGTACTCGTCATTGCGCCAGCGCATGATGTTGCGGCCCTGGAACTTGTTGACCTTGCTCGGCAGTTCCCAGGAACCGAAGCGGTCCATGTTGCGCTCCGGGTCGGGAATGGTGCCGATGAGGGAGAAGCTCTGCAGGTCGGCGTGAAAGCGCGCGGCGCTGTCGGGGTTGGCGGCGTCGCCGCCGAAAAACACCGCCGTGGCGACAGACTTCAACTCCAGCTCGATCCCCGCCCGGGTGAAGGCGGCCTTGATGATCTGCTGCAGCTTCTGTGTCGGTGCGTTGCCCGCAGCCTGGAACACCAGCTTGGCCTTGCGCCCGTCCTTGGCGCGCAGGCCATCGCTGCCGCGCTTCCAGCCGGTGGTGTCGAGCAAGGCATTCGCTTTGTCGACGTTGAACTCACGCCGGATGTTGGCGCTGCGAAAGCGCACCGGGCTGTTGATGAAGCTGGGCGTGGCTGCGCCGGTGCGGCCCCAGAGCACCTGCTGCATGCCTTCGCGGTCGAACAGCAGGTTGACGGCTTCGCGCACCGTCTTGTCGGCAAACATCGGGTGTGGGGTGCTGGGGTGCGAGCGCTGGCCGTCCACTTCGATATTCGGGTCGGTGGTGTTGAGCATCACGAAGGTGATCGTGCTGCTTTCGACGATGTCCACGCGGCCGCGGCCGGCGCTTGCGGCTTCCAGGCGCTGCAGCACGTCGTCTTCTACGTTCAAGCCCCAGGCGTAGTCGTACTCTGCTGTCTGCAGCACGGCGCGCGCGGCCGAGATGGCGTCGCCGCCGCCCTTGATCTCCAGCGTGTCGAAGTGCGGGCGGTTGGGCAGGTGGTAGCCGGGGTTGATCGCAGCACGTATCAGGTCGCCGGGCTTGAAGTCGACGATGCGGTAAGGCCCCGTGCCCACCGGCCGCTGGTTGGCCGGCGTGTCACGCGAAGCCGCACCGCGAAAGGGCGCAAACACGTGGCGCGGCAGGATCATCAGTGCGGCGTAACTGCCGGGCCAGAAGGGCGTGGGTTTGTCGAACTCCACGCGCACGGTGTGCGAATCGAGCTTCACAAAACGCATGTCGGCCACCGTGCCTGCCGAGGTGGCGGCGGTGGCGGGGTCGCGGATGTAGTCGGCGTTGAAGACCACGTCATCGGCGGTGAAGGGCTGGCCGTCGTGCCAGGTGACGCCGCGCTTCAGCTTCCACGTGACGCTGCGGCCATCTGCGGCCACGGCGCCGTTGGCGCGGCTGGGGACCTCGGCCGCCAGCACGGGCACCAGTTCGCCTTCGTTGTCCCAGGTGGCCAGGCCTTCGTAGAACACGCGGGAGGCTTCACCGTCCTTGGCACCGGTGGCGAAGTGCGGGTTCAGCGTGGTGGGTGCTTGCCAGAAGAGCATGCGCAAGGCGCCACCACCGCCGCGCCGCGTGGGGGCGTAGGTGTACGGAGCCGCGACCTGCACCTGGGCCGACGACAAACCGGCACCGGCCAGCAGCGCGCAAGCCACCGGCGGGCCCAGGCCCAGGCCCAGCAGGCGGCGCGTGGCTTCGCGGCGTGTCAGCGTGCCGCGTTCGACCTGGTCACGAAACGCGCGGAGATCGTCTTCGTCCATGTCCGGCCACCTTGCAGTGCAAAGGGGCCGAGCATCTCAGCTTTCACGGCATATGCAAGGGACGCGCCCGGCTGCGCAGTGCCTCTGCGCGGTCCGCAGGGCTCTCAGGAAGGCGCACCCGCCAGCGCCACCAGCGCCGCCGCGCCCAGCGCACCCGACTGGCGCGTGGTCTCCCGCCCACCCTGCAGTCGCACGAGTGTGGGGATGCTGCGGATGCCGAAGCGGGTCGACAGGGCAGGGTTCTGATCGCTGTCGACCTTGACCAGCAGGGCGTGCCCGGCGAGCTGCCGCCCGGCTTGCTCGAAGGCCGGCGCCATCGCGCGGCAGGGGCCGCACCAGGGCGCCCAGAAGTCGACCAGCACCGGGCGCTTGGTGGCGGCCACGACGGCGTCGAAGCTGGCGTCGGTCAACTCCAGCGGCTGTCCGGCCAGCAGGGCCTGCCCGCACTTGCCGCACACCGGGGCGTCGTCGATACGGGCCGCAGGCAGGCGGTTGGTGGCGCCGCAATGCGGGCAGGGCAGGTGGATGCGGGTGTCGTTCATGGGCGCAGATGGGAGTCGCTGCGGCGGCTTTCAAGGGCGGACAGGGCCGACGGGCACGCCGCAGTCCCGCGACGTGTTTTGGTCCCGCAGGGCGATGCTATGGTTTCTTCACGGTGGGTCGGGCAAGTTGAGATAGACGGTCTGCGCGACCCGGACCCGTTCAGAAACACAGTGCAAAGCGGAGCGGGCATGGCGGCGAATCAGATTGGCGCGGACCGGGCAGCAGCCCTGGAACCCATCACGAACCCGGTGCGCAGCCGCGCCGACTGGCAGCGCATGCGCGCGGCGGCGCTGGCCGACCCGGGGGCCTTCCACGGTGACATCGCCAAGCGCGAGATTCACTGGTTCGTGGCCACGCACGGCGAGCACGGCGCCTGGCTGATTTACGAGGAAGCACGCGGCTTGTGGACGGGTTGGGACGCGCTGAGCGCTGCGCCCCTGACCGCCGACCTGGGCGCTGCGTTCGAGCCCTGGCAACGCGCCTTCAACGGCGACGACGCACCGCACTGGAAGTGGTTCGAAGGCGGCCGCACGAACGCGTGTTTCAACGAAGTCGACCGCCACGTGTTGAACGGCTTCGGTGCCGAGCCGGCCTTCGTTTTCGAGGGCGACCGGTGGGACATGTCGCAGGACGGCGGACGCGGTGCGCCGGTCGATTCTCATTTCATATCGCGAAAAGAGCTTTTGCTGCACAGCACCAAGTGCGCCATTGCGCTGCAGGCGCTGGGCCTGAAGGCCGGCGACCGCATCGCGCTGAACCTGCCCAACATCCCGGCGCAGCTGTTCTGGACCGAGGGCGCAAAGCGGCTGGGCGTGATCTACACGCCGGTGTTCGGCGGCTTCTCGGAAAAGACGCTGTCGGACCGCATTCACGACGCGGGCGCGCAGGTGGTGGTGACGGCCGATGGCGGCTTCCGCAACGCGCAGATCGTGCCCTTCAAGACCGCCTACACCGACCCGGCGCTGGACAACTTCGTGCCCGTGGCCCACGTGCGTGCCGCCATCGCGCAGCGGCTGGCGACGATCAGCCTGGACCCTGCCGATGTGCAGCAGGTGCTGGCGACCGTGGACGACACGCTGGCCGGCGAGGTGACCGTGGAACGCAGCGACGCGATGCG
>JANNWL010000453.1:0-20420 GCA_031414735.1 Burkholderiales bacterium | reverse complement strand
TGGGGCATCGTCGTGGGTGGCGTGGGCGGCACGGGCGTCATCACCATCGGCCAGTTGCTGGGCATGGCCGCGCACCTGGAAGGCAAGGGCGTGGTGACGCAGGACGCCGGCGGCCTGGCGCAAAAGGGCGGGGCGACCTGGAGCCACATCCAGATCGCCAACCGCGCCGAGGCCATCCACACCACCAAGGTCGACACCGCCAAGGCCGACCTGGTGATCGCCTGCGACAGCATCGTCGGTGCTGCCAAGTACACGCTGACGGTGATGCAGGCCGGCCGCACCTTCGTGGCACTCAACACCCACGGCACGCCGACGGCGGCCTTTGTCATCAACGCCGACTGGCAGTTCCCGGGCGGGCATTGCGAAGCCGCCATCCGTGCCAGCGTGGGGCCCGAACTGGTCGGCGCCTTTGATGCCGAACAAGTCGCCACGGCCCTGATTGGCGACGCGATCTACACCAACCCGCTGATGCTGGGCTACGCCTGGCAAATGGGCCGCATCCCGCTCAGCCTGGCTGCGCTGATGCGCGCCATCGAGCTCAACAACGTGCAGATCGACAACAACAAGGCAGCCTTTGAATGGGGCCGGCGCTGCGCGCACGACCTGGCTGCGGTGCAGGCGCTGTTCAAGGCACAGGCGGTGATCCAGTTTGTCAAGAAGCCGGGCCTGGACGAGATGGTCGCCAAGCGCGTCGACTTTCTCACCGGCTACCAGGACGCCGCCTACGCCGCGCGCTACAAGGCCTTCGTGGAAAAGGTTCGCGCGGCCGAGGCGCCGCTGGTGTCCGCCGCTGGCGGCACGGCCCTCACCGAGGCCGTCGCCCGCTATCTGTTCAAGCTGATGGCCTACAAGGACGAGTACGAGGTGGCCCGGCTGCACACCGACCCCGCCTTCACCGCCAAGGTCGCCGGCATGTTCGAGGGCGACTACAAGCTGGTGCACCACCTCGCGCCGCCCATGATTTCAAAGAAGAACGAGCGCGGCGAACTCGTCAAGCAGCCCTTCGGCCCGTGGATGCGCACGGCCTTCGGCCTGATGGCCAAGATGAAGGGCCTGCGCGGCACAGCCTTCGATGTCTTCGGCCGCACCGGAGAACGCAAGATGGAGCGCGCGCTGATCACCGAGTACCAGGACTGCATCAACGAGCTGCTGCAGACGCTGAACGCCAGCAACCGCGCGCTGGCGGCCGACATCGCGCGCATCCCGGAAGACATCCGCGGCTACGGGCATGTGAAGGAGCGGCATCTCAAGGCCGCGCGGCCGAAGTGGGCGGCGCTGATGGCGCGTTGGCGCGCAGGCGAGTTGCGTCAGGCGGCCTGACCATGGGCGATCTGGCGCAACAGCACCAGATTCACGGCGCCCAGCCGGTGCTGGGCGTGCCCGACGTGGCCGCCGCCGCCGACTGGTTCGTGCGCGTGCTGGGTTTCGAGGTCGACTTCCTCTACGGTGACGCGCCGCATGTGCACGGCCGCGTGAAGGCCGGCCAGCTCGGCCCCCAAGGCTGGGGCGCGCCGGTCTACATCCACCTGTCCTTGGCGGCCACACCGTCACCGGCCGGCAGCCTGACGCGCTTGCACGTGGGCCATGACATCGACGGTCTGCACCGCCACGCGCTGGCGGCCGGGGCGACGGTGCTGCAGGCGCCGACCGACCAGCCCTGGGGCCTGCGCGAGTTCATCTTGCAGGCGCCGGGCGGGCATGTGCTGGTGCTGGGCGCCGAGTTGCCATCGCGCTGATTGCATTTCAGCGCCCGGCGAGGGCCGAGCCGCCCGCCCAAATCGCTTGAATGCTGCCGACAAGCCCAGTGAAGCACAGGCTTTGAGCGGTCGCCCATACTGCCTTGCATGCACCCCCCCGGCCGCTACACCCTGACCGCGATCGCGCTGCACTGGCTGCTGGCGCTGGCCATCGTGGCGACCTTTGCAGTCGGCCTGACCATGACGAGCCTGCCGTTCTCGCCAGCGCGGTTGAGGCTTTTCAACTGGCACAAGTGGGCGGGGGTCAGCATCCTGGCGCTGTCGGCGCTGCGCCTGTTGTGGCGCCTGTGGCACCAGCCGCCGGCCGACCTGCCCATGCCCGCTTGGCAGCGGCGATCGGCGCAGGCCACGCATGGCCTGCTCTACGCCCTGTTCTTCTCCGTGCCGCTGGCCGGCTGGGCCTACAGCTCGGCTGCGGGATTTCCTGTCGTGGTCTTCGGCGTGCTGCCGCTGCCCGACTGGGTGCCGGTGAACCGCGAACTGGCCGACACCCTCAAGCTCTTGCACCACTGGCTGGCCTACACCCTGGCGGCCTTGGTGGTGCTGCATGTGGCGGCTGCGCTGAAGCACCATTTCATCGACCGTGACGGCCTGCTGGCGCGCATGCGCCCGGCCCGCGCCTGACCCTCCCCCAAGCAACCCAGATTTCTCACACCATGTCATCACGCACCCTCTTCACCCTGACCCTGCTGGCGGCCGTGCTGGGCGCCATCGCCCATCCCGCACTGGCCCAGTCGAAGCAGGCACAGGCGCCGGCCCAGGCCCAGCTGGTTGTCGCGGCCAGCGAGATCGGCTTCACCACCCGCCAGATGGGTGTGCCGGTGGACGGCAAGTTCGGCAAGTTCACGGCGCAGGTGGCGCTGGACCCCAGGCAGCCCGCCAGCGGCAGCGTGGCCTTCACCATCGACACCACCAGCGCGCGCTTCGGCAGCGCCGAGATCGACGCCGAGATTCCCAAAGCCATCTGGCTGGACACCAAGCGCTTCCCGCAGGCCAGCTTCCAGTCTTCGGCCATCAAGGCGGCCGGGCCGGGCCGCTTCGAGGTGGCTGGCAAGCTGAGCATCAAGGGCCAGGTGCGCGACGTGGTCGTACCCGTCACCGTGGCGCAAGCCGGCACCACCAGCACCGCCAGTGGCCAGTTCGTCATCAAGCGGCTGGACTTCAAGGTCGGCGAGGCCGAGTGGACCGACACCTCGCTGCTGGCCAACGACGTGACGGTGCGCTTCAAGCTGGCACTGACCGGCATCGCCCCGCTTTGACCTGCGCTCCTGTTTCGTGACCGCCGTTCCCCGATCCCTTCATCCCTCAACCCCTGAACTCCAAGAGATCCCCATGAAAGCTGTTGTCCTTGCCGCCGCCCTCGCCCTCATCGGCGCTGCCGGCCCCGCTGCCGCGCAATCGGCCACCTACACCATCGACCCCACGCACACCTTCGTCACCTGGGAGGCGCTGCACTTCGGCACCTCCACCAGCCGCGGCCGCTTCGACAAGAAGGAAGGTTCGGTGGTGTTCGACCGTGCCGGCAAGACGGGCAGCGTGGACATCACCATCGACATGGCGTCCATCAGCACCGGCGTGGCGCCGTTCGACAACCACCTGAAGAGCAAGGACTTCTTCGACGTCGCCAACCACCCCACGGCGCGCTTCGTGGCCAGCGGCTTGAAGTTCGACGGCAACAACGTTGGCGAGGTGACAGGCACGCTGACCCTGCTGGGCCGTACCGGGCCGGTGGTGCTCAAGGCCAGTCGCTTCAACTGCTACATGAACCCCTTCGTCAAGCGTGAAGCTTGTGGCGGCGACTTCGAAACCACCATCCAGCGCAGCCTGTGGGGCAGCAGCTATGGCCTGCCGGGCATCCCTGACAACGTGCGCCTGATGGTGCAGATCGAAGCCATTCGGCAGTGAGGTTCCTGCGCGTCATGGCTGCGGCGCTGCTGACGTCGATCGTCAGCGCGCCGGGCTGGGCGCAGCCGGCGACCTACGTGTTCGACCCCGAACACAGCTTCGTGCACTTTGAGGTGCTGCACTTCAACACCTCCACCCTCCGCGGCCGCCTTGGCCCGCTCAGCGGTGCCGTGATGCTGGACCCCGCCGCCGGAGAGGGCGAGCTCAGCCTGCGCATTCCCACGGCCGGCGTGGACACGGGACTGAAGATCTTCGATGCGCGCCTGCGCCGCGACGATCTGCTCGCCAGCGACGCCTACCCGGAAGCCTTTTTCGTGGCGCAACGGTTTCGCTTCGAAGGTGGCCAACTCGCCGAACTGCGCGGCGAGTTCACCTGGCGCGGCGTGAGCCAGCCGCTGTCGCTGCGCGCACTGCGCTTTGCCTGCCGCGGCGCAGCCGCTGCCGGCCAGGTTTGCGGCGCCGACCTTCAGGGCGAGTTGCGACGCAGCGACTTCGGCGCCACCTTCGGCTTGCCCTTCGTGGCTGACATGGTGCGCCTGGTGGTTCAGGTGCAGGGCACGCGGCGCTGATTGCTGCGCCCTGGTCAAAACCGATTCGACTGCACAAGCCCCAATCGGGCCGGGTTAGACCGAGTTGCGAGCGCTGCGGCTCCGGTCGATAGTCGCGCTTGCTGCAACTTTCACGCGCAGCCCCCTCAACAAGGCGCAGCAGCGCAGGAGACAAGCATGACCGATGTCAAGAAGCCGGCGCCGCGCCGCAGTTTTCTCAAGTCCGCCACCGCCGGCGCCGTGGGCGCGGGCGCTCTGGCCACGCCGATGATCTCGACCGCCCAGACTGTGGCCTTCCGCTTCCAGAGCACCTGGCCAGCCAAGGACATCTTCCATGAGTACGCGAACGACTTTGCCAAAAAAGTCAACGACATGGCGGGCAGCCGCCTGAAGATCGAAGTCCTGCCCTCGGGCTCGGTGGTGCCGGCCTTCCAGCTGCTGGATGCCGTCAACAAGGGCACGCTCGACGGCGGCCATGGCGTGCTGGCCTACCACTACGGCAAGAGCCAGGCCCTGGCGCTGTGGGGTTCGGGCCCGGCCTTCGGCATGGACCCCAACATGGTCCTGGCGTGGCATTACTACGGTGGCGGCAAGGCCATGCTGGAAGAGATCTACAAGTCGCTCAACATCGACGTGGTGTCCTTCGTCTACGGCCCGATGCCCACCCAGCCGTTGGGCTGGTTCAAGAAGCCCATCGCCAAGGTGGAAGACCTGAAGGGCCTGAAGTACCGCACCGTCGGCCTGTCGATCGACATCTTCAAGGAAATGGGCGCCTCGGTGAACCCGCTGCCCGGTGGCGAGATCGTTCCCGCGCTCGACCGCGGCCTGATCGATGCGGCGGAGTTCAACAACGCTTCGTCTGACCGTTTGCTGGGCTTCCCCGACGTGGTGAAGAACTGCATGCTGCAAAGCTTTCACCAAAGCGGCGAGCAGTTCGAGATCCTGTTCAACAAGGGCAAGTACGACGCCCTGCCGGCGGAGCTGAAGGCCGTCATCGACTACAGCGTGCAGGCCGCCAGCGCCGACATGTCGTGGAAGGCGATCCAGCGCAACAGCGCCGACTACATCGAGCTGAAGACCAAGGACAAGGTCAATTTCTTCAAGACGCCTGACGCGATCCTGCGTGCGCAGCTGGCGGCCTGGGACAAGATCACGGCCGCCAAGTCCGCCGAGCAGCCGCTGTTCAAGAAGGTCATGGAGAGTCAGAAGGCCTTCGCCCAGCGTGCCGGCGCTTGGCAGAATGACTACATGGTCGACTTCAAGATGGCCTGGAACCACTACTTCCGCGCGCCGGCCAAGAAAGCCTGATACCGGCCAAGCCCACGACCTTCGGGGCCACCGCTGTCGCAAGGCCGGTGGCCCTTTTTCTTGGGCCGATGTCCCTGTTTTCCGTCTGGAGATTGCCCGATGCAAAGCCTCTTGCTGCGCGTAGACCGTTTGTCGACTTGGCTCGGCCAGCTCTTTTCCTGGCTCATCGTGGCACTGACCTTGATGATCACCTGGGAGGTGTTCTCGCGCTATGCCCTGAACGACCCGCACGACTGGGCGCTCGATGTGCAGATCATCCTGTACGGCAGCATCTTCATGATGGCCGGCGCCTACACGCTGGCCAAGAACGGCCATGTGCGCGGTGACGTGCTCTACAGCTTCTTCAGGCCGAAAACGCAGGCCATGTGGGACCTGCTGCTGTACTTCGTCTTCTTCATGCCGGGCGTGGTGGCCATGACCTGGGCCGGCTGGACATTCGCCAACGAATCGATGGCCATCCGCGAAAACACTTTCAGCGCCACGCCGATACCGATCTACCCCTTCAAGTTCGTCATCCCGCTGGCCGGCGGCATGCTGCTGCTGCAGGGCATCGTCGAGATCGTGCGCTGCCTGCAGTGCATCCGTGACGGCGCGTGGCCGTCACGGGAACAAGACGTGGAGGAAGTCGACGTCGAGAAGCTGAAAGCGATGGTGCATGTGAAGGACGAGGACATCGCCAAACTCGACGCGTTGCTGGTCAAGCAGGAGGCCGCGAAATGAAGGTGCGCAAGGAACTGTGGTTCGGCTTCATCATCATGGCGCTGATCGTTGCGGGCACCGCCACGATGCTGCTCATGGCCCCCAAGGTCACCAACGGCCACCTCGGCCTGATGATGCTGGGGCTGGTGGTGGTGGCCATCATGCTGGGCTTCCCGACGGCCTTCACGCTGATGGGCATGGGCATGATCTTCACCTGGGTCGCCTATGAAGAAAACACGAGCAAGACGCTGACCCTGATGGTGCAAAGCGCCTTCAAGATCATGGGCAACGACGTGCTCATCTCGATCCCCCTGTTCGTGTTCATGGGCTACCTGGTTGAACGCGCCAACCTGATCGAAAAGCTGTTCAAAAGCTTGCATCTGGCCATGGCCCGTGTGCCGGGTTCGCTGGCGGTGGCCACCATCTTCACCTGCGCGGTGTTCGCCACGGCCACCGGCATCGTCGGCGCGGTGGTCACGCTGATGGGCCTGCTGGCCTTCCCGCAGATGATCAAGGGCGGCTACGACGTGCGCGTCGGCGCCGGTGCCATCACGGCCGGCGGCTGCCTGGGCATCCTGATCCCGCCCTCGGTGATGTTGATCGTCTACGGCGCCACCGCCGGGGTCTCGGTGGTGCAGCTCTACGCCGGCGCGCTGTTTCCCGGCTTGATGCTGGCCGGGCTGTACGTCATCTACATCGTCCTGCTGGCCAAGCTCAAGCCCCACCTGATGCCGCCACTGTCGATGGCCGAGCGCTTCGTGCCGCTGCCCAGCGGCACCGCGCAGGTGTCGACGCAGATCTCCAACACCGCGCTGCCAGCGCTGCTGCGGGCACTGACGGGCGGCCTGAAAGGTCCCGCCAACCAGGCTGTGTCCACGGGCTACCTGCTGCAGCAACTGGGCGTGGCGTTGCTGCCGCTGATGGTCTTCGGCGCGGTCACGGCCTTCAGCTGGCACATGAACACACGCCCTGCCGAGCCCGTCGTGACGATGGCTCCGATGGGCAGCGAGATGGCCGAGCCGGCTGGCGCCGAGGCGGCCGAGCGGTCGTCGGGCGGTGGCTTGCAAGAACCCCCGTCGGGCGGATTGCAGGAACCTGCTGCTGCCAGTGGCGGCCTGCAGGAACCCGGCGCCGCCTCAGCGCCACCGCCAAGCGGCCTGCAGGAACCCGCAGCCGCCATCGCCAGCGCTGCGGCAGACGCTCCCGTGGCTGCTGCAGAGCGCACACCGCCCACCCGCGGCTTCTGGATCGGGCTGGGCGTGGGCGCGTTGGCAATGGTGGCGTTCTACGCGATGCTCAGTTTCCAGCGGCTCGAGATCTTCAAGATGCTGCTGTCCAGCTTCTTTCCGCTGGTCGTGCTGATACTGGCCGTGCTGGGCAGCATCGTGATGGGGCTGGCCACACCCACCGAGGCGGCGGCGGTCGGCGCATTCGGCGGCTTTTTGCTCGCCGTGGCCTACCGGCAGTTCAACCTGACGATGCTGAAGGAGAGCGTCTTCCTCACCGCCAAGACCAGCGCCATGGTGTGCTGGCTGTTCGTGGGCAGCGCCATCTTCTCGGCGGCGTTTGCGCTGCTCGGCGGGCAGGAACTGGTCGAGAACTGGGTCATGTCGATGAACCTGAGCAAGACCGAGTTTTTGGTCTTGAGCCAAGTCATCATCTTCATCCTGGGTTGGCCGCTGGAGTGGACCGAGATCATCGTGATCTTCATGCCCATCTTCATCCCGCTGCTCGACAACTTCGGCGTCGACCCGCTGTTCTTCGGCCTGCTGGTGGCGCTGAACCTGCAGACCGCCTTCCTGAGCCCGCCGGTGGCCATGGCGGCGTTCTACCTGAAGGGCGTGAGCCCGCCACACGTGACCTTGAACCAGATCTTCGCCGGCATGCTGCCCTTCATGGGCATCCAGGTGCTGGCCATCGTGCTGCTGTACCAGTTCCCGGCCATCGGGCTGTGGTTGCCGCAAGTGCTCTACAAATGAAAACCGCCCGGGCTGCAGTACTCACTGCGGCCCGGGCGGCGTAAGCGAAAGGCCTGGGTCGGATCAGCCAGCGAATGAACGGCCGAAGGCAAAGACCGAGTTCGGCGCCGTGGTGCGCACCGGCTTGGTCGCCACCGGCGACACCACCGGGCGGCGTACCGGGCTGGATTCGATGGGTGTGCCCTTGGCGGCCTGCTCGTCGACCAGTGTGCGCAGCGTGATGGTGCCCATGTGGCTCAGCACCACGGCATTCAAGCGTTGCCAGAGGTCATGCGACAAACACTCATTGTCAGCGGCGGCGCTTCCTTCGGTCATCGCGTCGTCAACGGCGCTGATGATTTCAGCCACCGAGATAGCGTCAGCCGAACGGCCCAGGGTGTAGCCGCCGCCGGGACCGCGGGTGCTCTCGACCAGGCCCTGGCGGCGCAGCCGGCTGAACAACTGCTCGAGATAGGACATTGAAACCTGCTGGCGCGCACCGATGGTGCCCAGCGCGACCGGGCCGGCGTGCTCGCGCAAGGCAAGGTCGATCATGGCGTTGACAGCGAAGCGGCCTTTGGTACTCATGCGCATGGAAGTCTCCGAAAAAGGGTCGTTGAGGAACAAGGGGGCGTAACAACACCATGTAATCTAGGGACATCTAGTCGACTCGTAAATTCGACATTTAGTCGAAATCACTTCGAAAAACGCGAAGCATGAATTTCAAGCACCTGCACTACTTCTGGGTCACGGCCAAGGCCGGCGGTGTGATGCGGGCCAGCGAACAGCTGCACACCACGCCGCAGACGCTGTCCGGGCAGATCAAGCTGCTGGAAGACCGGCTGGGCCGCAAGTTGTTCCGCAAGAAGGGGCGCCAGCTCGAACTCACCGAGGACGGCCGTGTGGCCCTGGGCTACGCTGACGAGATCTTCACCCTGGGCAGCGCGCTGGAAGCGGCGATGCGCGAGCGGCAGGAAGGCAGCACCCGGGTCATCGACTTTCGCGTCGGCGTGGTCGACTCGGTGCCCAAGTCGGTGGCCTACCGGCTGCTGCAGCCGGCCCAGGCCATGGCCGAACCGGTGCGCCTGATCTGCCACGAAGGCAAGTTTCCCGACCTGCTGGCCACCCTGGCGCTGCACCGGCTGGACCTGGTGATCGCTGACGAGCCGCTGTCGCGCCAGGTCAGCGTCAAGGCCTTCAACCACGCGCTGGGCAGTTCGACCATGAGCTTCTTCTGCGCCCCTTCGCTGCAGCCGCAGCTGAAGGGGCGCTTCCCGGCCTGTCTGAACGGCGTTCCCATGCTGGTGCCCAATCCCCTGTCTGCCGTGGGCAAACAACTCGACGCCTGGCTGACCCGCCACCAGCTGCATCCGCGCGTGATCGGCGAGTTCGACGACAGCGCGCTGCTCAAGGCCTTCGGCCGCGAAGGCCGCGGCGTGTACCTGGCGCCGGCCCTGCTGGCCGAGGAAACAGCCGCGCAATACGGTGGCGTGGTGATCGGCAGCACCGACGAGATCGTCGAAGAGTTCTTTGCCATCTCGGTGGAACGTCGCATCAGCCATCCCTGCGTGGCGGCCATCACCAGCGCGGCGCGCGGCACGCTGTTCGGGACCTGACATCGCATCGCTACGGACAGCTTGGCGAAGCCTCAGCGCCGCGCGGCGTGAGCGTGACGACGTCAGCGCCACGACGTCAGAGCCACGTTACACCGTGGCCCTACACTCCAAAAGACCCCCACCCGCATCGAGCCTTGCCTGCATGAGCGACGACATCATCCTCGAGACCCGTGCCCTGACCAAGGAATTCAAGGGTTTCGTTGCGGTGAGCAAGGTCGACCTGAAGGTGCGGCGTGGCAGCATCCATGCGCTGATCGGCCCGAACGGTGCAGGCAAGACCACCTGCTTCAACCTGCTGACAAAGTTTCACCGGCCGACCTCGGGCGCGATCATCTTCAACGGCGTGGACATCACGGCCGAAACGCCGCCCCACATCGCACGCCGCGGCATCATCCGTTCGTTTCAGATCTCGTCGGTGTTCCCGCACCTCACGGTGCTAGAAAACGTGCGTGTGGCGCTGCAGAGCAAGCTCAGCAACTCGTTCCACTTCTGGCGTTCTGACCGCACCCTGGACAGCCTGAACGATCGCGCCATGGCGCTGCTGCACGAGGTCGACCTGGAACCCTACGCCGCGCTGGACGCGGTGGAACTGAGCTACGGCCGCAAGCGTGCGCTGGAGATCGCCACCACCCTGGCCATGGCGCCCACCTTGATGCTGCTGGACGAGCCCACCCAGGGCATGGGCCTGGAAGACGTGGACCGCATCCGCGCGCTCATCAAGAAGGTGGCGGCCGACCGCACCGTGCTGATGGTCGAACACAACATGAGCGTGGTGGCCAGCATCGCCGACACCATCACCGTGCTGCAGCGCGGCGCCACGCTGGCCGAAGGGCCGTATGAGCAGGTGTCGAAGAATCCCGCCGTGATCGAGGCCTACATGGGCACGACCCAGACACAGCTCCAAGGTGCACACTGAGATGGCCGCGCCCTTCCTGGACGTGAAAGACCTGCAGGGCTGGTATGGCGAGTCGCACGTGCTGCACGGCATCAGCTTCCAGGTCGAAGAAGGCGAAGTCGTCACCCTGCTGGGCCGCAACGGCGCGGGGCGCACGAGCACGCTGCGCGCCATCATGGGCCTGATCGGCACGCGCAAGGGTTCGATCAAGGTCCACGGTACCGAGACCATCGGCCTGGCCACGCACCGCATCGCGCAGCTGGGCATCGGCTACTGCCCTGAGGAGCGCGGCATCTTCGCCAGCCTGTCCGCCGAAGAGAATCTGCTGTTGCCGCCGGTGTTGGCGGAAGGCGGCATGGCGCTGGACGAGATCTACGCCATGTTCCCGAATCTGAAGGAACGTGCTGCCAGCCAGGGTACGCGGCTTTCGGGCGGTGAACAGCAGATGCTGGCCGTGGCGCGCATCCTGCGCACGGGTGCGCGGCTGCTGCTGCTGGACGAGATCTCGGAAGGCCTGGCGCCGGTGATCGTCGAGAAGCTGTCGGCGATGGTGGCGATGCTGCGCACCAAGGGCTACACCATCGTGATGGTGGAGCAGAACTTCCGCTTCGCCGCACCCCTGGCCGACCGCTTCCTCGTCGTCGAGCATGGCCAGGTGGTCCAGTCCTTCACGCAGGCCGAACTGCCCGCGCGCATGGAACGCCTGCATGAATACCTTGGCGTATGAAGCCACCCGGCCGACCGCGCTGCCCCGTACCACCACCCCAAGACCTCTGATGGAGACAAGCATGAAGCTCAAGAAACTCTCAGCCGCCTGCACCCTGGCCTGCGCCGCCATGCTGGGCGCCAGCGCACCCGCGACGGCACAGGTCTCGGGCGATGTCATCAAGATCGGCATCATCACCGACATCTCGGGCCTGTACTCCGACATCGACGGCATTGCCGGCGTCGAAGCCATCAAGATGGCCGTGGCCGACATGGGCGGCGCCATCAACGGCAAGAAGATCGAAGTGGTGTACGCCGACCACCAGAACAAGGCCGACGTGGCTGCCGCCAAGGCCCGCGAGTGGTTTGACACGCAGGGCGTGGACATGCTGATCGGCGGCACCAACTCGGGCACTGCGCTGGCCATGGCCAAGGTGGCGGTCGAGAAGAAAAAGCCCTTCCTGGTGGTGGGCGCGGCGACTTCGGCGCTGACCAACGACCAGTGCAACGCCTACACGGTGCACTGGGCCTATGACACCGTGGCGCTGGCCAAGGGCACCGGCAACGCGGTGGTCAAGGCCGGCGGCAAGAGCTGGTTCTTCCTGCAGGCCGACTATGCCTTCGGCGCGCAGTTGCAGAACGACACCGCCACCGTCGTCAAGGCCGCGGGCGGCACCGTGGTGGGCACCGTGAAGCACCCGCTGGCAGCCAGCGACTTCTCGTCGTTCCTGCTGCAAGCGCAGAGCAGCAAGGCGCAGATCCTGGGCCTGGCCAACGCCGGCGGCGACACCATCAACAGCATCAAGGCAGCGGCGGAGTTCGGCATCACCAAGACGATGAAGCTGGCCGGCCTGCTGGTCTTCATCACGGACATCCACTCGCTGGGCCTGAAGACCACGCAGGGCCTGTACCTGACGGACAGCTGGTACTGGAACCGCGACGCCGAAACGCGCGCCTGGGGCCGCAAGTTCTTCGACAAGTTCAAGCGCATGCCCACGAGCATCCATGCCGGCGACTACTCCGCCGCGCTGAACTACCTGCAAGCCGTCAAGGCCACCGGCACCGACGACGCCGACACGGTGCTGGCGCATATGAGAAAGACCAAGATCAACGATGTCTTTGCCAAGGGCGGCTACATCCGCGAAGACGGCCGCATGGTGCACGACATGTACCTGATGCAGGTCAAGAGCCCGGACAAGTCGGTCGAGCCCTGGGACTACTACAACGTCGTCGAGACTTTCAAGGGCGACGCGGCCTGGCAGACCAAGGCCGACAGCAAGTGCCCCCTCTGGAAGTGATGCACTGAACGCCTGAAACGGCCCATGGACATCTTCGGCATCCCCCTGCAAGCCTTCCTGGGCCAGTTGCTGCTCGGGCTCGTGAATGGCTCGTTCTACGCCATTCTCAGCCTCGGGCTGGCCGTGATCTTCGGCCTGCTGGGCATCGTCAACTTTGCCCATGGCGCGCTGTACATGATGGGCGCGTATGCGGCCTGGTTGGCGATGGAGAAGTTCGGCATCGGCTTCTGGTGGGCGCTGCTGCTGGCGCCGCTGGTGGTGGGCGCGCTGGGCATGGCCGTCGAGCGCACGCTGCTCAAGCGGCTGTACAACATCGACCCCATCTACGGCCTGCTGCTGACCTTTGGCCTGTCGTTGATCGCTGAAGGCGTGTTCCGTGACCAGTTCGGTGTGTCCGGCCAGCAGTACGCCGTGCCCGAGGCCCTGCAAGGGGCCACCGACCTGGGCTTCATGATCCTGCCCAACTACCGCGGCTTCGTCGTCCTCGCCTCGCTGCTGGTGTGCCTGGCCACCTGGTGGCTGATCGAGCGCACGCGGCTGGGCAGCTACCTGCGTGCCGGCACCGAGAACCCGAAGCTGGTGCAGGCCTTCGGCATCAACGTGCCGATGATGGTGATGTTCACCTACGGCGCCGGGGCGGGCTTGGCGGCACTGGCCGGCGTGCTGGCCGCGCCCATCATCCAGATCACGCCGCTGATGGGCAGCAACCTCATCATCATCGTCTTTGCGGTGGTGGTCATCGGCGGCATGGGCTCCATCCTCGGGTCCATCGTCACCGGTCTCGCGCTGGGGCTGATCGAGGGCCTGACCAAGGTCTTCTACCCCGAAGCCTCGAGCATCGTGGTCTTCGTCATCATGGCCATCGTGCTGATGATTCGGCCGGCGGGCCTGTTCGGCAAGGAAGCCTGATGGCCACGACGCCCGACAACCGCATCACCCGCCTCTCGCGCCTGGCCTGGCTGGCCGGCCTGGCGTTGCTGATCGCCGCGCCCTTCATCGGCCTGTACCCGGTGTTCATGATGAAGGCGCTGTGCTACGCCATCTTTGCCTGCGCCTTCAACCTGCTGCTGGGCTACACGGGACTCTTGTCTTTCGGCCACGCGGCTTACCTGGGTGCAGCGGCTTACTTCACCGGCTGGCTGGTGAAGTCGGCCGGCTTCTCGCCCGAGCTCGGTGTGCTGGCCGGCACGCTGGGCGCGGGGCTGATCGGCCTCGTCGTGGGCCTGATCGCCATCCGCCGCCAGGGCATCTACTTCGCGATGATCACGCTGGCGATGGCGCAGATGATCTATTTCGTCTGGCTGCAAGCGCCCTTCACTGGCGGCGAGGACGGCCTGCAGGGCGTGCCCCGCGGCAAGCTCTTCGGCCTGATCCCGCTCGACAACGACATCACGCTGTACTTCGTGGTGCTGGCAGTTTTCGTGGCGGTGTTTTTGTTCGTCATCCGCGTCGTTCACTCGCCCTACGGCCAGGTGCTCAAGGCCATTCGCGAGAACGAGCCACGCGCCATCTCGCTGGGCTACGACGTCGATCGCTACAAGCTGCTGGCCTTTGTGCTCAGCACCACGCTGGCCGGGCTGGCGGGCTCGATGAAGACGCTGGTGCTGGGCTTCGCCACATTGTCCGACGCGCACTGGTCGCTCTCGGGCGAAGTGGTGCTGATGGCGCTGCTGGGCGGCATGGGCACCTTTGCCGGGCCGGTGCTGGGCGCCTTCACCATCATCGGGCTGCAGAACTTCCTGGCTGACCGCGTCGGTGCGTGGGTGAACGTCATCATCGGCGCGATCTTCGTTGTCTGCGTGATCGGCTTCAGGCGCGGCTTCGTCGGCGAGTTGCTGGCCTGGCTGCGGCGGCGCGGCAAGGCCGGGTAAACGGGGTTCGCACCGTTTCAAAGTGCAGCTGGCCCGAGGCCGTGACGGTGGCGGCGCGTCGCCACGGCGGCCAGCAGGCCGGCCATCACCAGCGCCACGCTGCCGGGCTCGGGCACCGAGCCGTGGTCGCTGCGCGGCGCCGCCATCATGCTGGAGCGAATGAAGTCGGCGTGCAGCGAGACCGGTACATAGCCACTGAACTCACCGTAACTGCTTTGCAGGCCGTCACGGAGGTCGCCGAAGTCCGCGCCGAAGCTCAAGCCGTAGGAGGTGACCGACGCGACCTTGCCATCGATGAACTCCGGCCCGCCCGAATCACCACCGCCCACCGAGGCCTCCGACCAACCCAGGCCGAGGTCGCAGAACTGCGCACTGGCCAGGCCAAACGCGCTGCCCAGCAAGCAGCTGGCGTCGTGGGCAGACTGCCCGTTGTCGAAGTCGGAGAGGTATGAATAGGCCTTGTCTGCGGTGCCCAGGCCCGTCCAGGTGTCGAAGAAGCCACCGAAAGCGGCGTCGCCCAGCCTGAAGTCGTAGCGGTTGTCGCCCTGTCGCAGCCGACCCGTGCCCAGGTCTTCGCCGACATTTCCCCCGCCGCTGGAACGTCCGCCATACCCGGCCACGTTGAACTGCCGGCCGGTCAGGTCGCTCTCGGTGTACAGCTCATGGCCATTGGCGAAGGTCGGTGCGTCGCTGTCCAGGCGCAACACCGCAATGTCGTTCTGGTCCACGACCTGCCCGGTGTAGGCGCTGTGCACGAAGTGGTTCGACACACCGACCGCGGTGGACTGCGAACTCCAGGGCACCTGCAGGTCGCCGTCTGAGCCGCCATAGAAGTAGGCCGTGGTGCTCAACGGGCTGGCGGTGCCTGCGCCGCCACTGACGCAATGTGCTGCGGTCAGCACCGAGCGGCGGTCGGACAGCAGCGTGCCCGAGCAGATGAAAGATCCACCGGCGCCGTAATTCATGATCAGTGCCACCACGCCGCTGTGGTCGGGCTGGCGCGCGAAGTAGCGCGTGTCGCCACCGCCGGCTGCGGTGGCGGTGGAGTTGACGGCGACGATCGTCGATTGCGCCGTCCACTGCAGGCCGGTCAGCGACCCGCCAAATACGGTGGTCGGACCCGCCTGCGCGGCCAGGGACAGGACCGAGGCCAGGGCGCCCAGGGCGGCAATTCGGGTGGTTTTCATGGGGTGGGCAGATTCCGCTTCAATTTGTGCAGCGAATCTATCGGCGCCACCGCCGGCGCGGTCGTACACAAGTCACGAACGCACAGGCGGTCCCCGCAATCCGGGGGGCTTCCCACCGCGGCCGAATGCACGATTCGGTGCGCTTGCTGTGCCCATAAAAAATGGCGGGCGCCAGGCGCCCGCCATTTTCGAAGCCGCGAAGTCTTACTTCTTGGCTTCTTCCTTCTTCATCTCGGCCTTGGCACCACTGGCCGGCTTGCTCGCCTTATGAGCCTTGGGCGCGCTGGCAGCCGGCTTGGCGGCCTCGGCCTTCATGGGGGCGCCGGCGGCGTGCGACGCGGCGTGCGCGCTGAAGCCGAACGATGCCAATGCGGCGAAAACCAGGGCGCTGAGGAGCTTGTTCATGATGTCTCTTTCGATGGAGGGGAACCGGATGGTGCAAGTGTTGAAGTCTGTCGCGCTGGCCTTACTGCGCCCCAGGCGGTCCGTGGGTCGTGATCGTCACCCGAAAACAATCAAGACCTGGCGGACATGAGTCGACAACGCCGCCCGCCAGGGCCCCGTTGACAGACCGGGCCACTAAACCCACAGCGACCTGGGCGCCAGGGCAGACTACGATCAAGATGTCCATGCCGTGCCCACACCGCCTGTTACCGGCCCTTCTGTGCACGCTCGCCGTCTGCACGGCCGTCGCCGCCCCCTTCCTGCCCGCCACCGACACCCAGGTGCTTGAACGCCTGCCCGCACGCGCCAGCGACCCCCGGGCGCAGGCACTGCAGGCCCTGCGCCAAGCCTGGCGACAGCAGCCGGGCGATGTGGACCGTGCCGTGCGCCTGGCGGAGGGCTACTTCGACGCTGTGGCGGCCGAGGGCGACCCGCGCTACATCGGCTATGCACAGGCCGCACTGGCACCGTGGTGGGCCTTGCCCGCACCGCCCGCTGCCGTGCGCGTGCTGCGCGCCAAGCTGCTGCAGTTTGATCACCGCTTCAGCGAGGCACTGGTTGATCTGGACGCCGTGCTGCAGGCCGACCCCGCCCACGGCGAGGCCTGGGCCTGGCGCGCTGCCATCCACATGGTGCGGGCCGACTACACGCAGGCTCGGCGCAGCTGCGAGCAGCTCGCAGCCCGGGCGCCGCCGCTGATCGGTGCGGCCTGTACCGCGCAGGTCGACGCTGCCACGGGGCGTGCCGACGCCGCCGCCACCGCGCTGGGCAGCGCGTTGAAGAACGCGCCCGAGGCCGACCGCGCACAGCGCCTGTGGGCCCTCACGCGCCTGGCCGAGACGGAGGAACGGCGCGGCGCCTACGCGGCCGCCGAGGCGGCCTTTCGCCAGGCGCTGGCCCTGGACGTGGGCGACGTGTACCTGCTCGCCGCCTATGCCGACTTCCTGCTCGACCGCAACCGCCCGTCCGAGGTGCTGGCCCTGCTGAAAGACCGCACCCGCGCCGACGTGCTGCTCTTGCGTCTGGCCCTGGCGGCGCAAGCGGCCGGCACCCCCGAGCGCGAAGCCCTGGCGCGCAGCCTGGGCGACCGCTTTGACGCCGCCGCGCTGCGTGGCGACACCACACACCGCAAGGAAGCCTCGCGCTACCGGCTGGCCTTGCGCGCCCAGCCTGATCAGGCAGTGGTGCTGGCGCGCGAGAACTTCGCCGAGCAGCGCGAGCCGGCCGATGCCCGCATCCTGCTTGAAGCCGCCCTGGCGGCACGGCAACCGGCCGCCGCCGCCCCCGTGCTGGACTGGATGGCGGCATCCGGCATCCAGAGCGTGGCGCTGCAGGCGCTGGCCGACCGGCTCAAGGCACGGCCGTGACGACGCAAATGAGGGCACAGGACCGCCTTGTCGGTGGCTGGTGGATGCGCTGGCCATGGTGGCTGGCTTGCCTGCTGCTGCTGGCCTCAGCCGGCGCGCAGGCCCACAAGCCTTCGGACAGCTACCTGGCCGTGGCGGTGCAGGGGAGCCAGCTCAGCGGCCAGTGGGACATCGCCCTGCGCGACCTGGATTTCGCCATCGGGCTGGACGCCAATGGCGACGGCGACATCACCTGGGGCGAGCTGCGTGCGCGGCACGCCGACATCGCCGCCTACGCCCAGGCCCGCCTGCGGCTGCAGGCCGACGGCCAGCCCTGCAGGCTGAACATCGGCGCGCAGCTCGTCGACGAGCACACCGACGGCGCCTACAGCGTGCTGCCGCTGCAGTGGGACTGCGCGGGCCGCGACACGGGTGCAGCGGTCCGTACGCTGACGCTGGACTACCGCCTGTTCGCCGACCTGGACCCGCAGCACCGCGGCCTGCTCAAGCTCAGCGCGGCCGGCACCACGCGCACGGCGGTCTTCGGGCCTGCAGCAGCGCAGCAGCAGTTCGATCTCGGCCAGTCCAGCGGCTGGCGGCAGTTTGTCGACTACGCGCGCGAAGGCGTGTGGCACATCTGGATCGGCATCGACCACATCCTTTTTCTGCTTTCGCTGCTGCTGCCGGCGGTGCTGGTGTGGCAGCGGCCGAGTCGAAAACACGGCCTGCGGCGCGGCGGGGCGTGGGGCCGGGCGGCCGATTGGCGGCCGGTACCGAACGCAGGCGTGGCCTTGTGGGACGTGCTGCGCATCGTCACCGCCTTCACGCTGGCGCATTCCATCACCTTGACGCTGGCCACGCTGGGCTGGGTGTCGCTGCCGTCGCGCGCGGTCGAGGCCACGATTGCCGCGTCGGTGGTGCTGGCCGCGCTGAACAACGTCTTGCCGTTGTTCACCGGGCGGCGCTGGGCCGTGGCCTTCGGCTTCGGGCTGATCCACGGCTTCGGATTCGCCAGCGTGCTGGCCGACCTGGGCCTGCCGCAAGACGCGCTGGCGTTGGCGCTGGTGGGTTTCAACCTCGGCGTCGAAGTCGGGCAACTGGCCATCGTGGCGGTGTTTCTGCCGCTGGCCTACGCCCTGCGCCGCACGGTGCTCTACCGGCAAGGCGTGCGCATTGGCGGCTCGTTGCTGATTGCGGTGCTGGCCGGCGTTTGGTTTGCCGAGCGGGCGTTCAACCTGAAGTTGCTGCCGTTCTAGTTGGACGCAACCGCGGGCGCGACCTCGAAGGCCAGCGTGACGAAGCGGCTCTCCCACTCGTCAGACCGGCTCGCGGACAGCGCCAGGTCGGTGCCGCGCAGCATCCACCGACCAGGCAAGGGCGGCTGCAGGGTGACCCGGCCATCGGCATCGGTGCGGTACCACAGGCCCAGCGGACTGAGTTCGCTGCGCAACTCGACGTTGAAGCCGGCCAGCGGGCGCCCGTCGCGCAGCACCTGCACCACCACCTTGTCGCGCACGCGCACCGGGCCGGGGTCGGCCTGCAGCAGCATGTCCAGGGCCATGCCCGACGGCGCCGCCGATTGCGCCGACACGTCGCCCAGGTTGATGCGTGCGTGCTTGGTGTAGGTCTCCTGCCACGGCAAGCTGCGCGCCTGCAAGTCGGCCCAGGTGGCGCGCAGGTCGGCCGAGGCATTGATCTCCTTGAGGTAAATCGGCACCTTGTCGGCTTGCAAGGTGATCTGGAACGGCGTCAGCTGCGCCCAGCAGGACCGCGCCGACACGGGCGCCCGCAGCACCAGCGCGGTGGCCGTCGTCAGCTGGGCCCGCAACGCGCCGGCCGGTCGGCCCGCGTCGATGCTGCAGCCCTGGCGCACGAGGTACTTCGGGTCGATGGCGAATTCCTGCGCCGGGAAGCGGTCGCCCGTGCCCAGGGCCAGGCGCAGCTCGCCAGCGCGCGTGGGCGGCAGCGGTTCGAACCAGGTGTCATGGGCGGCGGCGCTCAGCGCGCAGCCGGTCAAGGCGGCTGCGGCCAGAACCCGGTGAAGCGTGTAGCGTGCCTGCATGCCCCCATGTACGCAGCTGGCGCGCCGCCGGATGCAGTCGCGGGGCACCCGGCTCAGGCGCCGTGTTGTTCGAGCGCCTGCGCCGCGCCCGTGAGCGCAGCCAGCGTGTCGGTGATCAGCGCGGTGGGCACGGCCTGCAGGTAGGCCTGGAAGCGGCCCTTGGCCTCGAAGCGTTCTCGGAAGGTCGACTGGAAGAAGCGCTCCCCCAGCCGCGGCACGATGCCGCCGCCAATGTACAGACCGCCGCGCGCGCCCAGGGTCAGCGCCACGTTGCCGCAGAAGCCGCCGAGCAGGGCGCAGAAGGCGTCCAGGCTGCGGCTGCAGACGACGTCGGTGCCGGCCAGGCCGCGCTCGACGACCTGCTCGGCCGTCAACGGTTCGGCCGCCAGTCCCATCACCGTGGCCACGCCGCGGTGCAGCACCGGCAGGCCGATGCCCGACAGCAGCCGCTCGGCCGACACATGGGCATGTTCGCGTCGCACGGCCGCCAGCAGGGCGGCTTCGAAATCGTCGCTGGCGGACAGCGTGGCGTGGCCGCCCTCACCCGCCAGGGCCACCCAGCCGTGGGCGGTCTGCACGAGTCCGGCCACACCCAGGCCGGTGCCGGGGCCGACCACGGCCAGCGTGCCACGTGCATGGGGCAAGGGACCGTGCGGGCGCAACTGGGCGGAGCTCAGCCGCGGCAGTGACAAGGCCAGGGCCTCGAAATCGTTGAGCATCAGCAGCTCGTCCAGGCCCAGCTCGGCCTGGGTCTGCCGGCGCGAGAACGACCAGCCGCTGTTGGTGAAGGCAATCTGGTCGCCGCCAACCGCCGTGGCCAC